>JBCCMA010000019.1:0-32956 GCA_039026595.1 Pseudomonadota bacterium
CACTGATCAACACGGCGTTGCTGCTCACTTCCAGTGTGACCGTGACCATCGCGCACCACGCCTTGTTACGGAACGATCGTTTCTGGTTGAAGACCGGGCTTTTCATGACCTTTAGCCTCGGATTTCTGTTCCTCGGTCTCCAGGTGCTCGAGTATTACGAGGCGTACCACCACCTGAACCTGAAGCTGTCGAGCGGGATTTACGGCTCAACCTTTTTCCTGTTGACCGGCTTCCACGGTCTGCACGTTACGCTCGGCTCGATCATGCTGTTCGTGATCTGGCTGCGTACGCTACGGGGTCACTTCTCGCCGGATAATCACTTCGGCTTTGAAGCAACCGCCTGGTACTGGCACTTTGTCGATGTGGTCTGGCTTGGCTTATTCGTGTTTGTTTACTTCCTCTGAAGTAAACCTCTAACGCGGTGTGATCGGCGTGGTGCCGTGGGGTTGTACAAGCCCCATCTTGTAAAACACGATCAGCAGAACAAAAAGCCCGACCGACAGTCCGATACGCCATGACAGCGCGCGCGCCGTATTCTGCGGCTGGCCGCCGCGCAGCATCGAGACCATCGCCGAGCCGAGGCTTGCGATGATCAGGAGCAGCATCAGGACAACGATCATTTTTGGCATGGACCATCTCTCTGGTGAGGGTTCGCCGGAGCGGCGCAACAGTATAGCGCGGCACAGGAGCAGGAACATGCGGGCAGGCGACTTCGAAATAAGGCTGTTGCCCACCCTTCTGGTCGGCAGTCTTTTTCTGGGCCTCTTGTGGCTTGGGACATGGCAGTGGAACAAAGCCGATGCGAAGCGGCAGTTGATCGAACGATTCGACGCGGCCGGTGAACCGTCGCCGTGGATCGATGTGAGCGAAGCGCCGGAGCGCTACTCACGGGTCTCGCTGGCAGGACGCTTTTGGTCCGACCGGCAAATTTTGATGGACGGGATGACGCGTAACGGTGTGCCCGGGGTGAACGTCCTTACGCCGTTCGAAACCGATCGAGGCGACGTGGTTGTGGTCAACCGGGGCTGGCGCACGTTTGAAGGCACACGCAGTGCTCCGCTCGTGCCCGACGCCCCTGATGGCCCGCGCACGATTGTCGGGCGCGTCAGAGCCTTTGCCGCGCCAGGTATGCGGCTGGGCGAGGGTAACGCGAGCGTGAAACCAACGTGGCCACGCCTTGCGATCTATCCAGGGGCGAAGGAGATCGGCAATTGGTTAGGTCGTCCGGTGGCAAGCCATCTGGTTTTGCTCGACGCCGACGTCAGCGGCGGTTTTGTGCGCGAATGGCGGCCAGATGGTTTCCCGCCCGAGCGACACATCGGGTACGCCGTGCAGTGGTACAGCCTCGCGCTGGCCTTGCTCGTGCTTTACATCGCAGCGTGTCGGCACGTGGGACGAAAACAGGAACGACAATGACAGCAGGCAGTCAAAATCAACAACAACGCGGCCGCGGGCGACGACAGCTCGTGCTGATGGCGTTGCTGTTCCTTGGCCCTGTGGTAGCCGCGCTCGCGCTGTACTACGCGCGGCCTGAACTCGCGCCGTCCGGGAGCACCGCGCATGGCGAACTGGTCACACCGGTCCTTGAATTGCCGGCACTCGACGGGAGCAAACCCAGCGAGGCAACCTTCCACGGCGCGTGGACGCTGACCGTCGTGTCGCCCGATTGCGACGATCGTTGCCAGCAGACACTCGTTCAGATACGACAGCTGCGCCTGGCCTTTGGGCGCGACATGAAGCGCATTGCGCGTGTGCTGATGCTGACAAATGCCAGCTCGCTGCCTGACAGTGTTGCTGAACGCCACCCCGGACTGCGCGTTGTGACCGCTGCCGAGCCGCAACTTCTTGCTCAGGCGGCACGTTTTCCGGGTGATCCCGCAAGCTCGATCTATCTGGTCGATCCGTTGGGTAACCTGATGATGCGCTTTGATCGCGGCGTCGATTCCAAAGCGCTCAAGGCGGATCTGAAACGGCTTCTCAAACTTTCGAGTATCGGCTGATGGTGTGGTTCCCACGTATTTCCGGTGCGGCAGCGGTTCTGGCGTTTGTCGTTATCACGCTCGGCGCGTGGGTGCGGTTAACCGACGCCGGCCTGGGCTGCCCTGATTGGCCCGGCTGTTTCGGACATCTGCTCGTACCCGAGTCCGAGCAGGCACTGGCGCGCGTGGCCAACGAATTCGACGGTGCCGTCGTGGAGACCGGTAAGGCGTGGCGCGAGATGATTCACCGCTACGTGGCCAGCACGCTGGGCCTGATGATTCTTGCCCTGGCGGTGATGGGTTGGCGCAATCGCCACGATCCCCGTCAACCGGTCCTCATACCGTTTGCGCTCGTGGGACTGGTGCTGTTCCAGGGCTTGCTCGGCATGTGGACGGTCACGCTGCTCCTGCAACCGGTGATCGTGATGGGGCATTTGCTGGGTGGCATGACCATCCTGACACTTTTGACGTGGCTCGCATTGACCACAGGGCGCGGCGTGAGACGGCGCCGTGCGCGCACTGGCGTCGAGCGGCTTGCGCTTGCCGCACTGCTGTTCACGTTTGCGCAAATTGGTCTTGGTGGCTGGACCAGTACCAACTACGCGGCGTTGGCGTGCCCGGATTTTCCAACCTGCCAGCTCCAGTGGTGGCCCGAGGCCGACTGGGCCGAGGGCTTTGTCCCGTGGCGGGCGATCGAGGACCACGGTGTGGCGGATTTCGAGGGCGGGGTCTTGATGCATCCGGCGCGTGTGGCCATCCACCTGACCCATCGCATCGGGGCGATCGTCCTGACACTGGTGCTGCTGCTGGCCGCCTGGCGCGCGGCGACCCGTCTGGGGCCGCCCGGACGCGCGGCAGCAAGCCTTTCGCTCGCGTTCCTGACGCTTCAGATCGGCATTGGTGTGGCTATTGTGAAGTTCGGGTTGCCGCTGTGGCTCGGAGTCGCGCACAATGGCAACGCCGCGCTCCTACTACTCAGTGTCCTCACGCTGGGCGTCGTCGCGCGGTACGAAACCGCGGCCGTGCGCCGCGACTCCCGGATCCCGTTGGCGGAATCACATGTGGTCGGACACGTTCAATAATTATCTGCAGTTGTGCAAGCCGCGCGTTGTCGCGCTGATTGTCTTCACGGCCATTGCCGGCATGTTCCTGTCCACGCCAGGCATGGTGCCGTGGACGCCGTTGTTGCTCGGCACATTGGGTATCGGCCTTGCCTCCGCTTCCGCGGCGGCCATCAACCACGTGCTTGACGAGCGTTTCGACGAGCGCATGGGCCGCACGAAGAACCGGCCGCTTCCGCAGAAACAATTGAGCTCGCGCCAGGCCCTGTCGTTTGCAATGCTGCTGGCGATGCTCTCGATGCTTATTCTGGTTCGGTGGGTCAACCCCCTCACGGCCGTGCTCACCTTCATCGCGTTAATCGGCTACGCGATCGTCTACACCGCGTACCTAAAGCACGCGACGCCCCAGAACATTGTGATCGGTGGCGCCGCGGGTGCCGCGCCGCCCGTGCTCGGCTGGGCGGCCATCACCGGCGACATTCACCCCGACGCGCTTCTTCTGTTCCTGATTATTTTTGCGTGGACACCACCGCATTTCTGGGCGCTGGCCATCGCCAAGCGAGAGGACTATTCGAAGGCCGGTATCCCGATGTTGCCGGTCACCCACGGCGTGCGGTTCACCACGCTGCAGATTTTGCTCTACACGGTCCTGATGGTGGTCATTACGATCCTGCCGTACCTGACCGGCATGGGCGGCCTTTTGTATCTCAGCGCAGCGCTCGGTCTGGGCGGCCTGTTTATCGTCAAAGCGTGGCGCCTGCAAAAATCGCCGCGCTATGATCGGGCGATGGGTCTTTTCGGGTATTCCATTACCTACCTGATGGTGCTGTTCGCGGTCATGCTCGTTGACCACTATCTGCTGCCGGGTGGTCAGATCTGACGTGAAACCGGCGGTCTGGGTAGGCATCGCAATTCTGTTGAGCCTTCTTGTTGGAGCGTTCGCACTGCGCGCGCTGGACGAACCTGTGACGACACCGGCGACGTCGGCACCGCCGGTCAATTTGGAGCCGGCGCGCGAGGTCGTATCCGCACCCGCCCCCGAAGCGATCGCGCCGGGCGTGCCGACGCCGGTTAACGCCGCCGCCAGCGCGCCCGAGCCTTCTGACGAAGATGATGGCGTCCGTCGGATCGATCTCAGCGGTAACCCGAATTTCTTTGCTTTGTTCGAGGCGTTGGGCATCGACGATGTGGAAGGTCAGTTGGCGACGTGGGGCCTGTCGCGTGGCTATCCGCAGCTTGACGAGCAAGGTAACCCGATCCTCGATCAACCCTACGAGCAGTACGACAATGCCACGCTCAAGGCGTTTGCCGACGGCGACGACATGTGGGCCCAGCAGTTCCTCGGCGAGAGATTGTCAAAAACCGATCCCGAGCAAGCGCTCGAGTATTTTCAACGTGCGGCAGTAAACGGCTCGGTTCACGCCATGACGCAGATGGCACGGCTTTATCGCGATCTGCAATACGATCCGAAGGCGGCGGCCGCGCTCAGCGAGATCGACGGCGACGCGGCGGATGGCCGGCTTGATGTCACCGGCTACGCTTGGGCGGCCGTGGCTGAACGCGCCGGCTGGGACCCGTTGCGCGGTGGCATGACCGCGGGCTTTGTCGGCGCCAAGCTAAGTGATGCGCAACGCGATCGCGCGTGCGCTCAAGCAGAAACGCTTTACGCATCCTTGGTGGCGCAACGCAATGACCGCGGTCTGGGGGCATTCCCGACCGAACCGCCTCCTGTGGTCTTCGATCCGGGCGCGGTGACGGGCACCGGCTGCGGTGAAGACGCGACGCCGCGCTATCAGGCGCAGTGTCAGGAAGTTGAGGTGACGGTCGGCGGACAAGTGAGCCGGCTCTGGACCTGCGGCGAGTCCGGCTCGTGACCACAACGGCCGTCGGCGATCACCCGATTCTGGCCTCACTGAATGATGCGCAACGCGAGGCGGTCAGCGCGCCACTTAAACCGGTGCTGGTCCTCGCGGGGGCGGGCAGCGGCAAAACCCGTGTACTGATCCATCGCATCGCGTGGCTGATTGAACGCGAACGCGTGTCGCCGCACGCGCTGCTCGCCGTCACCTTCACGAACAAGGCCGCAACCGAAATGCGCGGGCGGCTCGAGCGTTTGCTGTCAATGGACGCGCGCGCGTTGTGGGTGGGCACGTTCCACGGGCTTGCCCATCGCCTGTTGCGAATCCACTGGCGCGAAGCGGGGCTCATTCAGACTTTCCAGATCATGGATGGCGAGGACCAGAAGCGTTTCATCAAGCGACTTTTGACATCACTGGGCCACGGCGACGGTCAGTGGGACCCCAAAGAAGTACGCGGCTTTATCAATGGCAACAAGAACGAGGGCCGACGACCCGACGACCTCGACGATGACCATGATCCCACGCGCCGCCAACTGATCGATTTCTACCGTGAGTATCAGAGCGCCTGCGACCGCGCCGGCCTCGTCGATTTTGCAGAGATATTGCTTCGGGCGTACGAGCTTTGGCGGGACAACCCGCCCATTCTCGAACACTACAGGCAGCGCTTCGGCCACATTCTGGTGGACGAATTTCAGGACACGAACTCGATCCAGTACATGTGGATTCGGCTGCTCGCGGGCGAGCACGGCGTACCGTTTGTCGTTGGCGACGATGACCAGTCCATCTACCGATGGCGCGGTGCTCGCAT
This sequence comes from Pseudomonadota bacterium, assembly GCA_039026595.1. Lineage (GTDB taxonomy): Bacteria > Pseudomonadota > Gammaproteobacteria > Steroidobacterales > JBCCMA01 > JBCCMA01. Next base: position 5,708 of record JBCCMA010000019.1, read on the forward strand.
TGAGCACATCCGCCAGTTCCAGCGCGACTTTCTGAACACGCAGGTGGTTCGGCTGGAGCAGAATTACCGCTCGACCGGCAATATTCTGGCGGCGGCCAACGCGCTGATTGCGAACAACGGCTCGCGCATGGGCAAAAACCTGTGGACCGAAGGCGCGGACGGCGATCTGATTCGCGTTTTTGGTGCGTTCAATGAGCGCGATGAAGCCGAGTTTGTCATCGGGCGCATTAACGAATGGGTGGACGAGGGCGGTGCGCGTTCGGACATCGCCATCCTGTACCGATCCAACGCGCAATCGCGCGTGTTCGAAGAGCGTTTGATCGGCATGGGTATTCCGTATCGTGTGTACGGCGGTCTGCGGTTTTTCGAGCGAGCGGAAATCAAGGACGCACTCGCGTATCTGCGTCTGGTCAGCAACCGCCACGACGATCCCTCGTTTGAACGCGTGGTCAATTTGCCGACGCGCGGCATCGGCGCGCGCACCGTGGAAGAAATTCGACGCTATGCCCGGGCCAACGATACGTCGCTGTGGAATGCCGCCGGCGCACTGGTCACCGACGGGCTGAGCGCCCGCGCGGCCAACGCACTGCACGCGTTCCTTCGACTCGTAGACACGCTGTCGCGCGATACGCAGGACCTCGATCTGCACGAGCGCGTGGATCACGTGAACGAAGCGTCCGGACTGATTCGTCACCACGAAAAAGACCGCAGCGAAAAGGGTGAGGCCCGCGTCGAAAACCTTCGTGAGCTTGTGAGCGCTGCGCGGGGCTTTGACCCCGCCGCGGTGACCGACGAAGACGAAATGGACGAGCTGACGGCGTTCCTTGCGCATGCGTCCCTCGAGGCCGGTGAGGGTCAGGGCGACGCATGGGACGATTGCGTGCAGCTGATGACGCTGCACAGCGCAAAAGGTCTGGAGTTTCCGCTGGTCTTCATGGCGGGGATGGAAGACGGTTTGTTCCCGCACCGACGCACGACTTCAGATCCGGATGGTCTCGAGGAGGAGCGCCGGCTTTGTTATGTCGGAGCCACGCGCGCGATGCAGCGTCTGTTCCTGACCTACGCTGAGCAGCGTCGTCTGCACGGCATGGACAGCTTCGGCCAGCCGTCGCGTTTTATCGCCGAGATGCCCGCCGAGCGACTCGAAGAAATCCGCCCGCACATTAAAGTTTCCAGGCCGGTTTACCGTCCGCCGGGCCGCGCCGGTCCGATCTCAGAAGCGCCTCAGGGCCTGACACTGGGAGCAAGGGTTATGCACGCCAAGTTCGGGGAGGGTGTGGTTCTGGACTTTGGCGGTCGTTCCCGGGTGCAGGTCAATTTCGATGAGGCGGGTACCAAGGAACTTGACCTGAACTACGCCCGGTTGGAAAAGCTCTGAGCGCAGGCGTACCGTAGTCGCCCTATGAACATCATCATCCTCGGCGCCGGCCAGGTGGGCTCCACCGTTGCGTCCAGTCTGGCGAAGGAATCGTCCAACGAGGTAACCATCATCGATCTGGACCCGGCGGTCCTGCGTGACCTGCAGGACCGACTGGATATCCGCACCATCGTGGGCCACGCGTCGCATCCGGACGTGCTGGCTTCAGCCGGGGCAGATGACGCCGACATCATCATTGCGTTGACCGACAGCGATGAGACCAACATGGTCGCCTGCCAGATTGCGTACACGCTGTACCACACACCCACCAAGATCGCCCGCATCCGCTCCACCGACTACCTGCGCGCCGAAGCGCTGTTCTCGCAGGACGCGTTGCCAGTGGACGTGATTGTGTCACCAGAAAATCTCGTCGTTTCGTACATCGAACGGCTGATCAAGTTTCCGGGCGCGCTGCAGGTGCTCGAGTTCGCCGATGGCCGTATTCGTCTTGTTGGGCTGCGTGCGCACAAGGGTGGCCTGTTGGTTGGTGAGGCGTTGAGCACACTGCCGTCGCACCTGCCCGGAGTCGACACGCGGGTGGCGGCCATCTATCGCGACGGGGCGCCCGTGGAGCCCGAGGGCGATACGGTGATTGAGGAGGGCGATGAGGTGTTCTTCATCGCGGCGCGCAAGAATATCCGCGCGGTGATGAGCGAGATGCGCAAGCTGGAAAACCCGGTACGTCGGATCGTGATTGCCGGCGGCGGTAACGTCGGGTTGAAGCTGGCCAAGACGCTGGAGCGCACCAATCAGGTGAAGATCATCGAGCGCAACCGCAAACGGGCGCGGTTGATCTCCGAGGAGCTTGAGAAAACGGTGGTGCTGCACGGCGATGCGGCGGATGAGGAGTTGCTTCTGGAAGAGAACATCGATCGGATGGACGTGTTCTGCGCCGTGACCAACGCCGAGGAGGCCAATATTCTTTCGGCGATGCTGGCCAAGCGCCTGGGTGCCCGCAAGGTCATGTCGCTGATCAACCGGCCGTCGTACGCCGAACTGGTGGAGGCGGGTGAAATTGATATCGCGCTGTCGCCACAGCAAATCACGCTGGGCAGTCTGCTCGCCCATGTGCGTCGCGGCGACGTGGTCAAGGTGCATACGCTGCGCCGGGGCGCAGCCGAAGCGCTGGAGGCGATCGCGCACGGTGACATCAATACGTCGAAAGTGGTTGGCCGCGCGATCGAGGACATCGATCTGCCGCCCGGCACCACCATCAGCGCCATCGTGCGCGGCAAAAAAGCCATCATCGCGCACCACGATACGGTGGTGGAGGCCGACGACCACGTCATTTTGTTCCTGACCGATCGCGCCCAGATTCGCGCTGTGGAGCGTCTGTTTGCGGTCGGCGTGACCTTCGCCTGATGGACCCGACGGGCAGAACGGTCGAGTGAGTTTCCCGGTCGTTCAGCACATCATCGGGCGGCTGCTGATGATTTTCAGCGGCACCATGCTGCCACCTGTCCTCGTGTCACTGATTTACCGCGACGGCGGGTCACTCGCGTTTCTTGCCGGCTTTGCTTTCACCTTGGCCGCCGGGTTCATCTTGTGGTGGCCGGTGCGCAAGTTAACGCTTGACCTGCGCCTGCGCGACGGATTCATGGTGGTCGCGGGCTTCTGGATTGTTCTTGGGCTGTTCGGAGCGGTGCCCCTCTACCTGTCGCCGAGTCCGGCGATCAGCCTCACTGATGCCGTGTTTGAATCGGTCTCGGGCCTGACCACCACGGGCGCCACGATTCTGACCGGCCTCGACACGCTTCCGCACTCGGTCCTGTTTTACCGTCAGCAACTCCAGTGGCTTGGCGGCATGGGCATCATTGTGCTCGCCGTTGCCATTCTCCCGATGCTCGGCGTGGGTGGCATGCAGTTGTACCGGGCCGAGACGCCGGGCCCGATGAAAGACAGCAAAATGACGCCCCGCGTGACAGAAACTGCCAAAGCGCTTTGGTACATCTATCTCGGGCTGACCGTGCTTTGCGCACTGTTTTTCTGGGTGGCCGGAATGGATGTGTTCGACGCCATCGGTCATGCGTTCAGTACCGTCGCCATCGGCGGGTTCTCCACGCACGATGCGAGCATCGGGCATTTTGACAGCGTCGCGATCGAGATGATCACCGTTGTCTTTATGTTTGCAGCCGGGATTAACTTCTCGCTGCATTTTCTTGCATGGCGAGACACGCGCGTTCGCAACTACTTTCGCGATCCGGAATTTCGTGCCTATACGTTCACGTTGTTTGCGCTGACGCTGCTTTTGTTCTTCGAGTTGTTTATGCGCGGCGAGTACCCTTCGGTGCTCGATGCGTTTACCAAGAGTATCTTCCAGGCGGTGTCGATCGGTACGACCACCGGTTTTGCGACCGCCGATTTCGCGTCGTGGCCGGTCCATCTGCCGATGCTTCTGATCATGGCGAGTTTCATTGGCGGCTGCGCCGGCTCCACAGGTGGCGGCATGAAGGTCATACGGTGGCTGCTGATCTACAAGCAAGGCGTGCGTGAGATTCGTCGTCTCGTGCACCCGAGCGCCCAGATTCCGGTCAAACTCGGCAGCAAAGCCGTGCCGGGTCGGGTCGTTGAAGCGGTGTGGGGCTTTTTCTCGGTCTACACCGTTATCTTCTCGATCATGATCGTGATTCTGATGTTTATCGGGCTGGATACGGTCACGGCGTTCTCCGCGGTCGCGGCCAGTCTGAATAATCTCGGTCCCGGCCTCGGGGACGTGGCGTCGAATTTTGCGGCGGTGCCCGATGCCGCCAAGTGGGTCTCGATGTTCGCGATGTTGCTCGGGCGTCTCGAGATCTTTACGCTTTTGGTCTTGCTGTCGCCTACTTACTGGCGCAGCTGAAAACACGAGGCGCGCATGCCCAAGAAACCCGCTCCCCCGGCGCTCAGTTCGTTCGAACTGAATCATGAGTCCTGGAGCATCTTCCAGATCATTTCCGAATTCGTAGAGGGCTTCGAACAGCTCTCGCGGGTTCAACCGTCCGTCAGCGTGTTCGGTTCTGCCCGAATCAAGCCCGGTGACCCGGACTACGCACTAACCGAGCAGACCTGCCGTCAACTGTCCGACGCTGGCTTCACCGTGGTGACCGGGGGCGGGCCCGGTGTGATGGAAGCGGGCAACAAGGGGGCGCAGGCGGGCGAATCGCACAGCGTGGGGTTGAACATCGTGCTGCCTCGCGAGCAAATCCCCAATGCCTATCAGGACCTGAGCCTGCACTACAGGCACTTTTTCTCGCGCAAGGTGATGTTCGTCAAGTACGCGTGCGCGCACGTTGTGATGCCCGGCGGGTTTGGCACGCTGGACGAGTTGATGGAAATCCTGACGCTCGTGCAGACCCGCAAGGTGCGCCGCGTGCCCATTATCCTCGTGCGCAAAAGTTTCTGGCAGGGATTGCTCGACTGGTTCACCGATTCACTGGCCGCGCGCGGTGCGATCAATCCGGACGACCTTGGCCTTCTCAACGTGGTGGATTCGCCCGATGAGGTGCTGTCAGTGATTCAGGAATTTGAAGAGACCCACGGATTGGAGCACACGGCGCGCGATGTGGCGCTGATGCGCGGTCTGTGATGTCAGCCGAGCGCTGGGCGGACGCTGTGCAGCGCGCGGTGGTGCGGGTTGGCCAAGCCAGCGCATGGCTGACGGTGTTTCTCGTGCTGACCACATTTCTGGTTGTGGTGCTGCGCTATTTTTTCTCCATCGGGTTTATCTGGCTGCAGGAAGTCAGCGTTTATCTGCATGCGCTGGTGTTTCTTCTGGGCGCGGGATACACGCTGGCCTGCGACGAGCACGTTCGCGTTGACGTGTTTTACCGGCGACTGTCGGATGCGGCCCGGCGCCGCGTGGATGTGATAGGCACCGTGCTTTTTCTTATCCCGACGGTGGCGGTGATTGGCTGGATGAGCATCGACTATGTGCTGCGCGCGTGGATCGATCGTGAGGCTTCCAGTCAGACCGGCGGTCTCCCTTACCCGTTCGTGCCGTTGCTAAAGACCGCCATTCTCGTGGCGGTGGTGCTGTTGGCCCTGCAGGCATTTGCGTGGCTTCTGCGCCGCGGTGGCGTGGTAAAGGCCGAATCATGAGCGGGGCGTGGCCACTCCTTTTGTTTGTGTGTGCTATTGCGCTGCTGATGCTCGGTTATCCGGTGGCCTTCACGCTGTCGGGGGTCGCGCTGCTGGTTGCCGGCGCGGGCGTGCTGGCAGGCGCGTTTGATCCCTCATTGTTCGGTGCCATTCCCAGTCGTTTGTTTGGCGGCACGATGACCAACGAACTGCTCGTCGCGGTACCCATGTTTGTCTTCATGGGTGTGGTGCTTGAGCGTGCGCAAATTGCCGAGGATCTGCTGGATACCATGGGTCTGTTGCTCGGCAAGCTGCGCGGCGGCATGGCGATCGCCGTCATGGTGGTGGGCATGCTGCTCGCCGCCAGCACGGGCATCGTGGGTGCCACGGTCGTGACCATGGGCTTATTGTCGTTGCCGACGATGATCAAGCGTGGGTACGACCCGGCGCTCGCCAGCGGATCGATTTGCGCGGCTGGTACGCTCGGTCAGATTATTCCACCGTCTATCGCGCTGGTCCTGTTGGGCGATGTGTTGTCGTCGGCCTATCAGGAGGCGCAGCGCCGACAGGGTATTTTTTCGGTCGACACGGTTTCGGTCGGGGACCTGTTCATGGGCGCCGCGATCCCGGGCTTTGCGCTCGTCGCGCTGTATATCCTCTATCTGATCGGTGTGTCGTTCGTGCGGCCGACGGCGATGCCGCCGGTACAGTCCAGCGGGCTGTCCGGCGGTCAGCTCGCGCTGCGCGTCGTCCGCGTTCTGATTCCGCCGCTGTCATTGATCGTGGCGGTTCTGGGTTCCATCATCGGTGGCATCGCGTCACCGACCGAAGCGGCTTCCGTCGGGGCGGTGGGTGCGTTGGTGCTTGCGGCGTGGCGCGGCCGGCTCGGCGTGGCAACGCTGCGTAGCGTCGCGCGCACCACCACCCGGGTCAGCGCGATGGTCTTTCTGATCCTGATCGGCGCGTCCATTTTCTCACTGGTGTTTCGCGGCTTCGGTGGCGACGAGGTGGTGCGCGAGCTGCTGAGCGACCTGCCCGGTGGGACGGCCGGTGCGCTGATCGTGGTCATGTTGATGATCTTTGTTCTGGGCTTTGTGCTCGATTTCATCGAGATCACCTTTGTGGTCGTCCCGATCGTGGGTCCCGTGCTGCTGTCGCTCGGCATTGATCCGGTCTGGCTTGGCGTCATGATCGCCATCAATTTACAGACGTCCTTCCTGACGCCTCCGTTCGGTTTTGCATTGTTCTACCTGCGCGGCGTGGCGCCCGAGTCGGTCTCGACCGCGGCGATCTACCGCGGCGTGATCCCGTTCGTCGCGCTGCAGATTGTCATGCTGTTCGTTCTGGCCGTCTGGCCTGAACTGGCCACCTGGCTGCCGGATTACCTTGAGGCCGCCCGGCGGAAGGGGTGATCGAGCGGCGTAGCGGGCTAGCGAGACGCGGTTTTGTGTCCGCTTGCGTAGGGGTCAATCGAGATCACCGTGCTCACATCAAAGCGACGATTTCGCAGCTGATCGAACTCGGTCTGGTCGAATCCCGGGAACAGCCGTTGTGCCCATTCGATGTTCAGACAGGCGTTATCGACGACGCGCCACGTAGCGCCGGCATCGTGGCTGGCGACCGCGTACGTCATGGGTGATCTGATATCTGCTGGAAAGCCCTGCAAAACCCTATGCGCCGGCACGAGCACCAATTGGTGCGTGTCGCCCCGATAGGTCCGCGCTTCTCCGAGTTCGAACCACATCGGTAGTGTGTGTTCAAAGACAGCAAGTTGCGCTTCAAGATCACCGTCCGGTGCCATGCGCCTGGCCATTTCCGGGTGCACCAGCGCGGCCGCGCGATCGTAGTTGCGCAACAGCATCTGGGTCAGATAATCCTTGAGCGTGCCCATCGCGTCGAGCGGCGGGACCGGCGTTGCAAGCGGGTCATCGTCGCCGACGGTGAACGTCAGCACCTCGGGGTCTGAACGCCGGACGAGTACCCGGATATCCGGGAACGCGCGGGTGAGCAACGATGGATCCTGAATGGCGCCGGAGGGGCCGCGCAACGCCTCGACGGTGACGGCGATGGTGTGCTCGTCGATGATCGTGCCTTGCCAGCGCATGAAGCTGGCCTCGCCGCGCTCCGGAAGGGCCATGGCGTCAAAGGCGGCCTCGGCTGACGCTCCGGTCATATGGGCTTTGAGGGATTCGATGGTCGGGATGCGGGCGCCGACGCCCTGTCCTTCAAGCAGGTTACTCGGCGGGGACCAGATGCCCGGTCGAAACGACCAAAGCAACGATGCCGCCGGCGGACTGTGCTCGGCAATGGCGAGCAGTGTGTGATCGTCAATGCGCACACCGACGGCCTGGTCCGTCATCGAGTCGCTTGCTGCGGCGAATGCACCGCTCAAAAGCGCGCCCAGCGCGATCGTTCCCTTGAGCATGTTCATGATCCCTCCTGCATCAGCGCTTTCGCCTGCTTGTCGATCACCTGGAGCATAGTTTCTATCGACTGTTCATCGGTGTGTTTGTTCATCACCGTGATCCTGAGCAAGGTTCGCCGGTCGACGGTCGCGGAGGTCAGGTGGAACGATCCCGCCTTCACCAGCGCATCCCGGATGGGTTTGTGGAGCGCATCGTTGTTGCGATAAGCGAAACACAGGATGTTGGTTTCTGGCTCGTAAGGGCAGTGGAAGTCGGGGTGCGCATTGATGATGTCGTAGGCCCGGCGGGTCATCGCGTAGCGGTCGTCCACATACTGGCCGAGCGCCGCTTCGCCGCGGAACGCCAGCGTCAGGAAGATCTTCAGGCCCAGACTGGCCTTGGTGCACTCGATGGCCCTTGGCAGTGAGTCAACGCCCTGGGTGTCATGCCCAAAGGCCAGGTAGCTCGCGTCCTGATGGAACGCGCGATCGAAATCGCGGTGATCGCGTAGCAACAGCGCGGCGCACAGTACCGGCACCTGCATCATCTTGTGAGTGTCCCAGACCACGGCGTCGGCCAGTTCGATGCCGTCCAGATGGCGGCGCGCACCGTGTGCGAGCAATGCGGTCGCACCGTGGCACGCGTCCACGTGATACCAGATGTCCTCGTTGCGACAGAACTCGCCGACGGCTCGCAACGGGTCGTGCAGACCTGTGGCCGTGGAGCAGGCGTTGGCGATCAGGGCCATTGGCCGTCGGCCGGCCGCGCGCACCCGGGCGAGCGCGTCGGGCAGGCGAGCGGGATCGATCACGCCGAAACGGGTCACGTCCAGCGGCACCACGGCGTCGGAGCCGAGCCCGAGAATCGACACCGCGCGAGCCACCGAGTAGTGGCAGTCGCGGGGCGCCAGCACGGCCAGATCGTGCGGCGTGCCTTTTTCCCAGGCGTCCGGGGCGACACGCGCACGGGCGGCGAGCAGTCCGGTCAGGTTGGCAAGCGATCCGCCGTGGGTGAGCACGCCGGCGCTGTGTGCGCCGTCCTGGGGCTGGTCGGGAAGCGGCTGCGGCGTCCACCCGACTTTAGACAGCATCCAGTTCAGCACCACGAACTCGAGCGACGCCGCCGACGGTCCCATCTCATAGATTGCCATCGGATTGTTGAGCACGCCGTTGAGCGTGGCCGCAAGCGCACCCGGGTAGTCGGGGATGCCCACCTGATGGGCGATGTAGTTCGGATGGTGAAGTCGGACCGAATGTTCGAGGTACGCATCGAGAAAGCGCTGGAACCCGTCGCGGTCCATGCCGCCGGTGGGCAGCCAGCGTTCGACCTCAAGCGCGCTGATGATGTCTCGAATCGGCGCGTAACCGGTGGCGGAAGCCTCACCCTTCGAATTGCTTTCGATGTGCTGGCGCAGGCTGGCCAGCGCATCGCCCATCAGAGCATCAAAAGCGTCGAGTTCAGCTGATGAGTCTGCCTTGGCGTTTGGCCGCAACATGCTCAACGCTGACCGTAATACGCCCGTTCTGAAATGTCGTGCCAGGCGCGCGTCTTGCCGAGGAACGCGCGATACGACGTGAGGACGGTCGCGAATTCCTCATCCTTCGCGGCGATGTCATCGAGCACGCTGGTGGTCAGAGCTCTTAACCTCGACATGACCTCATCCGGGAACGGGCGTACGTCGACACCGTGTTCATTGATCAGCGTGTTCAGCGCGTCCGGGTTGGCGGCGGTGTACTGCGCGTGCATGTGAGAGGCGGCTGCGGCGCACGCGGTCATTACGCACGCTTGCAGATCGTCCGGGAGTTCTTCGAAAGCGGCTTTGTTAAACATGGCCTCCAGAGCGGCGTTCGGCTCATGCCACCCCGGGTAGTAGTAGTACTTCGCCGCCTTGTGCAACCCCCACGCGAGGTCGTTGCTGGGACCAACCCACTCCGTGGCGTCGATGTCGCCGGTCTGGAGCGCATTGAACAGCTCGCCGCCCGGGCGGTTGACCGGCACGCCGCCGGCGCGCCGGAAGACCTCGCCGCCCAGACCCGGTATGCGCATCTTTAGCCCTTTCAGGTCGTCGATCGTGTTGATCTGACGGTTGAACCAGCCGCCCATCTGCACACCGGTGTGACCGGCGAGCGCGGGTACCAGACCACAGCGGTTGTAGACCTTCTGCCACAGTTCCATGCCGCCGCCGTAGTACAGCCAACCGGTGATCTCGGTTGCGTTCATACCAAACGGCACGGCGCCGAAAAGTTGCGCGGCCTGCGCTTTGCCTTTCCAGTAGTACGCGCCCGCGTGCCCAATCTCGGCGGTGCCGTTGGCCACGGCGTCAAATACCTCGAACGCGGGCACAAGCTCGCCGGCGCCGTACAGCGTGACCTTGATGCGCCCGCCGGTCATGCGCGTGATCGTCTCGGCCAGGAACGTGGCGCCGGTGCCGAGTCCAGGGAAGTTGTTTGGCCACGTCGTGACCATTTTCCATTCGCGGGTCCGGACGGGGCGTTCAGTTGCGGCGGGGGCCTGTGCCGTGGAGTCGCCGCATGCGGTCAATGCCGCGCCAACCAGACCGGCGCCGGTGGCGGTCACGAAGTCCCGTCGTCCGTATTTCCGCTCGCAAGTGGGCGACGAGTCGCCATGAGGTTGGGAACTGGACGGGGAGTTGGGCATGGCGGCTTCTCCGGGCTGACCGATCGGGACCGCAATTATGGGCGCAAAAAAAGCCCCGGTCATTTGACCGGGGCTTTAAAGCCATCCTGGCATAAGGTGATTGAGTAACTTGACGCGAAATCGGGTCGTCCTGCACCGTCCACCGCGTATTCCCTGGCGGCGATTTGCGTCAACATCCATAACAGCCTCCAGGTCAGTATGCGCGCGCGTCTTACGACGAGCATCGGGTCACGGCGACGGTTCGTATCAGATTTTTCCTACAAAATATTGGTATAAGACATTGATTTCATTAATCCAGCGTGTTCTTGAGGCGTCTGTGACCGTTGACGGCGCTGTCATCGGAAAAATCGGCTCCGGGCTGCTCGTTTTTCTCGGTGTGGAGAAGGGCGACACCCCGTCGCAGGTTGATCGCATGCTGGAGCGCGTTCTCACTTATCGCGTGTTTTGCGATGCACAAGGCCGCATGAATACGAGCCTGCTCGATACCAAACAGGATTTGCTTGTGGTGTCTCAATTCACGCTGGCCGCCGACACGCGCAAGGGAACGCGGCCGAGTTTTTCGAGTGCGGCCGCGCCCGATGTGGCGCGCGGGCTCTACGAGCAATTTGTCTCCGGCGCATCAAAACGCGTTCAGAATGTGGCCACCGGACGATACGGCGCAGACATGAAGGTGGCGCTCGTCAATGACGGCCCTGTCACGTTTTGGCTGCAGGTGTCCTCTGGCGCATAGCCTGTGATCCCTTCGCCAGAGTGCGAATACGGGCCGAATAACGTGATAGACGACACGTTCCGCTGCGTGGCGCTGGTATAATGCATTTTTCAACATCGCTTTCGCGTCGGAGGGCCTTCCATGGGACTTGGAGGCATCAGTGTCACTCAGCTGCTCATCGTTCTGGTTATCGTCGCTTTGATTTTCGGGACCAAGAAGCTGCGCACCATAGGCTCGGACATGGGCGGAGCGGTCAAAGGGTTCCGCAAGGCGATGGGTGACGACAACGACGACGATCCACTTGGTCTGACCCAATCCCGCGAGAAAGCGGAGAGTGAATCACCGGATACCGCCAAGTCTGGAGACTCCCAGCAGGGTTAATCTGGACAGGTTGATCTGACCATCCACCCGCATCGGGTACCGCCACGTGTTCGATATCGGATTTTTTGAGCTCTTCCTTGTGTGCATTCTGGCGCTGCTGGTCGTGGGGCCGGAACGCTTGCCCGGGCTTGTCCGATCCGTGGGCGGCTTCATGGGCAAAGCGCGTCGAATGGCGCAGACGCTTCAGTTCGAGCTGGAGCGCGAGGTCGATCTCCAGAAGATCGGCGGCGATCTGGTCGATATCAAACCGACCGGAGTCCGAGACGCTCTGTCTGACGTGGACGAACCGCCTGCGCAGGACGAGGGCCCTGACCATGATCTGGACGGCATCCCGATCGACGGGCACGGCGATCACCCGCCGCCTTCGGACCTTGCCTCGTCGGCAGACCCTGTGACGCCGGCCAAGACACCCCATGAGTGACACGCCGGGTATATCCACAGAACCGGACGAGCCGCAGACGCTGATCTCACACTTGATTGAGCTGCGAGCACGGTTGCTTCGGATCGTCGCGGCTGTGCTAGCGGTTTTCGTGCTGCTGACGCCGTTCGCGAACAAACTGTTCACGCTGGCGGCTCAACCTTTGATCGACAAGCTGCCGGCGGGTACCAGCATGATCGCCACCGAGGTGGCCTCGCCGTTTCTCACGCCGTTCAAGCTCGCGCTGTTCGCCGCCTTTTTCATCACGATGCCGATCACGCTCCACCAGCTCTGGGCGTTTGTTGCACCCGGCCTGTATCGCAACGAAAAGAAACTGGTGATGCCCCTGCTTGTCACGAGTACCCTGTTGTTTTACGGCGGTGTCGCGTTCGCCTATTTCGTGGTCTTTCCGGTCATGTTTGCTTTCTTCACCGCCGTGGTGCCGGCGGGCGTTGAAGTTATGACCGACATGAACAGTTATCTCAGCTTCCTGCTGACGCTGTTCGCGGCATTCGGGATTTCCTTTGAGGTGCCGATCGCCATCCTGCTTCTAGTGCGCACCGGCTTCGTCACGCCAGACAAACTGGCGGCGCAACGGCCCTATGTGATTCTTGCGGCGTTTGTGATCGGCATGCTGCTGACCCCGCCCGACCTCATATCGCAAACACTGCTCGCAGTACCCATGTTGCTCTTGTATGAGGTGGGCATTGTCTTGTCGCGCCGGATTGTCCCGACGCCCGCGCCAGGAGTGACGCCCGAGGTCACAAATGAGTCGTGATCCGTTCGTGAATTGACAGGGTAGAGTGCGGGCGTATACTCCGCGCCACTCAGGTTGACGGGCGTGGCGTCATTGCAGGCGCAACGCCGATACCAGGTCGCCTAAAGCTCCGTGGTTCGCCCCGGAGCTTTTTTTGTGTCCGGCTACTTAACGTCCCCGTAACGCTCGATTCACCGCATCACGGGTATTGAGCGGTCGCTCCGCTTCGAGTTCTTCCTCGGTATACACATCCACATTCTGAGACGTGTCCTGAACCTCGTGATTGGTGCCGCGTGGAATTCGTGTGCCGGTAGTGATCTCGGCTGGGGGGCGATCCGGCGAGGCCCGTTCCGGGTGCGGTAGATACGGTTCACTGACACATCCAGCGGCGATGGCAGCCACCGTGGCCACCATGGCGCGACTGACGGCGTGTCCTGACAATAGGGAATTTTCCATAAATTTCCGTCCTTTGGTATGCGGCCACTCCGTTATCGACCCATACACGCGTCAACAGTTCCGCGACCGAAATCTGATCGTTATGTGGTAGCGTTCACGGCTGGTCGCGCGGGTACATCATAGCGACCGAATTGGCGTCGGCGCGCCCGACAATAACAAATCTCCCTCAAACTTGAACGGGACCACCCAATGAATCAGACCACCAACGCCGAATTCTTCGGTCACCCCAAAGGCTTGCAGACGTTGTTTCTGACCGAAATGTGGGAGCGCATGAGCTACTACGGTATGCGCGGACTTCTGGTGTTGTTCATGACCGAAGCCATGCAAACCGGTGGGCTGGAACTGACCGTGGCCACCGCGACGTCGATTTATGCGCTTTATACCGCATCGGTTTATTTCATGGGGCTGCCAGGCGGCTGGATCGCCGATCGGATGATCGGCAGCGAGCGAGCGGTCTGGTACGGCGGCATCGTCATCATGTGTGGTCACATCGTCCTGGCCATCCCCAACGACAACACCTTCTACATCGGGCTGATTCTGGTTGTGTTGGGCACGGGGTTACTCAAGCCGAATATCAGCGCGCTGGTGGGCCAGCTTTACAGCAGCGAAGACGTCCGGCGCGACTCCGGTTATGCGCTGTACTACATGGGCATCAATATCGGCTCGGTTATCGGCTACACCGTATGCGGTTTCCTGTCGGAGAACGTGGGCTGGCATGCCGCGTTCGGCGCCGCGGCCGTGGGGATGGCCTTCGGTCTGATCCAGTTCCGGCTGACGGTCGGAAACTTGCAGGGCGCCGGCGCGGAGCCAAGCGTGCCGATGACGGCGAGCGCTCAGCGCTCGGGTTGGAGCGCGATTGGATTGTTTCTGGTCGGTCTGGCCGTCTTCACCGCGCTCATCATGATGGGCATTGTGTCCATCAATCCGACGGCGGTGGCCAAGGGAACGGCCTACTTCCTCGTCCTTATTTTTCTGATTTATTTCAGTGCCATTTTCCTGCTCGGCAATCTGACCGCCGTTGAGAAGAAAGGCATGCTTGCGTTGTTCCTTGTCTGCGTGGCATCGGCCTGCTTCTGGTCGGGCTTTGAACAGGCAGGGTCCTCCCTCAACCTGTTTGCGCGTGATTACACAGATCGTGTGCTGGGCGGCTTCGAGATTCCGACCACATGGTTCCAGAACGCCAACTCCACGTTCATCATTCTTTTGTCGCCGTTTTTCGCTGCCTTCTGGGTGTGGCTTGGCAAGCGCATGATCACGCCGGGCTACGGCATCAAGTGCGCGATCGGTCTCATGATCATGGCCAGCGGGTTCATCATCATGTTCTTCGCCGCGCAGGTCGCCGCGTCTGGCCTGAAGGCGGCGCCGTACTGGCTGGTCATGACCTACTTCGTGCACACCGTGGGTGAGTTGGTCCTGAGTCCGGTCGCATTGAGCGCCGTCAGCAAGCTGTCCCCCAGACGTTTTGCCGGTCAGATGATGGGCGTATTCGTACTGACCTATTCGATCGGCAACATTATTGCGGGCATCTTCGCCGGCAACTTCGATCCGGAAAACGTCGCCGAAATGCCGTCCCTGTACCTCCAGATCACGCAGTTTGGCGTAGCAGCCGGCGCGGTCCTGCTTGCCTTCAGTCTGGTGACCAAAAACTGGGAGACCGAAGTGCAGAATGAACAGGCCGGAGCGGGCACGGGTACGGTTGCGTAAGCCAGTGCGCGGTTCCACGGCCGTCGCGTTGTGCGCGGTGGCGCTTGGCGCACCGTGGGGCGCACCGTGGGGCGCGGCAACGGCGCAGCAGAGCAGCCAGTCGGGTGAATCGGCTGATGCGTTTGTCGAACGTATCAACAGCGAACTGGAGGCGCTGACCCACGAGCAGGCCATGCTCGAATGGGTGCGCGCCACCTACATCACCGACGACACAATGGCATTAGCGGCCAAGGCCAGCGAAGAGGCGCTGGCGTTCCAGAGTCGCAGTGTGGAAGAGGCCAAGCGCTTTAACGGCCAGTCGCTCAGTGGTCCCACCGCGCGTGCCATTGAGTTGATCAAGCTCGGCTCGTCAATGCCGGCGCCCAACGATGCCGAACTGAGGGCCGAACTGGCCCGCATCGCGGTGGAGCTGGATTCGATGTATGGCAAGGGCGCGTACTGCCCGGACGGCCCGGAGTCCTGCCGTTCCGTTGGCGAGTTGGAGAGCACGCTGGCCACCTCCCGCGACTTTGAAACGTTAGTGGACGCGTGGCAGGGCTGGCGGACCATCTCGCCGCCGATGAAGCCGCTCTACGAACGCTTTGCCGAGCTCACGGCCATGGGTGCGCGTGAGCTGGGCTACGACAATCTGGGAGACCTCTGGAAAGCCGGATACGACATGCCGCCGGCGACTTTCGAGCAGGAGGCGGAACGGCTCTGGTCACAGGTCACGCCGCTTTACGAAGCGCTCCACTGCCACGTTAGAGCCAGACTCGGTGAGGTGTACGGCACCGACCGCGTGCCGCAGGACGGTCCTATCCCGGCGCATTTGCTCGGCAACATGTGGTCGCAGCAATGGAACAACATCTACGACCTGCTCGAGCCCTACCCGGGCGCCGCAAATCTGGACGTCACTGGCGCACTGGTGGAACAGAACTACACCGCCGTACAGATGGTGGAGCGAGCAGAGTCGTTCTTCACATCGCTGGGCATGCCCGAACTGCCCGCCACGTTCTGGTCACGCTCCATGCTCACCAAGCCGCGTGACCGCGACGTGGTGTGTCACGCGAGCGCGTGGCCGATTGATGGCAAGGAAGATGTGCGCATCAAGATGTGCATCGAGCCCACCGAGGAATTTCTGACAACGATCTATCACGAGCTGGGTCACATCTACTATTTCCTCGTGTACAACGAAAAGCCCATGTTGTTTCAGGACGGCGCGCATGACGGCTTTCACGAAGCCATCGGCGACACCATCGTGCTGTCGATGACCCCGGACTATCTGCAAAAGATCGGGTTGGTCGGCGCCGTGTCGCAAAGCCGCGAGGCGGTGATCAACCAGCAGATGAAGATGGCGCTGGAAAAAATTGCGTTCCTGCCGTTCGGGAAGCTCGTGGATCAATGGCGCTGGGATGTGTTCTCGGGCAAGACGCCGCCCGAGCGCTACAACGAAGACTGGTGGGCACTACGTACCAGGTATCAGGGGATCGCGCCCCCCGTCACGCGCTCAGAGAAGGATTTCGATCCCGGTGCCAAATACCACGTGCCGGGAAACACGCCGTACACACGCTACTTCCTGTCGTTCATCCTGCAGTTTCAGTTCCACAAGGCGCTGTGCGATGTGAACAACGCCGATGTGCCGCTGCATGCGTGCTCCATCTATGGCGACAAGGAGGCGGGCCGGCGATTCATGGACATGCTGGCGCTCGGGCGCAGCGTGCCGTGGCCGGACGCGTTTGAGAAGTTGACCGGTCAGCGCAGGATGGACGCCTCGGCGATCATCGATTATTTCGCGCCGTTAATGGGCTGGCTCGAAGAGCAGAACGCCGGCCGAAGCTGCGGTTGGTAGAGCGTATCGATTGAACGCGCGCTATGGCGTCCTCGCGGCGTTCATCCTGATCAATGCGGTCTGGGGCACCACCTTCATGGCCATTCGCATCGGCGTGCGCGATCTGCCGCCGGTGCTGTTCGGTGGCACCCGTTTCGTGATCGCCGGATTGATCATGGTGATCGTGGCCAAGGCTGTGCGCCAGCCGCTGCCGCGCACGCGTAAGGACTGGGCGGTCGTTGTCATCACCGGCGTCCTGATGATCGGCGGGGGCAACGGGCTGTTGACGTGGTCCGAACAGTGGCTGCCGTCCAATCAGGCCGCGCTACTGGTGACGGCGTCGGCGCTGTGGATGGCGCTTCTCGGCACGCTCGGACCCAAAGGGGTGCCACTGACCTGGCGAGTCTCGTTCGGATTGCTACTCGGCTTTGTTGGCACGGCATTGATGTGCTGGCGGGGTACGGGGTGGTCGGCGGATCTGCTGTGGGCGCAGCTCGCCGCGCTCGCATCCAGTCTGGCATGGTCGATGGCCGCGATTCTGTTACGCAACGTTGAACTCGATACGCGCGACGTGCCGTTTGCGGCGGCGCAGATGCTGGTGGGCGGTGCGCTGATGTGCGTGCTCGGCTTCCTGCTCGGTGAGGCTCCGGAATTTCATCTGACGCCGGATTCCCGACTCGCCCTGATTTACCTGACGATCATGGGTTCGTGCATCGCGTACTCAGCCTATTTGTGGATGGTGCCCAGAGCGACGCCCGCGACGCTCGGCACGGTGTCGTATCTGGTGCCCGTGGTCGCGACGCTGGCCGGTTGGTGGTGGCTGCACGAGGCGCTGAGCCACGTGCAGTGGGCCGGCATGCTGATCATTGTGGTGGGCGTTGCCATCGTGACGTGGCCCGCCCGTCGATCCGCCTGAATGCGACCATCCGAGCCGCGCTGGGCTGCGAAGCCTTCGACATCGCGAACACGCCTGTGCGCCTGACTTGAAGGAATCCGTATGCTCGACGCTCTGCCGCCACATCTGTCTGATCGCACGCGTACCTTGAAGGCAACGCCTGCCGCGTCTGGCGAATTTGTTCTTTACTGGGCGCACCACGCGCTTCGCGCCGACCAGAATCCCGCACTCGACGTTGCACGTCATCTGGGCGAAACGCTCAAAAAGCCTGTCCTTGTGGTTCAGGGGCTCGGCGGGCGGCATCCGTACAGCAGCGATCGGCATCACCTGTTTGCATTGCAGTGCGCCCGAGATCTCGCCGACGACCTCGCGGGTCTCGGCATCGCCTATCGGTTCCATCTTGATCCTCCGCAGCATGGACGTGTGGGTGATTTCGCGGCGCGTGCCGCCGTTGTGGTGCTCGAAGAGATGCCCGTGCCGCCGATGCGCGACTGGCAAGCGGCGCTGATAGAGCGCACGTCGGTGCCGTTTGTGGCGGTGGACGCGCGCTGCATTGTTCCAATGGCGCGAATCACGAAGCGCCACGAGCGCGCCTTTGCGTTCCGCAAGGCGGCGGCGGAGGATTATCGAGCGCGTCTTCTGTCCACCTACCCCGAATGCGCAGCGACCGCGCCTGCCCCCGATCCGGCGCTGGTCGAGGGCGCCTACCCGGTGCGTGGGCGCACTGACCGGGCGTTCATGGACGATATCGCGTGCCTTGATATCGACCACAGCGTGGCGCCGGTTTGGGAGACCCCCGGCGGCGCCCGCGCCGCCAACGCGCGGTGGGCCGCGTTTCGGGAGAGCGGCCTGTCGTCCTACCACCGTCTGCGCAATGACGCGGCGGTCGAGCCGCCGCGCGGCGTCAGCCGCCTGTCCCCGTACCTGCACTACGGCTGCGTGTCGCCGTTTCGCGTGGCCCGGGAGGCCGCGCTTGAGGGCGGCAAGGGTGGCGAAAAGTTCCTCGACGAGTTGTTTGTCTGGCGCGAGCTGGCGCACAACTTCTGCTTCCATACAAAGAACCTGAACACTCTTTCGGCTGTTCCCTCATGGGCGCGCGAGACGCTGCGTGAGCACGCCAGCGATCCGCGGCCTGCGGTCTATTCGTGGGATACGCTCGCGCACGCCAGAACGGGGAATGCGCTCTGGGACCGGGCGCAACGGTCACTGTTGATCCACGGGGAGCTGCACAACAACGTGCGCATGACCTGGGCCAAACAACTCCTGCAGTGGACCGACTCGCCCGAATCGGCGCTCCGTCTCCTGCTCGATCTGAACCATCGATACGCCCTCGATGGCAGCGACCCGAACAGCTACGGCGGTCTCCTCTGGGCGCTCGGTCAGTTTGATCGGCCGTTCAAACCGCCCGTGCCGGTGATCGGAACGGTTCGTCCGCGATCCATCGAGGCGCACGCGGATCGTCTGGATCAGGTGGCGTGGGGCAAGCGGGTGGATGTGGCCAATGGCGCGGCGCTCTCGGTTGCCGTCGTTGGTGCCGGCGCCGCCGGCGCCGCCGCCGCGCGCACGCTGGCCGATCACGGTCATGCGGTAACCGTTTTTGAAAAAAGCCGGGGTGCCGGCGGGCGAATGGCCACGCGTCGCGTTGACGATGGCACCTTTGATCACGGCGCGCAGTACTTCAGCGCGCGTGACGCGGGCTTCCTGCGCCGCGTGGAGGCGTGGGAGCAGGACGGCGCGGCAGCTCGCTGGCCGGCGCGCCTTGTTCATATCCGATCCGATGGACGCGCCGATGCGGCGGGGGATTCAAAGCGCTTTGCCTTTGCGCCAGGCATGAACACGCTGGCTCAGTCGCAGCTTCATCGCATTGAAGTCACAACCGGTTGTCGTGTGGAGCGTTTGGTTCAGAAAGCAGACAAATGGTTGTTGTCTGCAAAGGACGAAAGCATGGGTCCGTTTGACGCCGTGGTTCTGACGCCACCCGCGCCGCAGCTCGGCGAGCTCTTGACCGACTCCGCATTGCCGGTGCCGCCGGCGATCGCCGACGCCACATTTGCACCGTGTCTGGCCGCGATGGTGACTTTGCCACTGGACGCGGACGGGGCGGGCTTTGACGCGGCGTTTGTTGAAGACGATGAGCTGGCGTGGCTGGCGTGCGACAGTGCCAAGCCGGGCCGCAAAACAGCGTCAGGGCTGTCGCACTGGGTGTTGCACGCGACCGAGTCGTTTTCGGCGCGCCACATCGATGCAGACAAGCAGACGGTTGCCGCCGAGTTGGTATCGGCGCTCGCCAGGCGCTTTCCCGACTGGCCGACGCCGACGGAAGCCCATGGCCATCGCTGGCGGTATGCGCGGGTCGCGAACGCCGTCGCGACGCCCGCTCGATCCGTCTCGAGCGTTTCAGGCGTCTGGCTGGCTGGCGATGCACTGGGCGGGGACTCGAGCGTCGAGACGGCGTGGCTCAGCGGGGTGGCCGCGGCCGCCCGGGTCATGGCGGAGGCAAACGTGTGAGCCAGCCCGCGGCCAAACGCTGCGATACCTGCGGTCGCGCCATCGAATGGCGCAAAAAGTGGGCGCGCGACTGGGACAACGTGCGGTATTGTTCCAAAGGGTGCCGCGGCGGTCCGGGGCCTGAGGGTCTTGCTCTTGAGGCGGCAATCCTCGAACTGCTCGAGCAACGCAAAGGCAGTGCCACGATCTGTCCGAGCGAGGCCGCACGGCGTGTGGACAGCGTCAGGATGAAAGCGTTGATGGAGCCGGTACGTCAGGCCGCCCGGCGGCTGGAGGCGCGCGGTGTGCTCGACATCACACAGAAAGGGCGCGTCGTCGATCCGTCCACAGCGAAAGGACCGATCCGCTTGCGCAAACGCACGACATGACCGCCTCGTTTTCGTTTCGGGCGGCCGTCGTGGGTGATGCCGGGGCACTGAGCGCGTTGGCGCTGGAATCCAAGGGGCATTGGCCCTACAGCGCCGAATTTCTGGCGGCGTGTCGCGATGAACTGACATACACCGCGGCGCAAATCGAGTCGGAAAACACTCGATTCGTGGTGGCCGAAACGCGCGCGGGTGCGGCACCGGACGGCTTTTATCTGTTGACGTTCGGGCGGTCGCGGCACTGCGAGCTGAATGCGCTTTTTATACGTCCTGCCTGTATTGGCCAGGGATTGGGGCGCGCGCTGTTCGCGCACGCCGTCGCCGTGGCCAGGGCCGCGGCCGTATCCGAGATTGAATTGCACGCTGACCCATACGCCGAAGCGTTCTACGCGGCGATGGGCGCCCGAACCGTGGGCTACGTACCGTCCGGAAGCTGGCCCGGACGCGAACTGCCGTTGATGCGCTTCTCCCTGTCCGGCGTGGCCGACGATCGTCACTGAGTGCGTTATTCTCTGCGCATGGCCGATGCGTCATTGCTTACCGCTGCGTTTTACCGCTTTGTCGATCTGCCTGATTGCGACGGCTTGCGGCCCCGTGTTCTGGCGAAATGTACGGAGCTGGATCTCAAAGGTACGGTCCTGCTCGCGCCCGAGGGGATCAACGGCACACTCGCGGGGCGTGCCGAGGACATCGAATCGTGGTTCAGATGGCTTGCGGAGGATGCGCGTTTTTGCGACCTGGAGATCAAACGCGCTGCGGTGGAGGATCTTCCGTTCCACCGCATGAAGGTGCGTCTGAAAAAGGAAATCATCACCCTTGGTATTGATGAGGTTGATCCCGTCAACGCGGCCGGGCGCTATGTCGAGCCAGAAGACTGGAACGCTGTGCTCGATGATCCCGGTGTGGTCGTCGTCGATACCCGCAATGACTATGAAGTTGCGTTGGGTACGTTTGATGGGGCGGTCAATCCGCAAACGGCGTCCTTCGGCGAGTTGCCAGAGTGGCTGGCATCGCGCGAGGACATCGGTCCGGACACCCCCGTCGCCATGTTCTGCACCGGCGGAATCCGTTGTGAAAAGTCCACCGCGCTGCTGCGCGCACGGGGCGTGCGCGATGTCATGCATTTGCGCGGGGGTATTCTGAACTACCTCGAAAACGTACCGGAGCAGAACAGTCGTTTTGACGGACACTGCTTTGTGTTTGATGAGCGCGTCGCCGTAGGCCATGACCTGGCGCCCGGGCCGTATACGCTGTGCCGCGCGTGTCGCTATCCGCTGTCACAGGCGGATCGGGATGCCCCCGAGTTTGTCGATGGTGTGAGCTGTGCGCGGTGCCACGCCGATACCAGCGAAGCGAAAAAAGCCGGTCTAAAGGAGCGGCAGCGGCAGGTGGAACTGGCCAACAGTCGGAACCAGAAGCATATCGGGCGGCGTGAGGACGACTAGCGGGACCGCTTATCGCAACTGATAGGTGAACTCGCGTTGCCCGAGAACCCGTCCGTCGCCGTCGATGACCGAGACCTCCCAGTCCCCGATCATGCCTGGCAGCAGGTCTTTGCTTGAATAGGTGCGCCAGCGCCAGTTTCCGCCGACCTTGAGAGGCACATCCGCAATAATCCGGCCGTTGTAGCGCCACCGATGCACGATGGTGCCGGCGCTGAAGTTGCGCAGTTCGGTAAAGAAGAAGACGGTGCGATACCCTGCGCCCTCCAGTACGACGCTGTCGCCAAGATCGTCCACCGGCTCGATGTTGGCGACGCCGCTGGTCACGATGGCGCGCGACACGTCGCCGCCTGCAGATGTGGCGGCCGGCGGCGTCTGGGCCACGGTGGTCGGGACGACCGCATCCGGCACGTCGGACGAGGCGGCCTTGGGTTCTGGCGATGGCGCTGTCTTATCTTGCCCGTTGTCTGCAACGACGGGCGGGGATTTGACGGGAGCAGACTGGGCGTTCGTTGCGGCGGGCGGCGTCTGATCCGGCACCTGCGGCGCTTCGCGTGGTGTCACCGCAGTGTTGTCCGCTTGCGCGTCGGCCACGATTGCGTCGTCTGCGGCCAGCGATGGCGTCGCGTCGATGGGTTCGGGGTTCGCGTCGAGTACGATCGGTTTGGGCGCTGCTCTCGATGCGGTTGCAATCCGGTCAGGTGGTGGCGCCGTGGCGGTCGAGTTGCCGGATTGTGTATCGGCGCGATCCGACTGAATCAACCGCGGGCCCAGCAGCGCTCCGCCGGCCACGACGACAAGGAGCACGGCCACAATGGCCACAACGCCTAAGCGCGAGCCGCCGCGTTTGCGTTTATTCGTGTACTGACGCTGGCGGGTGGATAACACAGCCGGGCGCGATGTGGGCACCGGTGGTACTTTGACCACGGCTTCCGGCGGCACATCGATGCGTGGTGTGTCGGGCTCGACCGCGGTGTCCTTGATGTCGCCATCGAGCTTCATGATCATCTCGCGCACATGATCGAGCGCGTCTTCGGCCTGTTCGTAGGACATGTCCGGATAAACGCCCAGCGTCTTGCGCCGGGTGCGCCCGTCATAGTCGTACAGAAACGCCCACGTCTTGACGCCATTGGGCAAGACGCTGAGGACGAAGTCATCAAAAATGGTGACGTCGTAGCGCATGGTCTCAGGTTCGAGGCTGCGCAGGTACTCGTCGGATAGTGGTGACATTACAAGGGTGAATCGCGTACCTGCACGGGACTGTACAAGAACGTCTGCAACATCGCGAGTGTGTACGGAGTCGGAAACACCTTGAAAACAAGCATTCTGTCTCTGGATCAGGGCTCGGCAGCGCTGCGCGCCCACGCAGATGCCGCCGTGACATCATTACGTGCCGATGCACCGGATCTGTATGAAGCGCTGCATGGGACGCACGCTGTGTCATTGAGGGGCGTGGCCGCGGCGAGCGATTTCGTCTTCGGTGTGATGCGTAGACAGTCACCGGCGTTACTCGATGCGCTGGTCGCCGGGCGCTTCGATGCACCGGATGCGCCCCGGTTAACGCCGCTGCCAAAAACGGGTGCCGAGGACGATGTGCGTCGTCAGCGCGATCGTGAAATGGCGCTGATCGCCTGGCACGACCTTGTGGGCGCGCGCGACACTGTGGAGACGTTGCAGTCGCTTTCTGATCTTGGCGATCTGCTCATTCAGGCGGCCTGCGAGCGCGCGCTGGCGGCTGATGCGGTGCGCAACAAGGGCGAACTGGCACCACCACTCGTTCTTGGTATGGGCAAGCTCGGGGGGCGCGAGCTTAACTTCTCGTCGGATGTTGATCTGATCTTCGTCCATCCTGATGGCGACGCCGAGCGCCGCTACCTCCGCGTCGCCCGCGACATTGTGCAGTTTCTGGATGCGCGTACGGCGGCGGGGCGTGTGCATCGCGTTGACGTTCGATTGCGGCCGTTCGGCCGGACCGGTGCGCTGTCCTTGTCCGTGTCGGCGTTCGAGCGCTATTTGCAAACGCATGCGCGGGACTGGGAGCGCTATGCGTATGTGAAGGCGCGCGTTTTGACGGGGCTTGACAGTGATCGCGCGTCCGTCGAGCAGGTGATCCGCTCTTTCGTTTATCGCCGATATCTGGACTACGGCGTATTCGACGCGCTGCGGGAAACCAAATCGCTGATCGAATCCGAAGTCGCGCGCCACGCACAGGACGATGACCTCAAGCGGGGTTCGGGCGGGATACGTGAAATCGAGTTTATTGCGCAGGCCGTCCAGATTCTGCGCGGGGGCCAGCACCGCGATCTGCAAACGACATCGCTGCGCGGCGCCTTCTTGCACATCGCCGCGCTGGATCTGCCCGATGCGACCAATGTCGATGAGCTTCTCGCAGCCTACGACGTACTTCGTCATGTTGAAAACCGTCTACAGATGCTCGCGGATCAGCAGACCCACGCATTGCCCACAGACGCGCTGATGCGTGAACGGATCGCCGCGGCCGCGGGCTATACCGTGCCGCAACTTGAGCATGAGCTCGGCGTGCACCGGGCGATGGTGCGGGCAACGTTCGCCGATGTGGTCGATGAGGGCGACACCGGTAAGGAGGCTCGGTCAGGCCATGCCCTCTGGCGCGCCGCTGGCGATGAGAAAAAAGTACTGGCCGCGCTGGCGTCGACGGACGTGGAAAGCGATACCGGGTTTCAGGCGTCGTTGCACTCGCTCGCCACATCGCGACCGCTGGCGCGGCTCGACAAGGCGAGTCGCGATCGTCTTGATCGCCTGGTGCCGACGTTGATCGAGTCGGCGTTGAAAACGCCAAGACCCGGTCGAACACTGTCACGGCTCACGAAAATTCTTGAGGGGGTCGGTCGGCGAAGTGCCTATTTCGCGCTTTTGATCGAGCGCCCGCAGGCGCGCGATCGTCTGGTGTCCCTGTGCGCCCGCAGCCGTCGAATTACGGAGGACGTGGCCGACTTTCCGCTTTTGCTCGACAGCCTGATCGGGCTGGACGTGACCGCGCTGCCGGACACCCGAGCGCGCGGGCGTCAACTGGTCGCCCTATTGCGCGATATTGACTGGTCAGACCTCGATCATATGACGGACGCCATCGCGCGATTCAAAACCACTGCTCAGTTCGAGGTGGCGGTCGCGGATCTGACATCGCAGCTGGATGTCATGAAAGTGTCGGACCACCTGACCGAGATTGCGCAGAGCGTTCTGCACGCGCTGCTCGATGCCGCCCTCGCGGATGTGGTTCGGCGATACGGGCGTTTGCCGAATGAAAACCAGTTTTGCGTGGTGGCCTACGGCAAGCTCGGCGGCATCGAGCTCGGCTACGGTTCCGATCTCGATCTTGTATTTCTGTATGACGCGCCCGACGCCGGGGCGGTCAGCGACGGGAAACGGTCTCTGGATGCGCCGCAGTATTTTGCGCGCCTTGTACAGCGGGTCGTGGGTCTGGTCACAGCGACCACCCGCGCGGGCGCGCTGTACGAGGTGGATATGAGGTTGCGTCCCAGCGGAAATTCCGGCCCGCTGGTCAGCCGGTTGTCGGCCTACGCGACCTACCAGAGGGAGCGCGCGTGGACCTGGGAACATCAGGCGCTGTTGCGGGCGCGTATCGTGGCCGGCGATACCGACCTGGCAGAGCGCTTTCGCGAGTTGCGGCGCGACGTCCTCTGCCAGCCGCGCGACCATGCCGCTTTGCGCGAGCAAGTGGCCAGCATGCGAAGGCGTATGCGAGTGGCGAACCCGGCGCAGGCGGACGCCTTTCATGTCAAACACGATCCCGGCGGGCTGACCGATGTTGAGTTCATCGTTCAATACGCTCTGCTTGCCGGCGCTGATCGCAACCCGCAGCTGGTTCGGTTCAGTGACCACATTCGGCATCTCGATGCGCTCATTGCAGCGCGTCAGCTTGGATCGGATGTCGGGGAGGATCTGAAGTCAATTTATCTGGCTTATCGCACGCACCTGCATCGCCGCGCACTCGACGACGGCGATGTACGCGTTCGCGACGGCCGGTTCGCTAGCGAAAGAGCACGTGTGCGCGCACTCTGGGACACGCTTATTGAGTGAGCACGCGGTATATTGCGCGAGTCGTTAACCTATCAAGAGTTCGGAGCGAACATGACCGTGTCGATATCACGCCTTCCCATCGTGGTCACCGGCGGTGCCGGTTTTATCGGCGCCAATCTGGTCGCGGGTTTGAATGCCCTTGGCCGTGATGATGTGATCGTTGTGGACGATCTGACCGACGGCAAGAAGTTTCGCAACCTCGCCGATCTGTCCATCGCCGATTACCTCGATAAGGACGAGTTCATCGAGCGCCTCGAACATGACGCGTCGTTCAAAGCGGAGGCGATCCTGCATCAGGGCGCGTGCTCGGCCACCACTGAGTGGGACGGCCGGTTCATGATGGATGTGAACTACCGATACTCGAAGCGCGTGCTGCGCTGGTGCGATGAAAATGCCGTGCCGCTGATCTATGCCTCGTCGGCATCCGTATACGGCGCCGGTCCGGCGTTCGTTGAACGCGACGATGCGGTCTCGCCGCTGAACGTCTACGGCTGGTCCAAGGCGTTGTTTGACCGATACGTGCTCGCGCGGTCCGACGTGCTGCGTACGCAGGTCGTGGGGCTGCGGTATTTTAATGTTTACGGGCCACGGGAAACGCACAAGGGCAGCATGGCGAGCGTTGCCCTGCACTTTGATCGACAGGTCCGCGAAGAGGGCGTCGCGCGCTTGTTCACCGGCAGCGACGGCTACGCGGACGGGGAACAGCGTCGTGATTTCATCTATGTGAGTGATGTCTGCGACGTGGTGCTGTGGTGTCTGGCAAACCCGAACGTACGCGGTGTGTTTAACCTCGGGACCGGACGCAGTCAGACCTTCAATGACATCGCGCGGGCGGTGATCGACTGGCACGGCCGCGGGCAGATCGAGTACGTCCCGTTTCCTGAGCATCTTGTCGGTCGCTATCAGAGCTTTACGCAGGCTGATCTGTCGGCGCTTCGTGCCGCCGGCTGCGATCATCGGTTCATGCCGGTCGAGGACGGCGTGCGCCGGTATCTCGATGCGCTGCACGCGCCGCGCGATGGGTCACTCGAATCAGGCTGACGTGCGCGGCCAACCCTCGTTCGCCAGTTTGTCGATGCGCTGGATGACGTCATCGACGGTTATCAGATCCATCGCATACGGCGAGCGGACGCGATAGCCGAAACGCACGTCAGCAACGTTTTTCTTGACTGCGCGTTCCACGGCTTCCGGATA
>JBCCMA010000020.1:0-32530 GCA_039026595.1 Pseudomonadota bacterium
ATCGTCCCTGTCCCCCCAGGTGACTGCTTAGCCCGCGTCAATTGGCGCGGGCTTTTTTTTGCGTGAGATTTCGCCCGACAAGATCGGGTATCCTCGGCAACATAATGAAACATGCCCGGGTGAGCCGTGACGCCCGATGGCTGTGGGGACCCTCACCTTGATGGCAAGGCAAACGAACGGGAGCTCGCGCTTTCTGTGGTGCGTGGCGCTGCTGGTAATCGCACTGTCCCAGTATTCTCGCGCTGACGTGCGCGACGACATTGCGAGCGCGCTCACGGTGTACAACCGGTCTGCGACGACCGCGATTCCCGTTCTGAACGACGACACCCTGGCCGCACTCGCGCGCGGAGATACGGTCAGCGTCCGCGAGGCGCTCGCCGCGTCGAAAGAAGACGAGACGCTGCGCGTGCGCGTGGTTGGCATGCAACTCGTGCCGCGACCGCGACTGCTCGTCTGGCTCGCCACGCTCTTTGTTGAGACCCAGCATGAGCCCCGGCTTACAGAACACCGCCTGCAGGTGAACGCTGACCGCAGCGCGACGTGGTACCAGTATCTCGATGCGCCCTGGCCAATGCGCAATCGCCATTGGGTGATTCGCAGCGGCAAGAACCCCGCTATTGCACAACAAACCGACGGACTCGCGTGGCAGCACGAGTGGGCGCTTGAGCCAGACGGCCCTGATATCGCTATGGAGCTGCTGCGAAGCGAAACGGTCTCTGACTTGAACGAACGGGACGGCCGCAAAGCCATCTATCTGCCCGAAAACGCCGGTGCGTGGACGATGTTCGATCTCGGCGGCGACAACACACTGGTGGTCACCTACACCATGGCGGACATGGGCGGCTGGATTCCCGACCGGCTGGTCACACGGTTTGTCACCCGACAGCTGCGCGACGTGCTGTCGAAGCTCGCCAAACGCGCCGACACCATTCACGAACGTTATGACCCGTCAGACCCCGTTCTGGACGGGTACGGCGTCGCCATTGATCGGGCGCAAATGAACAAGGCCGTTCGACGTATTCAAAAAACGGGCGAAGACCAAACGGCTGGAGGAGACGCGTCGTGACCATAGAGGGACATCAACGTGTTCAGTGAAGCCGTGGCCACAGCCGCCGTCGCCGCGATCGGGCTTTATTTTTTGTTGGGCTTGATGATTGCGCTGGCTTTCGTCTGGCGCGGCGTGGCGCGCGTTGATCCCGCCGCATCCGAAGGCACCCTCGGCTTTCGACTTGTGATTTTTCCGGGATGCGTTGCACTCTGGCCGTGGGTTGTCCATCGCTGGCGTCAGGGTGCCACGCCGCTTTCTGAAAACAACGCCCACCGCGCGGCCGCCCGCGCACGCCAGACGGCGCCATGATCAGTCGTTTGCGTAGACGCCACCGTGCCATGTCGATCCTCGCTGCGATCGTCGCACCGGCCGTGTTCGTCGTTGCGCTTCTCGATCGAAAGCCCGTTGAAATTGAGTCGACCCCACTCACAGGGCAACTCGGGTTCGGCAATCCGCCTGCCGGCGATTCGCAAGCTCGTGAGGACGTGTTGCTCGGCGACGCGCGAATTCGCATCGACACCCGGACGGCGACGGATGATCAGGCGCCGGAACTCTGGATCACGGTTGAACGGCCTGGACCGCCGGTTCCTCCCGATGTTCTGGTCTATTGGCAGCCTGTGTCGGCCGACGCCGGGTTGTCGAACAGCGCCAGGCTGCTCGCACCGCTGGACGCCCGCGCGCCGCAGAGGCTTCGGTTGCCTCGCGAAGCGGCGGCCGGTGAAATCGTCTTTTTCAGTCTCGCGCACAACGGCATCGTGGCGCGTTCCAGAAGGCAACCTGAGCCATGAGCCATCAATATCAGGCGGTAGTCTGGAACCGACAAAAGCGCATCTACGACCTGACGCTTCTTGTCGGACTGCTGGTTTTCTTCGGCGTCTGGATCGGTGGTCATCTGGCTATGCGTCCGAACGTCACGGCGGAGGCCATGTTGATTCGCGGCCTGGCCGTTGCGGCATTTCTCCTACTCCACGTCATCCTGTCGATTGGACCGTTGTGCCGCCTGGACACCCGTTTTTTGCCGCTGCTGTATAACCGTCGGCATCTCGGCGTGACGATGTTTTTGCTCGCCGCCGCGCACGGCGCGTTTGCCATTGTGCAGTTCCACGGGTTCAGCGATCTCAATCCCTTGGTCAGCCTGCTGTCGACCAACAGCAATCTGTCGGATGTGGCCGAGTTCCCCTTTCAGCCGCTCGGGTTGTTCGCTCTGCTTATCCTGTTTTTGATGGCAGCGACCAGCCATGATTTCTGGCTCGCCAACCTGAGCGCGCCGGTATGGAAAGCACTGCACATGGGTGTGTATGTGGCCTATGTGCTGATCGTCGCGCACGTGGCACTGGGTGTTTTGCAAAGCGAGACCGATCCCGCGCTGGCCGCGATCGTCGCTCTCGGAATGGCATGGGTGCTCGGTCTACACGCCGTCAGCGCGCTGCACGATGCGCGGGACGAGTCGCGCCTCACGCCCGATCTTTCCAGTGACCCCGACTGGGTCAATGCGGGTCCGATACGATCAATGCCAGACGGCCGTGCGCGTATGGTGGTCGTGGCCGGCGAAAGAGTGGCCATTTTTCGCAACGGCGAGTCCGTCACGGCGGTATCGGCGGTGTGCCAGCACCAGAACGGACCGCTGGGGGAGGGCTGCGTGATCGATGGTCTAATTACTTGCCCGTGGCACGGCTACCAGTATGAACCGCGCAATGGCCGCTCGCCGCCACCGTTCACTGAAACCATACCCACCTTTGATCTCAAAACCGACGGCGAGAACGTGTTTGTGCGCGCGGTGCCCAACCAGCCCGGAACGCCCACCACACCGCTTTCATGGTCTGACGCGAAACTATGAGCAAGCGACCATTTTATGTGGGCTATCAACCCAACGCGCCGGTTACCGTGGGTCGCTATCTTCGGCCCCGGCTGCTCGGCGTAATCGTGATCGCGGCGTTGGTCGCCGTACTGATTCCATTGAGCGCATCTCGGTATGCCGCGTCGGGATTTGAGTTTGGTACCACCCGCATGTTTGCAGGCGTGTTGAGCGAACACCCCTATCCGACGCTCTTGGTGCCGCGACCCGGCAAGCACGACGGTATGCCCTACTCGCGTTATTTGCTGGTCGCACCGGGAAAGTTCGGATTGCAGGCGCTGACAAACGGCCTCAAGGGCCGTCGTGTTGAACTGCAAGGTACCGTGATCCATCGCGACGACCACACCATGATTGAAGTCGTGCCGGAATCGCTCAAGGTAGGCGCCGCGGACGCAACGGTCACCAGCCAACCCGAAGCACTCGGCAACGTCACGTTGCGCGGCGAAATTGTCGACAGCAAGTGTTATCTCGGCCTGATGAAACCGTCGACGCGAAAGCCTCACAAAGCGTGCGCCATACGCTGCCTTGCCGGCGGGATCCCGGCGATTCTGGTCGTGACACGGCCGGACGGCGGTACGGAGCACGTCATTCTCTCTGATCTTGACGGGCGCGCGTTGAACAATCGCATCCTTGATCGCGTCGCCGAACCGGTTGTCGTGACCGGCGCCCTGACACGTCGGGGCGGTGACCTGATCCTGATGGCCGATCCAGGGGACATTCGCCGTGTGGCGTCCGGCCCGGCAGACGACCGGCGCGTTCAGAAAAACAACAACGATGGGGTACACTCCGCACCATGAAAACCGCCGATCCCGTTCTCGCTTATCCCACTTTTCCATCGTCGATACCGGACGTAATGGATACCGCCGGAGCCTACGCACTCCGGTTTGCGCGCACCGCGGATGACCTCGATCGGGTCACCAAATTGCGCTTCGAGGTATTCAATCTCGAACTCAGCGAAGGGCTCGCGCAATCGTGGCGCACCTGCCGCGACCACGATGAGTTCGACGCGCAATGCCACCACATGATGGTGGTCCACACAGAGACCGAAGAGGTGGTTGGCACTTATCGGTTGCAAACCGCCGAAATGGCTCGCGCCGGTCGCGGGTTCTACAGCGATGCCGAATTTGATCTCGCCACGCTTGGCGACGAATTTCTCAGTCAGGCGGTCGAACTCGGGCGCGCATGCGTTGCCCTTTCCCATCGCAACAGCCGTGTGCTGTTCCTGCTGTGGCGCGGCCTGGCCAAATACGTGTTCCATAACGGGCATCGTTACTTTTTCGGCTGCTGCAGCCTGACCAGTCAGGACCCCGACGAAGCGTGGCACGTGCGGCAGAAGCTGATCCGCCGCGAACAAATGCATCCCACCCTGAGCGCGGCGCCGCGCCCGGAGGTGGCGTGCTTTGGCCCGGACTACACGCCGCCCGCCGAGACGGAGGATGCGTTTATCCCGCGGCTGATGCGGACCTATCTCGACTACGGCGCCCGCATTGCCGGCGATCCGGTTATCGACCGTGATTTCAAAACGATCGATTTTCTGGCGGTGTTCGATATGGAGTCGATCACGCCGCGCGTCCGCCGGTTGTTTGTCGACTAAACCTGACCATGATGTGGCTGCGACTCGTCTGGCGCGGCACCGCCGGCCTGCTCTGGACTGTGGGCTGCGTTGCCGTGATGGCGCTCATTCGCTATCTACCGGGCCAGGCCACCGACGCTCGATGGCGGCGCCTGCAGCGCGCATTTGGCCTCTGGGCTCGAGGCCTCTTGCGCGTATTGAATGTGTCGCTGACCGTGCGCGGCACCCCGCCCACAACGCCGGGGCTTTTGATCAGCAATCACCTCGGGTATCTCGATATCGTCGTTCTGGCCGCTACGGTGCGCGCGACATTTGTTTCCAAGAGCGAGGTGGCTCGCTGGCCAGGTATCGGGCCTGCGGTGACCCTTCTGGGCACAATTTACGTGGATCGGAGCCGCCGCCGCGATGTGGCCCGGGTCAATAAGCTGATTGCGGAATCTCTTGAACGGGGACGGTCGGTCATTGTTTTCGCAGAAGGCACCAGCAGCAACGGCGACGATATTCTGCCCTTGCGGCCCTCGCTGCTCGACGTTGCTGAGGATGGGCATTACCCGGTGCACTACGCTCGCCTCGATTTTCAGACGCCCCCGGGTGCGCCGGACGCGGGCGAGGCGGTCTGCTGGTGGGGCGATGCCCCATTTTTGCCCCATCTGCTAGGGCTTCTGCAGGTACCCAGCGTGCAGGCTCTGGTACACTTCGGTGACGAAACCGTACCTGTAGCTGACCGCAAAACGCTTGCCCTGACGTTACGAGAAAAGATACGCGCTCTGCCGGCGCTCGAGGCCTGACACCATGACGCCATTACTGAAGTTCAGCAGATTCTCAGATACGCATCCGTCTGCGCTCGACGCGGTGTTGTGTCTCGATCAGGGGGTCGCGTTACTGCGCAACCTGAACGATGAACAATTCGTCACGACGTTCCCACCGATGTTTCGTAGCGGCCTGGGCGCCCACGTTCGCCATGTGGTCGATCACGTCGACTGCCTGCTCAGCGGCCTTGAAAACGGGGTTGTGAACTACGACCACCGTGAGCGCGCGGTTCGCACCGAGCGTGATCGGGTCTACGCCATCGACCAGTTGATCAAGCGCATGGAGCGGCTGGGCGCGCTCAAGGCTACGAGCCGCGACACCGCGCTGCGCATCCACATGGACACCGGATGCGGTCAGGTTCAGTGGGCCGACTCCTCGCTGACGCGCGAACTGCAGTTTGTCATCAGCCACACGATCCACCATTACGCGCTGATGGCGGCCATTCTGGTGCATGCCAATCTGGACGTGCCCAAGGACTTCGGCGTGTCTCCCAGCACGCTGCGTCACCGCCTCGCAATTGCACCTGAACCCATCGACACCTGACGCAGGCCCACCGCGCCGCCCCGCCACGATCACCCGGCAGCCATTTCAACGTGTCTCGCTGGCGCATCCTGCTTCTTCTCTACCTGCTGGTTCTCATCGCATCAAATGCGACGCGCCTTGCGCGCAACAATGATCCCGATCCCGGCAACATGCGGACCGCCCGCGTCCAACTGGATGGCGGTGCGGCTGTACAAATGGCGTATCGTGATCTGGGCCCTCGCAACGCCCCGGTCGTGCTTGCCCTGCACGGCAGCCCGGCGGCGTCCGGCTTCGGTTCAATTGCCCCGGGACTGGCCGACCGCTACCGGGTCATCGTCCCGCATATGCCGGGCTTCGGTCGCTCCTCACGCCGCCTTCCCGACTACTCCGTGGCCACCCACGCGCGCTACGTAGCAGAACTTCTGGACCAGCTCGAGATCGAGCGCGTGCACATCATCGGGTACAGCATGGGCGGCGGCGTCGCGCTGTCTTTCAATAGCCGGTTTCCCGGACGCACGGACTCGCTTGTGCTTCTGTCGGCTATCGGGGTTCAGGAACTGGAGATGTTTGGTCACTACGCCCTGAACCATGTGGTGCACGGTGTGCAGCTGGCTGGCCTGCTGGCGCTTGAATGGGGCGTGCCACACTTCGGGGCGCTCGATGACATGATGCTGAATTCGCGCTATGCGCGGAACTTCTACGATACGGACCAACGCCCGCTGCGCGCCGCTCTTGAAAATTTCAGCCCCCCACTTCTGATTGTGCACGGACGCGACGACGCGCTGGTCCCCTACGCCGCAGCGCTCGAACACGAGCGCATTGTCCCTCACTCCAATCTCGTTTCCCTCGATGGTGGACACGGTCTGGTCTTCCAGAAAAACACGCCGGTGCTGCCACCCATTCGGTCATTCCTCGATAGCGTCGTTGCGGAAAGTGTTCCTACTCGCGCCGAGGCAACGCCGGCACGCGTTGCACGAGCGCTCGAGCCCATCCGTAACCACGTCTCGTTAAAGCTGACCGGCCTGGCGCTGGCCCTTGCGATGCTCACACTGGCGCTCAGCACACTGATCAGCGAGGACGCCGCCTGCATTGTCGGCGGCCTTCTGGTCGCTTCGGACGCCATGTCGTTCACCGCGGCCGCCGGTGCTTGCCTGGTTGGAATCTACATTGGCGATGCGCTCGTGTTTGCCGCCGGTCGCCATCTTGGGGCGCCCTCGCTCTCGCGCGCGCCACTCAAGTGGCTGATCAGTACGGACGGCGTAGAAGCCGCCAAAGCGTGGTTTGCAACACGCGGCGGCACAGCGATTCTGGCCAGTCGGTTTATCCCTGGCACGCGACTGCCCACCTATCTTGCGGCGGGCGCACTGGGTTTGTCGTTTGTGCGCTTCTCCGGGTGGTTTCTGCTCGCAGCCGTGCTCTGGACCCCCGCTCTGGTCGGCGCCGCCACCTACGCCGGACACGCGATCGAACCCGTATTTGAGCAGTACTCTGCCTACGCGCTTCCGGTGGTCGTGGCCCTTATTGTGGTCATGTTGATGCTGATGCGTGTTCTGCTGCCACTTTCGACCTACCGCGGTCGACGGCTCCTGCTCGGCCGGTGGCGACGACTCACCCGCTGGGAGTTCTGGCCGAGATGGGCGTTCTATCCGCCGCTCGTCATCTACGTGATGTTTCTGGGATGGCGACATCGGAGTCTGACGTTGTTTACGGCAGCCAATCCGGCGATGCCCGACGGCGGCTTCGTCGGCGAATCAAAAATCGACATTCTGAGCGCACTCGGGAAGGCCTCGCCGGACTATGTCGCCACATTCGCCGAGTTGCCGAGCGGGTCGCTGGCCGATCGGGTACGGACGGTGACCACGTTTATCAACCAGCATGACTTGGGTTTTCCGGTGGTGCTGAAACCGGACGTGGGCGAGCGCGGAAGCGATGTCTGCATTGCCCATGACCTTGATGCGGTAACACGCTATCTCAGTGCGCATCACGCGCGCACGCTCGTACAGGCGTTTGCACCCGGCCGCGAATTTGGCGTGTTTTACGTCCGACACCCGAATGAACCATCAGGAAAGATCTTCGCGATCACGGACAAACACCCGCCGGTGGTCACAGGAGACGGCGTGCGCACGCTCGAGAATCTGATCCTCGATGACAACCGCGCAGTTTGCATGGCGCCGACCTATCTTGAGCGCCACGCCGAGCGTTTGTATGACGTCCCGGCGCCGGGCGAGTCGATCACGCTGGTGGACATTGGCACCCATTCACGGGGCTGCGTTTTTCTGGACGGTGACTGGGTTCGAAGCGAGGCGCTGGAGCACACAATCGACGCCATCAGTCGCGATTACGACGGATTTTTCTTCGGCCGTTATGACCTTCGCACGCCAGATGTCGATGCGTTCCGCGCTGGCGGGGCGTTCCGGATTGTGGAATTAAACGGCGTGTCATCCGAGGCCACCAACATCTACGACCCCAAACACGGACTGCTCGATGCTTACCGCATCCTGATGCGCCAGTGGCGACTGGCGTTCGAGATTGGTCACCAACAGCGAACACTGGGCGTCGCGCCAACGCCGCTACTGGACTTTCTCAGGACACTTTGGCGCGAGACGGTAACCGGGCGCAACGCTCACAATTGACCCAGGCAGCGTCGCCCTCAACGTAGTGCTCGCGCTTCCAGATTGGCAGACGACGCTTGGCTTCATCGATGATGAGCCGGCAGGCCGCAAACGCCTCATCACGATGCGGTGCGACCGCGCCGACCCACACGGCGCAATCGCCGAGTGCGAGCGCGCCTTCGCGGTGGGTGAGCGCGGCGGCCGTGGCACCCGTTTGGGCACACGCTTCGAGCAGAATTCGCTCGCCCTCGGCAATCGCAATCGGCCGATACACTTCGTACTCGAGCGATGCCACCGCGCGACCTTCGTTGTGATCGCGGACCCACCCTTCAAAGGACGCAAACGCGCCGCACGCTGGATTGCGCAGCCCGCGCGACAGCGCCGCAACGTCGATGGGTTGCGAGACGATGGTGACCCGCATCACCCGCCCGCTACCGGTGGAAAAAACAGGACGCGATCATCCTGTGCAATCGGGGCGTCTGCTTGTACGAGCCGATCGTTAATAGCGAACTTCATCGTGCTAAAACGCTGCAGCGCCGGATAGCGCTGGCGCAACTCATCGAACAGCGCGCCGACATTGTCCGTCGACGTTTGGATGGTCAGTTCCCCCGCCCCCGTCTGCTCGCGCAGGATGGCAAAAAAGGCCACGTGCACATCGATCACAGCGCCGCACCGATGGCATTCCAGTCTTCCGGTGTGTTTGCATTCGCCAGAGCGTCACGGTCGGCCGGCGGCAACAGGCGCGTATCAATGGAGAGCAACATCTTGCGCGGGCAACGAATGCCCGTGTCGAGCATGCGTTGCATGGGCGCCCTCGCCGAGGGTTCATAAATCGCACAGAGCGGCTCGGGCAGCGCATTGTGGCGCGAGCGCATCGCGGTGGCCATTGCGTCGCGGTCGCGATGTTTGATCAACTCGCGCAGTGTCTCGACGTCCAGCCGCGGCAAGTCGCAGGCAAGTACGAGCCAGGCGGAATCAGGTTCGCTCGCCATCGCAGAAAGAATGCCGTCGGCCGGACCCTGGTGACCATGGGCGTCCACGATCTGTGGCCATCGGGCGCGCTCGCCGCTCGCCGCGCGTTCACGCACTGACACCGAGACCGGCACGTCAACCTGGTCAAGCAGGCTGGCGGAACGCGCTAGAAGCGACTGACCGTCAGCGACCAGAAGCGCCTTGTCCTGCCCCATCCGGCGGCTCTGCCCGCCGGCGAGAATCAGACCGCACAACGAGCTCATGTCGTACGGGCCTCGATATCGGATTTGCCGCCGTGCTTTTCCACGAGGCGCACGGACTCAATGACCATATCGTGGCTGACGGCCTTCAGCATGTCGTAAACGGTCAGCGCGGCGACGCTGGCGCCGGTCAGTGCTTCCATTTCAACGCCGGTTTTTCCAAAAAGCGCCACCTCGCACTCGATCAGCAGGGCATCGGCGCCGAGTGACGTGCTGAAATCACAGCGCTCGATCGGAAGCGGGTGACAGAATGGAATCAGCTCCGCTGTGCGTTTGACCGCCTGGGTACCGGCAATGATCGCAGTATGGATCACCGGACCCTTGGTCGTGACGGCATCGTCACCTTCAAAACACGCACGCACCGCCGCCGGGAGGCGAATAGTGGCCTGCGCCAGCGCGCGGCGCGCGGTGACACGCTTGCCCCCCACGTCCACCATCCGCGGTTGGCCCTCGGCGTCCAGGTGGCTTAATGGCATTCGCTTATCCACCAATTCGAAACATCTCTATACGCTCCGGCGCCGCGTTCGCACGAGGCGACATGCGCGTCTCACTGTACGCGTCTTCCCGAACCGTCCAAACACTCTGAATCTGCTGTGCCAGATCGGCGGGCGTGGCCCCTGCGCGCAAAGCGGTCTTGAGATCATGACCCCGGGATGAGAACAGGCAGGTGAACAAGTGGCCGTCCGCTGACAGCCTGGCCCGCGTGCAGTCCTGGCAAAACGGTTGAGTGATCGAAGTTATAAAACCAACCTCACCCGCGCCGTCCGCATACCGATAACGGCGCGCGACTTCGCCACGATAGGCGGCGGCCACCGGCTCCAGCGGCCAACGCGCATCAATTGTCTTGAGGATGTGCTCGGAACTGACCACATCAGCACGCCGCCAGGCGTTGCGGGTGCCCACATCCATAAATTCTATGAAGCGCAGCACACAGCCAGAATGACGAAAGCGCTCCGCGAGGGGCAGAATCTGATCCTCATTGCGATCGCGTTCGATTACCGCGTTGACCTTGACCGGATCAAAGCCGGCGGCCAGCGCTGCCTCAAGTCCCGCGAGCACGGCTTCGAGCGAACCGCGCCCCCCCGACATGTGTTTGAACGTGCCCGAATCCATACTGTCGAGGCTGATGGTCACGCGATCGAGACCCGCCGCTTTCAAGTCTGACGCCGCACGCGGCAACAGCACGCCGTTGGTCGACATGGCGATGTCGTCGATGCCCTCGATCGCAAACAGTCTCCCCAGCAAGTCCGGCAGGTCTTTGCGAAGCAACGGTTCACCGCCTGTGATTCGCAGTTTGTTGACCCCCAATTGAGCAAACGCGGCGACCAACGTCACGGTCTCATCATTACTCAAGCGCTGCGCGCGGGAGAAGAATTCATAGTGCTCATGGAAAATCTCAGCCGGCATGCAATAGCGGCACCGAAAATTACACTGATCGATGACCGACAGTCGCAAATCCCGCAACGGTCTGCCCCGGGTGTCCGTGACCACATCATTAAGGGCGACTGCGTGGCCTGTGTTCACCATGCAAACCACCGCAATGACGTGTCCGTCCCGATCTCATTCATCTCGGCAGGCAATTCGACGAAACCATCGCTGCCATGCAGGCCAAACAGGTCGCCAGACGTATTGACCGTCTTCACAGAAACAGACCCGCTGCGGCCACGAAGACAGCCCGCGGCGAACCACGCCAATCCGGGCGCAAAACGAACCGGCTCGGTCAGGACCGCTTCCCGCGACCGCACATCAGCCGACGCCCCGACCAGAACCGACAACGCGGGGATCACATAGCGACGCAAACACGTCAAAGCCGACACTGGGTTGCCCGGAAGCGCAAAGACCAGTTGATTCGCCGGTCCCACACCAAACCACATGGGTTTCCCGGGCCTTTGCGCGACGCGGTGAAACTGCTTGTCCACGCCACACGCTGTGAGCGCCGCGGGCAGATAGTCGTACCGCCCTTTCGATACGCCACCTGTCACCACGATCACGTCGTGGGTCAGTGCGTGGTTCACCGCATTGCGTATCGGCTCCGGCTGGTCCGGGACGTGCGCCCGCGACGTGTGTCGCCAGCCGTGGTCATCCAGCAAAGCCTCGATCGCAAGATCGTTCGAACGGTAAATCTGATGAGCCAGAACCGTTTCACCCGGCGCGACCAGTTCGTCGCCACTGGTCAGAATATGAATGCGCGGTTCGCGCGCCACATCCACGTTGGCGGTTCCGGCTGACGCCAGCACGGCCATATTGACGGCGGACAGGCGCTCGCCTCTTGCCAGTAGACGGTGCCCCACGTTGTAGTCACTGGCGCTGCTGTGCACGCAGGCGCCGGGTTGGCGCTCGACATCTCTATCCACTGTGATCTGATCACCGCTCCGCGTGACACGCTCCACAGGCACCACCATGTCGCAACCGTGCGGGAGCGGCGCGCCCGTCATGATTTCAATGCAACTGCCGTGGCCAGCGAACGCCGGTGGCGGTGCGCCCGCTGCACCGATCGCCGTCACCGTAAATGCGACTGAGGGATCGGCGGACGCCAGCGCCACCCCGTCCATTGTGACCCGGTCGAACGGCGGTTGGGCACGCGATGCAACGATATCCTCAGCAAGCACGCGGCTAGAGGCGCGCTCGATGGGGACCGTCTCAACCGTGGGCGGCGGCACTCGCGACAGAATGCAGCGTTCTGCCTCAGAAACGCTTATCAGTTCGTCAGTAGCTGGGGTCAAACATGCTGCTCCGAATCTGCTCTTCAAGATCGGATGGGACGGGGCGGCCGGCATCTGTGTGCACCTGCCGCGCGACCGCCAGCGCCACTTTCGCACTGACATTTCGGATGTCGGTTAACGGCGGGTACAACGCGCCAAAGCCGAGATCGTTGTCGGTGATCTGGTCCGCGAGCGCCCGTGCTGCAGTGGTGAACAGCCGATCGGCGATGCTCGTGGCACCGCTGATGAGGGCGCCCAGACCCACGCCCGGGAAGATGTAGACGTTATTGCCCTGGCCAGGTCGATACTCACGACCATGCATGGACACCGGACTGAACGGACTGCCGCTGGCAAACAACGCCCGTCCGTCGCTGTACTCGTACGCCTGTTCGGCCGTGCATTCCGCCCGCGACGTCGGATTGGACAGCGCAAAGATGGTCGGTCGCTCGCACACGGCTGCCATGGCGCGGATGGCCTTTTCGTCAAACGCGCGAGGGGAGCCCGTCGCGCCAATAAGAACGTGCGGCCGATGCGCCGCGATGGCGCCATGGAAGTCCGTGGCATCCCGCGCTACCGCGTAGGGACGCGAGTAGGCCGGCACATCCTGACGGTCTGTGGTAATCAACCCGCCGCGATTCACAAACCACAGGCGCGCCCGAGCCTCGTCGCTCGAAAGCCCCTCGTCCATCATCGCGCTGTGCATCAGATCGGCGATGCCGGTAGCCGCCGAACCGGCCCCGAGGAACAGAACGCGTAGATCACGGAACGCCGTCCCGCTCACGCGTGTGGACGCGTAGACACCCGCCAGTGCGACCGATGCGGTGCCCTGAATATCGTCATTAAAGCAGAGGATGCGGTCCCGGTGCCGCGCGAGCAGATCGATCGCGTTGGGCGTCGAGAAGTCTTCGAACTGCAGCAGGGCATCGGGGAAGCGGTCCGCCACGGCGGCGACCAACTCATCGACTAACTCGGCGTAATCATCACCGCGAACGCGCGGCTCGCGCATGCCGAGGTAGAGCCCCTGTTCGCGCAGTTCCTCATTCCCGGTACCCACATCCAGCATGATCGGCAAACACTGGCTCGGATGGATGCCGGCGCATGCGACATACAACGCCAACTTGCCGATGGGAATGCCCATGCCGTTTGCACCGAGGTCGCCCAGACCCAGAATGCGCTCGCCGTCGGTCACAACAATGACGCGGACGTCCTTGTGCGGCCAGTTATCCAAAACCGCCCCAATGCGACCGCGCTCCCGGCGCGTAATGTACATACCCTGCGTCTGACGAAAGATATGCGCGAACTCGCGACACGCTTCGCCCACGGTGGGCGTGTATATGAGCGGCATGATTTCCCGAATATGATCAATGACGATCCGGAAAAACAGTCGCTCATTGCGATTCTGAAGCTGCCGCAGAAAAATATAGCGTTCGATGTCGCTGTTCTTGCGCCGGATATTGGCCATCACACGGCGCTTTTGTTGCGCCTGCGTAAACACCGCTGGCGGCAACAGGCCGGTCAGTCCATAACGCTCCCGTTCCTCCAGCGTGAACGCTGTGGATTTGTCGCGTGCAGGATCACGCAACAGTGCCAGCCCGGAGGGATGGTCGTGTTCATCTTGCACGTTTCCAGCTCCGCCCGGCGCTCAGGGCGTGCGCGACTTGTAGGTTCGCACTGCCTGATTGAACTCAGACGCGGTGGAATCCATGACATCGACAGCTGAGTTATACCGCTTTTGATGCATCAGACGCTGCTCTGCCGAAGCCTCATCGCCGAGAGCCTCAAGCTGTTGATCGAGGCAGGCGAGATACGCTTCCATCGACTGCACGTAGGACTTGACCGTTTTTTGCGCGGCCAGCATCTGTTCCTCCGATTCGGTCTCGCCCGACGGCAGCTCTTCGGGGGCAGACGGGTAGTTGCACGCCGCCTGGCTCGATAGCGCCAGACCCAATCCCCCAGCGGCAAGCGCGACCTTCAAAATGTTCACAGCGACGTCTCCTACATCTTTTTATGCGCCAAACGATACCACACAGGGGAGGTCGCAATGTTCACAGCGAGACGCTATAAATCGGAGCGACTCAGACGTGTTTTCCGCGCTCCCAGCCGCTGTCGGTCAACCATTGCTGACCGGACTCGACGGCCCCCTCTTCCATCGTGGTGGCCATGGAATCGTTCCAGCGATGCAGGTAACCGAACAACGCAAACACGACGAGGATCACCACGATCTCGCCTTCGTCCCAATGCGCCCGAACGCGCTCGCCGAGTGCTTCATCGACGCCGTTCGGAATAGTGGAGGCTGCCACTGCGAGGTCCAGCGCCGCGCGCTCTGCTTCGGTGAACGCCGGATGGGTGCGATATTCCCAAACGTTCTCAAGCTGCTCCTGGCTTGAGCCGTAGCGCTCGGCGGCGCGAATCGTGTGCGCCTGACAATAACGACAGCCCGCCACGTTGCTTGAGACATAGCCAATCAGACGCTTTAGCGCGCTCGTAACCCGACCCTCGTTGGCCATGACCGCCATGTTAAGGTTGATAAACGCCTTGGCAATGGCCGGGCGACGTTGCATCGTCAGAATGCTGTTTGGACAAAAGCCCAGCGTTTCATTGAAGAACTCGGCGAGCTTGCGCACGTCTTCGTTTGCGTCGGGCGATAAGGGATCGACAAGTGGCATGATGCCCCTCCGTGATTCAGACTCAGATGGTCGGCAGCCTAGTCGGCCACCGTTCTTTTCAGATAATCCTTGAGACGTCGCCAGGCGTCCGCCGCCGGCGCGCGATTGGTTTTTTCGTCGCGATCCACATGCAGCCAGAAGCCGTGTCGGACGTCGTCGTAAATATGGACATCGTTTTCGACACCGGCCGTTCTCAAGGCCGCAACGAAACGGTCCACCTGTTCTGGGGGAATGCCGGAGTCCATCTCGGCAAACGTGCCGTACACCTCGTGGTGGATATGCTGCATTTTTTCCGGATCATCGAGCAGGCGCCCGTAGAAAATGGCCGTGCCCTCATGGCGCTCTCCGCCGATGGCGTAACTGAGTGCCACGCCACCGCCGTAACACCATCCGATGGTTGCCACTTTCCCGTTCACATCCTTGCGCCGGCGAACATACGTCGCCGCCGCATCCAGGTTATCGACAATCGTGTCCGGCGCTGCGAGCGTTTCGCGGACCAGTGCGATGTTCTCCTCACGCGACGTGCCGATGCGACCTGAATACAGATCAACCGCCAGCGCAACATAGCCCTCAGCTGCCAACGCGTCCGCCGTCTGTTTGACCCGGTCGACCAGCCCATTCCATTCGTGGATCAGGATGACGGCGCCATGCGGCCCTTCCGTCTCGGGTTCGGCGAGATATCCGAATGCGTTCAAGTCCTCGGGAAAATAGCTCACGTTTTGACCGGCGGGTTCGCCCGCTTTGCCAAGGATGGCCTCAGGCACGTCCTGTGCCGCGCGGGCTGTTGTGGCGGTGCAAACGGAAAAAATCAGAGCAAGTGCAATCGATAACACCTTTTGGGCTGAGCGCATGGCGGACCTCTCGTGACGCAATTTGGGAGCGGCTGCGGCGCGGAGCGTACCACGATGGCACGGCGCAAATTGCTACAATAGGGCCTTGTCCATCGCAAAGAGCGGCCAATGGCTGAATTCGCGCACTTCAAACCGTCCATGATCACGTTCTTGCGTCAATTGGCCCGCAACAACACCCGTGAGTGGTTTGCCGACAACAAGCAAAGGTACGAAGACCTCGTGCGCGAACCCGCACTGGATTTCATCTCCGCCATGGGTCAGCCGCTTGCCGACATCACGCCGTATTTTGTCGCGGTGCCCAAAAAAACCGGCGGATCGTTGATGCGACCTTACCGGGATACCCGATTCTCCAAGGACAAGACACCGTACAAAACCAATGTGGGTATCCAGTTCCGCTACGAGTTTGGCAAGGACGTTCACGCGCCGGGCTTCTACGTGCACATTGATCCCCATGAGGTTTTTGTCGGCGCCGGGATGTGGCACCCGGATCGTGAACCGCTGCGCGCCATTCGGGACGCGATTGTGGATGATCCGAAGGGCTGGAAGGCCGCGCGGGATCAGCGCACGTTCCGACGGCACTTTGATCTTGCCGGCAGTCAACTCAAGACTGCTCCGCGAGGCTTTGACAAGTCGCATCCGATGATCGACGACCTGCGCCGCAAGGACTTCATCGGCGTCAAGGTCATGACGCACGATGTCCTCTACAGTCCGCAGTTGCTGAAGACAATGGCTCAGACGTTTCGCGCGGCTTCCCCGTTCATGACTTTTCTGTGCCGCGCCGTCGGCGCGCGCTTCTAGCACGATGGACGCGCTCACACCCTTTGTGACCTGGCTCGACCAATGGTCGACAGAGATGCCGCTGCTGGCGGGCGCCGTCGGTATCGTCGGTTTGCTCATCCTGGCCTTTATCGTGCACCGCATGACGCGACGCCTGCTGATTCGGGGTGCTCGGCATCTCGCGGCGCAAACCAGCAGCACGTGGGACGACGCCCTGATCGGCCATCGTCTGTTCAGGAGTCTGTCCCATGTGGTTCCGGCCTTCATTCTTTATTTTGGCGTGGACTGGTTCGAGGAATTGCCCGAGCGCACAGTCGCGATCATCAAGAATGTCAGTGTCGGCTACGGCGTGCTGTTCGTGGTGCTCGCCACCGGAGCGCTGATCAACGCCCTCAGCGCGATCTACGAACAACAGCCGGTATCACGGGAGCGGCCGCTCAAAGGTTTTTTTCAGGTTACCAAGATCCTGATCTACTTCGTTGGGGCGGTTCTGGTGCTCGCGGCCGTTGTCGACAAATCACCGCTTCTATTTTTCAGCGGACTGGGCGCCCTCACCGCCGTGCTGTTACTGGTGTTCAAAGACACCATTCTGTCCCTCGTTGCGAGCGTACAGATTGCCACCAGCGGCATCCTGCGCGTGGGCGATTGGGTTGAGATGCCGCAATATGGCGCCGACGGTGACGTCATCGATATCGCACTGCATACCGTTCGCGTGCAGAACTGGGACAAGACCGTCACCACCATTCCTACGCACCGGTTCATTTCCG
Source organism: Pseudomonadota bacterium (assembly GCA_039026595.1). Classification (GTDB taxonomy): domain Bacteria; phylum Pseudomonadota; class Gammaproteobacteria; order Steroidobacterales; family JBCCMA01; genus JBCCMA01. The sequence continues at coordinate 17,416 of JBCCMA010000020.1, forward strand.
ACGCCTTCAAGAACTGGCGCTACATGTCCATGTCCGGTGGTCGGCGGATCAAACGCGCGCTCAATGTGGATATGGGCTCGGTCCGGTTCCTGAGCCCTTCCGAAGTGGACCACTTGCATGAATTCGCGCTGCTTCGGGATTACATCGATGACAAACGCGCGGCCCTCAAAACGGCGAATGCCTCACTTGAAGACGATGGGAATGTGAACGCACGGCGTCTGACGAATCTGGGCACATTCCGGGCCTACATCGGGGCCTACCTGTCGAATCACAACGGGATCAACGCAGGTATGACGTTGATCGTTCGTCAGCTCGACCCCACCCCGAACGGACTACCGCTGGAGCTATACGCCTTTACGCGCAGCACGGTCTGGGCTGACCACGAGCAGGTCAAAAGCGACGTCTTCGACCATCTGATTGCCATCGCACCCAGTTTCGGATTACGCGTATTTCAGACGCCGTCCGGGGCGGACATGACGACCGCGTTTCGCGAGCGCGGCGCCGAATGAGGATTGCGCGAAGCGCATGCTCGGACGCGTTGCCTGGAAGGTCACAACAGAGCGGACGCTCTTGCCTTCGTGCATCAAATCCAAGGCCGTGTTGATCTGGTCCAGAGGCATGACGTGGGTAATCAGGTCGTCGATGTTGATACGACCGTCCATATACCAGTCGACGATGGTGGGGACATCCGTCCGACCCCAAGGCACCGCGGGTCAGATCAGTAATTTCGTCGACCACGTCGACGGTCTCAACGCCGAGTGGCTCGCCGGCCTTGAACGCAACAGCTGCTCGACTCCGCATGCTTGTCTCCTGTAAATCGCCGCGGCTAGGCGAGTTGGGTGACGATCGACTCGACCGCCTTTCTCTGTTTCTGCGGCACCGTTTTCGGATAGCCAATCATCAGGAGCCCCACCACGAACTCCGCCTCCACATCGATTCCAAGCGCGTCGAGATAGCGGTGATCACGGGTGATCGAACCCGTGGACCACTTCATCCCGATGCCGGATTCCCACAAGCACAGCGACAGGTTGTGAATGGCGCACGCGCATGCGGCGTAGTCCTCCTGCTGCCGGATGGCCTCCTGACTGAACGGACAGGTCACCAGTACCCACGCCGGCACCCGGGACCAGCTTGCCCGCTTGCGTTGCCCCATTTCGGCGTCGACGCGTTCTGTTGCAATGACCTCGATCAGATCCAGCGTGTGCGCACGCGCATCGGGACCGAAAAGATAGAACCGCCACGGCTCCGTCATTCTGTGGTTGGGCGCCCATCGCGCAACGTCGATCGCGTCCAGCAGCCGCTCCCGTGAGACCTCTCGGTCCTCAAACACGCTGACGGTACGTCGCGCCCGTATTAACTCAGAAAGGCTCTGCGGGTTTTTAAGCAACGTCATTCTTTTAATCCACGGCGGCGGGTTCACTCACGGTATCAAAATGCGCGCGCGGCGAGCTTCGGGCGCGCCGGCGAAATCGCCACGTGTAATCCGGCCAGATGGCGGCATTTAATCCCGACCCGTGACGGTACCAGCTTGTGCAGCCTCCCTGGTTCCATACGGTGTCCCGCAACTGAGCGTGCAGCGTGTCGTTGTAGGCCGCCTGCGCCTCGGCCCGAACACTGATTCGTTGATACCCCTCGTCGAACACGCCCAGCAAAGACATGACCAACTCCACCTGCGACTCGAGCATATAGATCATGGAGTTGTGACCGAGCCCCGTATTGGGCCCGGCCAGCATGAACAGATTCGGAAACCCGTGAACCATGGTGCCCAGGTACGCGGTGGGACCGTCCCGCCAGGTGCGCGCGAGATCCTGACCGCCGGCACCGGTGATAAAACCCTCGTCATAGGGCGTCATCACTGAAAATCCCGTGCCAAAGATGAGAACGTCGTGCTCGCGATGTTCACCATCCGCCGCCGTTACGCCCGCATGGTCGACGGCCCTCACACCGTGCGGTACAAGCGTCACATGCGGCTTGGCCAGCGCAGGGTAGTAGTCATTGGAGATCAGGATGCGCTTGCAACCAATGCGATAACGCGGCGTAAGCTGGTATTGCAAAATCGGGTCTCGAATCGCCTGGCGCATATGTCGTTTCGCGAGCCACTCGAACAGGGGCAGCAGCGACGGAAACCGAACGAAGGCCAGAATACGCAACTCATTGGCCATGTAAATCCACGCGCGCTGCTCAAACGAACGAATTGGCCGGTCCGGCTTCGGCAAAATCCACGGCGCCGAACGCTGGTACACGGTCACCTGTGCTGCGTGTTCAGCAACATGCGGCACGAACTGGATGGCACTCGCCCCCGTCCCGATCACCGCGACCCGCTTGCCCTTCAAGTCGACATCGTGATTCCAGTTCTGCGAATGCCAGACCGCACCGCAAAACTCGCCAACCCCGTCGACGTCCGGGAGCGCCGGTCGGGACAGCGCGCCGGTCGCAAGAATCACCGAACGGGCAACAAAGCGCTGACCGCCAGACACGTCGACGTGCCAGCAACTGGACGAGTCATCAAATTTCAGTGCGGTGACGTTGGCGTTGAACTGAAAATGGTCATCCAGACTGTGGGCGCTGGCCACCGATTTCATGTAGCGCCAAATCTCTTCGCTGTCGGAGAACTGCCGCGACCAGCCCGGATTGGGCGCAAAAGAAAGAGAGTACAGATGAGACGCTACGTCGCACCAGCAGCCCGGATAGCGGTTGATCAACCAGGTCCCGCCAAGATCTGCCGCCTTCTCGAGAACAACGAAGCGCTTGCCAGCGGCTTTCAGCTTGATCGCGGCGCACAGCCCGCCGAAGCCCGCTCCGACCACGACGACGTCGAGCGGCGTTTGCTCTGCGCTGCTCATGATCGGACTGTCCTGGCCTAGAGGCGCGCGGGCGTCAGCCCATCATCGCGTAGGAAATTCTGAACGCTGTCCTCACCGGCCAGGTGGCCGGCACCGATCGCCACGAACACGACACCCGGCCGGGCCATACGCGACACAATCCAATCGGCAAAACCTCTGTTGCGTTCCACGATAAGGACCTCGTTGAGGTCCGGCACTTCCTCCATCGACTCGAACATCTCCGCACCAAAGGCCGGCACGTCACCGGCTTTCCAATACGCCAGCATGTCGTTCAGAGCCCCTTCCGATTCATCCCAGTCACGCAGACTGATGGCCAGCCAGGCGACCTGACGCGCGGGTGGAAAACTGTCGAGCATACGCAGCTGCGCCTCTGCCCCCTCGATGCCCACAAGAGACTTCCCCGCTTCCGTTGCCGCCGCCTGCAGCGCAAGGTCCACGCCCAGCGTCGGATCAAACCCTGAGGCCATCATCTGAACCTGGGCGAGCGTCATCACCGCCATCCACGGCTCCATCGGCTCAAGACCCGCCCTCGGGATTGACAACTCTGCAAGGCGATCGTCCAGCTGTTCGGTGAGTTCCGGTCCGATCACCTCCGACAGGCGTCGCCCGTCGGGATCGACGGCGTAGCGCATGACAAGGGACTGCATCAGGTCGGCGTCCTGCGCATCTGTCGCCTCAAGTGCGACCTCGTCCGCCGATTCGTAGGCCTCGCGCACCGGCCCCTCGAACCAGACCGTGCCGGGCTTCAGCGCGTGGAAGGTGCCGAACAAATAAACGGTGGTGTCGTCGTCCTCCACCTTCCACAGCGCCGGGCCGCGTCGCGGCACGTCACCCGAGGCACCTTCCAATGCGTTGGCGGGACCCTCGGCGATGACTGCGCTTGCTGGCTCGTCGGTCGCCTCAGGTGCCGTATCGCCCTCGCCGCCGCAGGCGGTCAGGAGGCCCGTGAGAACAATCGCCGCACTGCGCGCGACGGTCATGTACAGTCTGTGACGAGTGAGCATGGCGCGCTTTCCTGCACTTGTTTGAGAGCCGGAATGATAGTCGCTTCACTCCGCGCCGTCACATGCAGCGAGACCACGAACGATGCTGAACATTGCCCTCCTGCTGATCGGCGGGATTGTCGCCGCACTGCTCGTGCTCGAGCTGGTTTTTCCGCATGCGGCTGCACGCTTCTTTCTGGGGCTGGAGCGGCGACGCAGCGGCCTGACCCGCCGCGAAGCCACGCTCGACGGCATTCGCACGGTCTGGATGGAAGGCGGGCGCGGCGACACACTGGTGCTGCTGCACGGCTTCGGTGCGGACAAGGACAACTACGTGCGGGTGGCCAGGTACCTGACGCCCCATTTCCATGTGGTCATTCCCGACCTGCCCGGTTTCGGCGAATCGGAGCGTTTGCTCGACGCGCCCTATTCCTTTGAAGATCAAACGCACCGTTTGCGCGGCATACTGCGTGAGATGGGAATCGACCGTTGTCACATCGGCGGCAGTTCGATGGGCGGCGCCATCGCCGCACTCTACGGCGCGCACTATCCCAGGCACACGCTGTCGCGTTGGCTGCTTGCGCCCGCTGGCGTAGACGGCAGCGAGGACAGCGAAATGGTGGCGCATTACCGAGCGACGCAAGTCTCACTGCTGCTTCCCACGTCGGTGCCGGACTTCCGCCGCGTGATGGAGCTGGCGGTGGAGATCAAGCCGCTGCTCACCCCGAGCATCCGAAAGGTGCTTGGAGAGCGCGCCATTCAGGATGTGACGCTGCACACGAGAGTATTTGAGGAAATCGCGCTCTCCGAGCCCATCAATGACACGGTGCGCACGTCCGACGTGCCGACGCTCGTAGTGTGGGGCGAACTGGATCGCGTACTGCACCCGTCCGGCGGCCCGATTCTGGATTCTGTTTTGCCGCAGTCCAGGCTGATCATGATGCCCGGTGTAGGTCACTTGCCGATGGTGGAAGACATTGCCGGCAGCGCGCGTGCCTACATCGCTTTCGTTCAGGGGCTATCGAATCAGACCGGGATGTAACCGGGATTACATATTTCGACGATATTCCCCGCCCACGTCGTAAAGCGCGTGTGAGATCTGACCGAGCGACGCCACCTTCACCGTTTCCATAAGCGCCGTGAACGTATTCCCGCGATCGCGCGCCACCCGCTGCAGTGCTCGCAGCGCCTCCTCACGGCGCGCCGCGTGCGCGGACTGAAACGCGTTTACAGACGATATCTGGGCGTTCTTTTCGTTGTCGTCCGAACGCATCAGTTCCAGCGTCGTGATTTCGTCCTCCTGCCCATCCGGCGGCAGGAACGTATTGACGCCGATGATAGGCAGCGTGCCGTCGTGTTTTTGCTGCTCGTACACCATGCTTTCGTCCTGGATCTTGCCACGTTGGTACATGGTATCCATCGCGCCGAGCACACCGCCGCGTTCACTGATCCGTTCAAACTCCCGATAGACGGCCTCTTCCACCAGATCGGTCAGTTCATCGATCACGAACGAGCCCTGCCAGGGGTTCTCACAGAAATTCAAACCCATCTCACGATTGATAATCAGCTGGATCGCCACCGCACGCCGCACCGATTGCTCGGTGGGCGTGGTGATAGCCTCATCAAAGGCGTTGGTGTGCAGCGAATTGCAGTTGTCGAAGAGCGCGTAGAGCGCCTGCAGCGTTGTACGGATATCGTTGAAGCTGATTTCCTGCGCGTGCAGAGACCGACCTGACGTCTGGATGTGATATTTCAACATTTGCGAGCGGGCGCTGGCCCCGTAGCGCTCGCGCATGGCGCGCGCCCAGATGCGTCGCGCCACGCGGCCGATCACGGCGTACTCAGGGTCCATGCCGTTCGAGAAAAAGAACGACAAGTTGGGTGCGAACGCGTCAATGTCCATGCCCCGAGCGAGATAATACTCAACGATTGTGAAACCGTTCGCCAACGTAAACGCCAGCTGGCTGATGGGGTTCGCGCCCGCCTCGGCGATGTGATACCCGCTGATCGAGACGCTGTAATAGTTGCGGACGCTGTGGTCGATAAAATACTGCTGCACGTCGCCCATCATGCGCAGCGCAAATTCGGTGGAGAAAATGCACGTATTCTGGGCCTGGTCTTCCTTCAGAATGTCGGCCTGCACGGTCCCGCGCACCGCTTTCAGTGTGGCCGCCTTGATATGCGAATACGTCTCCGGGTCGACCACCTGATCGCCGGATACACCCAACAAACCGAGCCCGAGCCCGTCATTGCCCTCCGGCAGATCGCCGCGGTACACGGGTCGCTCGCGACCTTCGAATGACGCATCGATACGCGCCTTGGCGGCCGCCCAACCCCCGCTTTCGCGAAGGTGCTTTTCGACCTGCTGGTCGATCGCCGCGTTCATGAAAAACGCGAGGATCATCGGCGCCGGCCCGTTGATCGTCATCGACACCGATGTGGTGGGCGCACACAAGTCGAAGCCGGAGTACAGCTTCTTCATATCGTCTACGCTGGCGATCGACACCCCCGAATTGCCGACCTTGCCGTAGATATCCGGGCGTTCGTGCGGGTCTTCCCCGTAAAGCGTGACCGAGTCAAATGCGGTCGACAACCGCGCCGCTGGCTGTCCTTTCGAGAGATAGTGAAAGCGGCGGTTCGTCCGCTCCGGCGTACCCTCGCCTGCGAACATCCGGATGGGATCCTCGCCGGCCCGACGATACGGATACACACCGGCGGTATACGGATACGCCCCAGGCAGGTTTTCTTTTTGCAGAAAAGTCAGTTGTTCACCCCAGCTTGAGGTGGACGGTGCGGAGATCTTTGGAATCTGCGAGTGACTTAAAGACGTCCGGTAATTATCGCCCTCAATAGTGCGGCCGCGCACCTCGTAGCGGAATCGCTCGGAGCGCACGCCATCGCGGCGAGCGGGCCATTCTTTCAAAGCCGCAAGCGCGGATTCCGGGATCTCGGCAACCGCAGACTGATACGCGCGTCGCAATTCGTACACGGCGCCTTCACCTTCGAGCACATCATCGGCGTAGCGCCGCAACGGGTCCGGCCGCTCTGGATCAGCAAGCGCGCCCAGTGCCTCGTAAAGATGTTGGGCGCGGGCGGCCGCCGCGCTGGCGCGGTCCACCTCCGCGTTGACCGTGCGGCCGCCCTCGGCGATCTCCGCCAGATAACGGATGCGTGCACCGGGGATCAGCGTGACGGCGTCCGGTTGCCGCGATTCATCGGCCCACGGTGTGGACCAGTCCGTCCGATCGAGATTCAGCTTGTCCGCCAGTCGGGCGCACAATCGGTCGAACATGACGCTGACCCCGGGATCATTGAACTGGCTGGCGATGGTGGGATAGACCGGCGTCTCGGCGTCGGTGGCAGTGAACTTGAGATGATTGCGCCGCCATTGTTTGCGGATGTCGCGCAAGGCGTCGCGGGCGCCGCGTTTGTCAAATTTATTCAACACGATCAGATCGGCGTAGTCGATCATGTCAATTTTTTCGAGCTGGCTGGCCGCGCCGTAGTCCGACGTCATCACGTAAACCGAAAAATCGACCAGATCGACAATCTCGCTGTCACTTTGGCCGATACCGGCGGTTTCCACGATCACCAGATCAAAGGAACGCGACTTCAGGAAGCTGATCACGTCGCCGAGGACATCGCTTGTGGCCAGATGCTGCCGGCGGGTCGCAATCGATCGCATGAACGTGCGCGGATTGCGCAGCGTGTTCATCCGGATGCGATCGCCGAGCAACGCGCCGCCGGTACGTCGACGCGTGGGATCCACAGCCACCACCGCAACGCGCCGATTGTCGAAACTCTGCAGGAAGCGATTCAGGATTTCGTCCGTGACGCTCGACTTGCCCGCCCCGCCGGTGCCGGTAATGCCCACCACAGGCACATTCCCCGCCCGAAGCTGCCACCCTTTGCGCAGGGCCGCGAGTTCATCTTCCCCGTACAAGCCCTGCTCGATCGCGCTGATCGTGCGCGCCATGGTGCCGGCATCGTCGCTATCATCCGCGACGCGCTCAGCCGAACGACGTGCCCTGTACGTGCGATCAATAAGATCCTGAATCATGGCCTCAAGGCCAAGCTGCATGCCGTCATTGGGGTGGTAAATGCGCTCGACGCCGTAGTCGATCAGCTCCGCAATTTCCTCGGGCGTGATGGTCCCGCCACCGCCACCGAACACGCGAATGTGCGAGGCGCCCCGCTCGCGTAGCATATCGACCATGTAGCGGAAGTACTCCATGTGGCCGCCCTGATACGAACTCAGAGCAATCCCGTCGGCGTCTTCCTGGAGCGCTGCGTTGACCACATCGGCGACGGACCGGTTGTGCCCGAGGTGAATGACCTCCGCGCCCTGCGCCTGAATCAGCCGGCGCATGATGTTGATCGCGGCGTCATGGCCGTCGAAAAGCGAGGCGGCGGTAACAAAACGCAGCGGGGCCTTGGACGGCGCCGTGGCGCGCTTGGGAACATCAGCAGCGGGGCGGCTCATGGCGTCTCCTGCGGGTCGGCGGGCTGCCAAGTATAGCGAATTCCCAACCGCATCAGGCCTTCGCTAGCCCTCGCGCAGCAGTGCCAGCGTTTTGCGCGCGCCCTCCAGATGCGGCCGGTCCAGCATGCGCCCATCGAGCGCGACCGCGCCGGCCTCCGGGGACGCCTCAAACGCCGCCACCACGGCGCGGGCGTGGTCAACTTCGTCGCTTGTGGGCGTGAAGGCGCGATGAATCGGATCGACCTGCGCTGGATGAATTGCCAGTTTCCCGGTGAACCCGAGGCGCCGCGCGCGCGTGGCGTGCGCCACCAGCCCATCGTGGTCACGGAAGTCGGCATGCAGTGTGTCGATCGCCTCCACGCCCGCCGCGTGCGCGGCCATCAGCGTCAGGCTGCGGGCCATCTCGAAGGGCGCCAGCCATTCGCCGTGTGCATCGCGCCGATCACTCGCGCCAATCGCCGCACCCAGATCCTCGGCACCCCACGTCAGACCGGTCAGACGAGGTACGCCGACGCTGTAACTCCCGATGTTGAACACCGCACGGGCCGTCTCGGTGACGATCGGCAAAATGGACGTCGAGCCGGGTGTCATCCCGTGTTCTTTCTCCAGCGCAAGCAGCGCGCTGTGCAGCGCAATCACATCCTGCGCTGATTCCGCCTTGGGCTGCACCAGCCCGCTCGGCGCTGCCCGCATCACACTGTCCACATCCGCCGCCGACACATCATCGCCCCACGGGTTGATGCGAACGTAGACCGTGCACGGCGCCGCGCGCGCCGGCCCGCGCAGGAAGTCGACGACCATCTCACGCGCGAGTGACTTGCGCTCTGGCGCCACCGCGTCTTCAAGGTCGATGATGACCGCGTCGGCGCCCGCGTCCAGAACCTTTTGAAGCTTGCGTTCGCTGTCACCGGGCGCAAACAGCCATGAGCGATGAAAAACCGGTTTCGCTGTCATGACGTTGCCGGCTCGCGCAACATCAGGGCGCTGCGACGACACGAACCGACCAGCTCATCACGCTGATTGAAAGCACGGTGTTCAAAAATCACGATGCCGTTTTCAGGACGCGACCGACTGTCGCGCAGCTCCATGACCTCCGTCTCCACCCGGATCGTGTCGCCGTGGAACAACGGCCGCGGAAAGCGCACCGCATCCCAGCCCAGATTGGCAACGGTGGTCCCCTGAGTGGTGTCTCCCACAGAGATGCCCACCATCATTGCAAGCGTCAGGCAGCTGTTCACCAGCCGCTGACCAAACTCGGTTTGCGTGCGGCAGTACTCCGCGTCCAGATGCAGCGCCGCCGGATTGTGCGTCAGCGCGCTGAAAAAAGTGTTATCCGCTTCGGTGATGGTCCGGTGCAGGTCATGCCGGAATACATCCCCGACTTCGAACTGCTCGAAATACTTGCCTGCCATATTGACTCCGCGTCACGAACGTTCGCGGAGTATACCGACGCCGGGTCCGACACATTGCACATGAGCGCCACGCCGGACACCTGCGTGCCAGCACGGTATATTTCGCCCATCCCGGCTCAAGATTGCCAAACATGCGCTACATCCTCTCTCTCGATCAGGGCACCACAAGCTCGCGCGCCATCGCATTCAATGCGCAGGGCCGCATCGCACACGTTGCGCAGCGCGCCTTCGAGCAGCATTTTCCCGCGGACGGATGGGTCGAACACAACGCCGAAGAAATCTGGACTTCGCAGCTCGCTGTTGCCCGCGAGGTGGTCAACAGAGTGGGCGTAGACGCCATCGCCGCCATCGGCGTGACGAACCAGCGCGAGACGACCATCGTGTGGGATCGCGCCACCGGTGAACCGATCTGCCCGGCCATCGTCTGGCAGGATCGACGTACCGCCCCATTCTGCGAACAACTCATTGCGGACGGCCACGCAGAGTGGATTACCGAACGAACCGGGCTTGTGGTCGATGCCTATTTCTCCGGCACCAAACTGCGCTGGATTCTGGACCATGTCGACGGCGCCCGTACACGCGCGGAGCGCGGTGAACTCGCATTCGGCACCGTGGATACCTGGCTGATCTACAATCTGACCGGAGGCGCGGTTCATGCCACCGACGCGAGCAACGCCTCGCGCACTCTGCTCTATGACATCGAGCGCGGCGAGTTTACAGACGAGCTGCTTGAGCTGTTGAACATCCCAGCCGCCGTTCTTCCGCAGGTGCGAGATTCCAGCGGCGACTTCGGCGTAACCGAACGAGCGCTATTCGGCGCGCCTGTACCCATCACCGGCGTGGCGGGCGACCAGCAAGCCGCGTTGTTCGGGCAGTGTTGCTGGTCACCCGGCATGGCGAAGAACACGTACGGCACCGGCTGCTTTATGCTCTCCCACACCGGAGCGCAACGCGTGCTGTCCCGGAATCGATTACTGACCACCGTGGCGTGGCAAATCGACGGGCGCCGCGAGTTCGCGCTTGAGGGCAGCGTGTTCATGGGCGGCGCGACCGTGCAGTGGCTGCGCGACAGCCTGGGTCTGATCGAGGACGCAGCGGATATCGAAGCGCTGGCGCAACAGGTGCCCGATCCCGATGGTGTCCTGATGGTCCCGGCGTTCACCGGCCTCGGCGCGCCACACTGGGACCCCTACGCCCGCGGCACGTTGCTCGGCTTGTCACGCGGCACCACCTCCGCGCACATCGCGCGCGCGGCGCTGGAGGGCATCGCGATGCAGTGCGCTGACGTGATGGACGCGATCGTGCGGGATGCCGATCGACCGCTGTCCGAATTACGTGTTGACGGCGGCGCCAGCCGCAATGCGCTGATGATGCAGCATCAGGCGGATGTGCTGGGAACCACGGTCGTACGGGCGGGCGTCACCGAAACGACCGCGCTCGGAGCGGCTTATCTGGCGGGGCTGGCCATCGGGTTCTGGTCCAACCGCGACGTAATCGCGAAGCAGTGGGACGCAGCAGCTGCCTACCAGCCAAAAATCAACGACGCCGCGCGGGACCGCCTGCGACGGCGTTGGGCCGACGGCGTCGCGCGCGCGGGCGGCTGGCAGACCGCCCCGTGAGCCTCGAGGACACGCTCAATCCGTACGCGGCACCGGGCACCAACGTTGCCAACAGCGCCGACCACGCGCGCGCACTCGGCGACACGCTGGCCCTGACCGTCCAACTCACCCGCAAGGACTGGTACGCCTACCAGCAGTTCTGGAGCGGCCGGGAAATCGGCAGGCCTTTACCGCTCGTGAGCGTAGCGGCGCTCGGCCTGCTCTGGCTGTCCGTCATCAGCGTTTTGATCAGCGTCGCACGCGAACCGTTACATCTGAGTTCGCTCGCTGCCCTCGGGCTTTTATTGGCGGGGATTTTTCACTTTGCCGTGACTCAGTTGCGCAAGCGGCGCGCGCTGCAGCCAGCCTATGACGGCGTGTTCCTCGGCCAGCACCGCTTCGAATTCTCTGAAGCGGGCGTGCGGGACATTTCGATCCACTGCGATTCGCTGACCCGCTGGCACGTGGTCAGCAGCATCGATGAATCCGAAGAGCTGGTCGTGATCGGGCTGAGTCAGGTGGGCGCGTTTGTGCTGCCCAAACGCTACCTTGATAACCCCCCTCAGTTCGTGCATTCGCTCAAGGCGCTGCGCGCCGCCGTCAGCGCGCGAGACGAACGGACCGGCGAAATCGATCAGGCCTGATCCGGGTTAAGTGATGCCATGGCCTGTTTTTCCTGCTTGGCCCAGGAGTCCCGCAATGACACCACACGATGAAACACGTCGGGTTGCGCTGCGTCACGCGTGAAATACCCGGTGCGCTCGAACTGGACCACATCGCCGACCGGAAGCTCTGCCAGCGACGGTTCCAACTGCGCGTGAAACACCTCGAGCGAACCGGGGTTCAAGGCGTCCCGCCAATCGTCCGCGATCCCTGGCGCCGCGTCGCTGAATAGCCGGTCGTACACGCGCACCGTCGCGGCATGCGCATTGGCCGCGCACACCCAGTGGATCGTGCCTTTGACCTTGCGATCCGCGTTTTCGCTGCCACTGCGTGTGGTCTCGTCGTACGAGCACAGGAGTTCGACCACGTTGCCGTCGCTGTCTTTCACCACCTCGTCGCAGCGGATGATGTAGGCGTAGCGCAGTCGGACTTCACCGCCCGGCTTCAAGCGGAAGAACTTGCGTGGCGCCTCCTCCATAAAATCCGTGCGCTCCACAAAGAGCTCGCGTGAGAAAGGGAGCATACGGGTACCAAGCTCAGGGTCCAGAGGATGGTTCTGCGCCTGCACCGCCTCCACTTGGCCTTCCGGGTAATTGGTCACTGTGATTTTCAGCGGATCAAGCACGCCCATCACCCGGGGTGACGACGTGTTCAGGTCATGGCGCACGCTGTTCTCAAGCACGCCCATTTCCATGACGTAATGCTTTTTGGTGACACCACCGCGATGGACAAAATCACGCAACGCGACGGCCGGATAGCCGCGACGACGCATCCCGGCCAGTGTGGCCATGCGCGGGTCGTCCCAACCGGTGACCACGTTTTCTTCCACCAGCGCCATCAGCTTGCGCTTGCTCGTCAAGGTATAGGCCAGGTTCAGACGCGAAAACTCGATCTGACGCGGCCGTCGCTCGGGCTCCAGCTGATCCAAAAACCAGTCGTACAACGGACGATGATCCTCAAATTCCAGCGTACACAGCGAGTGCGTGATGCGCTCGTACGCATCGCAAAGCGTGTGCGCAAAGTCGTACATCGGGTAGATGCACCACTGATCACCGGTGCGCTGGTGGGCGGTGTGACGAATACGATACAGCGTAGGATCGCGCAGGTTCATGTTGGGCGACGCCATATCGATTCGCGCACGCAGGACATGCTCGCCGTCGCCAAACTCGCCCGCCCGCATACGCGCGAACAGGTCCCGGTTCTCATCCACCGATCGATCACGGTGTGGGCTGTTTTTTCCCGGCTCGGTGAGCGTGCCGCGATAGGCGCGGATGTCCTCCGCTGACAAGCTGTCAACGTAGGCCGAGCCCATCTCGATCAAACGCACCGCATCGTCGTGCAACCGCTCGAAGTAATCCGACGCGTGCGTGAGCCGCTCGCCCCAGTCAAAGCCCAGCCACCGCACATCCTCAATGATCGCTCGGGCGTACTTTTCGTCCTCGCGGACCGGATTGGTGTCATCAAAGCGCAGATACGTCGTGCCGCCAAACTCGCGGGCAACACCGAAATTCAGGCAAATCGACTTGGCGTGCCCCACATGGAGGAAGCCGTTGGGCTCGGGCGGAAACCGCGTCACGACGTCCCCGCCGTGTTTTCCGGCCGCGCGGTCGTCCGTGATGATCTGGCGAATAAAGTCTAGATTAGGCGCGTCGTCGCTCATGAGATGGCATATGGGAGTCTGGCGAGCGCCGCAGTATACGCGCTTTCCCGCGCCGCGCGCCTTTGGCAGCGACGCGCTCGTGGGGTACCGTTCGCCGGACCAAAGAGGACTTTCGCCATGCTTGACCGTCACAACTCGGGACCGGGCCGGGACCGCATTGCCACACTGATCGGTTCGCTCGCCTTGCTTGTCGTGATGAGCGGGTGCGCCAGCAGCGGAACGACCGCGCGGGAACCCGCGGCACCGCTTGGCGCCGTGGCCGTCGCTGACCGCTTCAGCGCGGGCGTTGCCGAAGACGTGCTTCGGCGTGGCGGCAACGCAATTGACGCCGCGGTCGCCACGGCGTTCGCGCTGGCGGTGACGTATCCCGAAGCGGGCAACATCGGGGGTGGCGGCTTCATGCTGATTCGCTTTGCCGATGAGAACTATTTTCTTGATTACCGCGAGACGGCCCCAGCGGCTGCCCACCGCGACATGTACCTCGACAACAACGGTGAGGTCATCGCCGAGGCCAGCCTCGTGGGCCACAAAGCCGCCGGCGTACCGGGCACCGTTGCCGGTCTGTACGCCGCCCATCAACGATTTGGCCGCTTGCCCTGGGCTGATCTGGTCGGGCCGTCCATTGCGCTGGCACGAGGTGGCTTTGAGGTGCCCGAATTGCTCGCCGAACGCGTGGCGGAAAACCTTCCCCATTTCCACGGCAAGACAAACTTCGCGGACTACTTCGGGCAGGTGAGCGCAGACCAGCGCTTTCGCCAGAATGAGCTGGCAAACGCGCTCACCGAGATCGCGCTGGAGGGCGCCGACGCGTTTTATGCGGGCGAGATTGCGCAAGCGATCACCACTTCGATGGCCGAACACGGTGGATTGATCACCGCAGATGATCTGGCCAACTACCGGGCCATTTGGCGGCAGCCGTTAACAGCCCGCTGGCGTGACTACACCGTGGTGAGTGCGCCACCGCCAAGCTCAGGTGGCGTTTCCATCATCCAACTGCTCGGTATGCGGGAGGTCCTGAGCAACGAGTTCGGCGAGTTGGACCCCTCCTCTGCTCAGTACGTACATCTCGTGGCGGAGATGTCGAAGCGCGTGTTCGCAGATCGCGCTGAGTACTTTGGCGATCCGGACGTCGTCGATGTTCCCGTCGAGGCGCTGAGCACGCCGGACTACATCGCCCGGCGCGCCGCTGAGGTCAATCCGCGCGCCATTTCCACGCTCGAGGCAGTTCGCCCCGGACTTGCCGAGGGACGCCACACCACCCACTTTTCCATCGTCGATGCCGACGGCAATGCCGTGTCCAACACCTACACAATAAACACGGCATTCGGCAGCGGTGTCGTCGTGGAAGGCGCGGGCTTTCTGCTGAACAACGAGATGGATGACTTCAGTGCCAAACCGGGTACACCCAATTACTTCGGTGTCGTTGGCAATGAGGCCAACGCCATCGCCCCGGGAAAGCGCATGCTGTCCTCA
>JBCCMA010000021.1:0-32486 GCA_039026595.1 Pseudomonadota bacterium
CTGTGATCTTCTTAAGGTCCTGCCCCATATTTGCAAAAAACGATCGCGTGCGGGAAATGCCGTCTTACTTACGGGCTCCAGAGTCTAGGAGAATAGTCTTTGAATCACGATGACTCTTTCCGGTGGCGGTTTTGGTTGGATATGCGCGTCGCAACGCTCTGTTATGCAGAATTTTGAGATTGAGAAGTTAGAGGCGAAACTGCTCGCCGATCCGTTCAACACCGAACTGCGCGAGGAGTATGCGGACGCCCTCAGGTCAGCTGACCGCCCGGAAGATGCACTGGTGCAATTTGATTTGCTCGCCAAGAACCAGCCGGAACGTTCGCGGCCGCTGATCGAGGCCGCACATTGCGCTCAACAGATCGGCGATTCGACCAAGGCGCTGGAGTACTACATTCGCGCCAAGAATCTCGACGACTTCGAGCCCGACGACGAGCTTGAGAAGTTAGAACAGGACGCGCAGCGAGTACGCCCGGAGATCGGTGTGGTGAGCAGCAGCGATGCCGATACGGTGACCCCGCTGTTTTCACCTGATCGGGAGCGCGTGTCGTTCAACGACGTGGCCGGGATGGGGAAACTGAAGAAAACGCTGCGCCTTCAGATCATCGAGCCGTTTAGAAACCCAGGCGTGTTTCAGCGTTTCCGGAAAAAAGCCGGCGGCGGCGTGCTGCTCTATGGCCCGCCGGGTTGCGGCAAGACGCTGATGGCCCGCGCGGTGGCCACTGAGTGCAAAGCGGAGTTTTTGCACGTCGGCATTAGCGACGTGCTCAACATGTGGATCGGCGAAAGCGAGCGCAATTTGTCGGAGCTGTTCGCACAGGCCCGCGCGCGCAAGCCCTGCGTCATGTTCTTTGATGAGCTCGATGCGCTCGCCTACTCGCGTGCCAAATCGAACGCCGGCAGCAGTCGGACGGTCGTCAACGAATTTCTCAGCCAGCTCGACGGCTTCGACGCGGATAACGACAAAGTGCTCGTACTCGCCGCAACGAACATGCCCTGGGACGTGGATGCAGCCATCAAGCGACCGGGTCGGTTCTCACGCCAGATTTTTGTCCCGCCGCCGGATGAAGAAGCGCGCGTGGCGATGCTCAAGATGAAGCTGACCGGCATTCCCAATGACGGGCTCAACCTGCAGCGGCTCGGCCAGGTAACCCATCATTTCTCTGGTGCGGACATTGACGGGTTGATTGATCTGGCAAAGGAAGCGGCCATCGCGGATGTCATCGAGGGAAATGCGGGGCGGGTGCTGCAGCAACAGGATTTTGAAGACGCGCTCGACGGTGTGGCGCCGACGACCATCGACTGGCTGAAGACCGCGCGCAATCTCGTCAAGTACGCAGGCGCGGACTCGAGCTACAAGGACGTCGAGAAATATCTGAAAGCGGCGAAGATGTATTGAGGCACGACGCCCTCGATGGGCGTCGCTCTAGCCTCGGGCGCGTTTGCCCTTCTTGAGCGCTTGAACCACCTTCAAACGCGCCGCCGCTTCGGCCAGCTGCGTTTGCGCGGTAGCGAAGTCCACCGCATCCGACTGATCTGCCAGCGCCTCTTCCGCGCGCTTTTGCGCTTCGAGCGCCGCCGCTTCGTCAATGTCATCGGCACGCAGCGCGGTGTCGGCCAACACGGTGATCTTGAACGGCTGAATCTCAATGATGCCGCCCGACACAAAGAAAGACTCTTCCTCGCCGTCCTCGGTCTGGATGCGCATTTCGCCGGGATTCAACGCGGTCAGTAGCGGGGCATGACGCGGCGCAATGCCGATCTCGCCCATGATTCCCGGCGCAAACACCATCGCGGCCTGCCCTTCGTAGAGCTGGCCTTCGGCGCTAACAATGTCGATGTGAATGGTCATGTCGTTAGCCCTCGCGCGTTACGCGGCTTTGGCGGCCATCTCCTTCGCCCGTTCGACTGCCTCGTCGATGGTGCCGACCATGTAGAACGCCTGTTCCGGCAGGTGGTCGTACTCGCCCGATGCGATCGCGTTGAAGCCGCGGATCGTCTCCTTGAGCGACACGTACTTGCCTGGCGCGCCGGTGAACACTTCGGCCACGAAGAACGGCTGCGACAGGAAGCGTTGAATGCGACGCGCCCGGCCGACGGCCAGCTTGTCTTCTTCCGACAGCTCGTCCATACCCAGGATGGCGATAATGTCCTGCAGTTCCTTGTAGCGCTGCAGAATGCCCTGCACCTTGCGCGCGCACTCGTAGTGCTCGGCACCCACCACCAGCGGATCGAGCTGACGTGATGTGGAATCCAGCGGATCCACCGCCGGGTAAATGCCCAGCTCCGCGATGGAGCGCGACAGCACGACCGTGGCGTCCAGGTGAGCAAAGGTTGTGGCCGGTGACGGATCGGTCAAGTCATCGGCGGGCACGTACACGGCCTGGATCGAGGTGATCGAGCCGGTCTTGGTGGAGGTGATGCGCTCCTGCAGCACGCCCATTTCCTCGGCCAGCGTCGGCTGGTAGCCCACGGCCGAGGGCATACGACCCAACAGCGCGGACACCTCGGTGCCGGCCAGCGTGTAGCGGTAGATGTTGTCGATGAACAGCAGCACATCGCGGCCTTCGTCGCGGAAGAACTCGGCCATCGTCAGGCCGGTCAGCGCGACGCGCAGACGGTTGCCCGGCGGCTCGTTCATCTGACCGTACACCAGCGACACCTTGTCGATGACGTTCGAGTCAGTCATTTCGTGGTAGAAATCGTTGCCCTCACGGGTCCGCTCACCCACCCCGGCGAACACCGAGTAGCCACTGTGCTCGGCCGCGATGTTGCGGATGAGCTCCATCATATTCACGGTCTTGCCCACACCGGCGCCGCCGAACAGGCCAACCTTGCCGCCCTTGGCAAACGGGCAGAGAAGGTCGATGACCTTAATGCCGGTTTCGAGCAGCTCTTCGGTCGCGGCCTGGTCTTCGTAACCCGGCGCTTCGCGGTGAATCGCCCAGCGCTCGTCGGTGCCGACCGGACCCTTTTCATCAATCGGGTCGCCCAGCACGTCCATGATGCGGCCCAGCGTGGCTTCGCCCACCGGCACCGAGATCGGCGCGCCGGTGTTGGTCACCGGCATATCGCGCTTGAGACCTTCGGACGAGCCCATGGCGATGGCGCGCACGATGCCGTCACCCAACTGCTGCTGAACTTCCAGCGTCAGGTTGGTCTCTTCGATCTTCAGCGCGTCGTAAATTTTGGGGATGTTGTCGCGCGGAAACTCCACGTCCACGACGGCCCCAATGATCTGTACGGTCTTGCCCACGCTCATGGTGTCTATCCTCTTGAAGTGTTCCTGCGGCCTAAACCGCCGCTGCGCCGCCCACGATCTCCGACAGTTCCTGCGTGATCGCGGCCTGACGGGCCTTGTTATAAGACAGCTGCAGCTGATTGATGATCTCGCCGGCGTTATCGGTGGCGCTCTTCATCGCCACCATCCGAGCCGACATTTCGCACGCCACGTTTTCGAGCGCCGCGCGGTAAACCTGTGACTCGACGTAGCGCGTCAGCACGTCGTCCAGCAACTCGGCCGCGTCCGGCTCGTAGATGTAGTCCCAGTTGTCCTGCAGATCGTCCTTGTCCATGGCCTCCACCGGCAACAGCGTTTCCACGCCCGGTTTCTGCGTCATGGTGTTGACGAACTCGTTGTTGGCCAGGAACAACCGGTCGATCTCGCCGTCGGTGTAGGCGTCGAGCATGATCTTGATCGTGCCGATCAGGTCCGCAATTTTCGGGCGATCGCCCAGGTGCGTGACCGAGCCCTTGACCGCGCCACCGTAGCGCTTGAAGAACGCCACGGCCTTGGCGCCGATGAGGCACAGGTCCACCTCGATGCCCTTGTCGTTCCATTCCTTCATGTGCGCCAGCAGGAGCTTGAACAAGTTGATGTTCAGGCCACCACACAAACCGCGGTCGGTGGTGACGACAATAAAGCCGACGCGCTTGACCTCGGGTCGCTCAATCAGGAACGGGTGCTTATAGTCCGGATTGGCCTCATTCAAATGGCCGATCACCGTGCGAATCTTCTGCGCGTACGGACGCGACTTGGCCATGCGATCCTGCGCCTTGCGCATCTTGCTCGCGGCCACCAGCTCCATCGCCTTGGTGATCTTCGCGGTGTTTTTGACACTCGCGATTTTGGTGCGGATTTCTTTTGCGCCAGACATCGTGCCGCCCTTAGTACGCGCCCGTGGTCTTGAAGTCGTCGAGGATCTTGCGCAGGCCCCCGGCAATCTCGTCGTTGAAGTCGCCGGACTCGCTGAGCTGGTTGATCAAATCACCGTACTTGTCGTTCGCGAACGCCATCAGCGCTGCTTCGAAGTCCACGACTTTCTTTTCGTCGACGTCGTCCAGGTAGCCTTCGTTTGCGGCGTACAGCGACAGCGCCATCTCACCCACCGACAGCGGTGTGTACTGCTTCTGCTTCATCAGCTCGGTGACACGCTTACCGCGGTCGAGCTGCTTGCGCGTGGCGTCATCGAGGTCCGACGCAAACTGGGCGAAGGCCGCCAGTTCGCGGTACTGCGCGAGTGCCAGGCGAACACCGCCGCCGAGCTTCTTGATGACCTTGGTCTGGGCCGCGCCACCCACACGCGAGACCGACAGGCCCGCGTTGATGGCCGGGCGGATACCGGCGTTGAACAGGTCCGACTCAAGGAAGATCTGTCCGTCAGTAATCGAGATCACGTTGGTCGGCACGAACGCGGACACGTCACCGGCCTGCGTTTCAATGATAGGCAATGCGGTCAGCGAACCGGTCTTGCCCTTCACTTCGCCGTTGGTGAACTTCTCGACGTAGTCAGCGTTCACGCGCGCGGCGCGCTCGAGCAGGCGGCTGTGGAGATAGAACACGTCACCGGGGAACGCTTCACGGCCCGGCGGACGACGCAGCAACAGCGAGACCTGGCGGTACGCAACGGCCTGCTTCGACAGATCGTCGTACACGATCAGTGCGTCTTCGCCGTGGTCGCGGAAGAACTCGCCCATTGAGCAGCCCGAGTACGGGGCGATGTACTGCAGCGCCGGCGACTCGGCCGCCGAGGCCGACACAACAATCGTGTGGTCCATGGCACCGTGCTCTTCGAGTTTGCGCACCACGCCCGCGATACTGGAGGCTTTCTGTCCAACGGCCACGTAGATGCACGTGATGCCCTTGCCCTTCTGGTTGATGATGGCGTCGATGGCCACAGCGGTTTTACCCGTCTGGCGGTCACCGATGATCAGTTCGCGCTGGCCGCGACCGATCGGCACCATGGCGTCGATCGATTTCAGGCCGGTCTGAACCGGCTGCGAGACCGACTCTCGGGCGATCACGCCCGGCGCGATTTTTTCAATCGGCGCGCTGTGGCTGGCGTTGATCGGGCCCTTGCCATCGAGCGGACGACCCAGCGCGTCCACGACGCGACCGACCATCTCACGACCGACCGGCACTTCCAGAATGCGTCCGGTGGTCTTGACCGTGTCGCCTTCCGAGATGCCCTTGTAGTCACCCAGTACGACCGCGCCCACCGAGTCCTGCTCGAGGTTCAGCGCCAGGCCGAACACATCGCCCGGGAACTCGAGCATCTCACCGTACTGCACGTCGGCGAGGCCGTGGATACGCATAATCCCGTCGGTCACCGCGATCACGGTGCCGGTGTTGCGGGCTTCGGCGCTCGCTTCGAAGCGCTGGATGCGTTCTTTGATCAGATCGCTGATTTCAGAAGCCTTGAGTGACATGTTGATCTTCCTCTAAATGTTTTGCGGCGTGCAGCGTTAGTCGCTGAGTGCGCCCGAAAGCTGGTTGAGCCGTCCGCGAACGGTGCCGTCAATGACCAGGTCGCCTGCGCGAATCAGAGCCCCGCCGATCAGGGATTCGTCGAGCGAGAAGTTCAGACGCACCTCGCGCCCCAGCTTCTTGCGCAACGCCTCGGACAGGCTGCGCTTGTACTCATCCGTGACCGGTTCGACCGACGTGACGTCCACGTCGACCGCGCCCTCGGCTTCGGCCTTCATGATTTCGAACAACGCCGCAACATCCGGCATGGTCGGCAGTCGGCCGTTCTCGATCATCAGCTTGGCGAAATTGGTGACCGGCTCGTTCAAGTGTTCGCTCGCGACGGCCTGCAGCAGTTCAAGAAGCTGCGCATCGCTGACCGACGGATCGTCGATCTTGCCCTGCACCACCTCGTTGCTGACGACCTCGGCCAGAAAGCCGAGGGCGCCCGACCACGCGTCGAGACTGCCGTTGGCATCGGCGTATTCAAACGCGGCCTTCGCGTACGGACGGGCCAGTGTCGTGAGCTCGGCCATCAGATCTGCGATGCCAGCTGCGACAGCAGGTCGTTGTGCGCCTTGGCGTCGATCTCGCGCTTGAGAATCTTCTCGGCGCTCGACACCGCAATTGCCGACACCTGACCGCGGAGTTCGTCCTTGGCCTTGTTGAGCTCCTGTTCGATCTCGGCCCGGCCGGCAGCGACCTGGCGCTCCCGTTCCTTAACGCCCTCTTCCTTGCCTTCGGCAATGATGGCGTTGGCCCGCTTATTGGCCTGATCGACGATTTCCATCGCCTGATCACGCGCCTCCGAAACAAGTTTCTTTGCTTCGGCTTCCGCGTCGGCCTGCGCAGCCACGGCTTTTTCACCGGCGGCCAGACCTTTGGCAATTTCCTCACGGCGCGCGTCGATGGCGTTGCGCAGCGGCGGCCAGACCTTCTTCATGCAGAAGAAGACGAACACGATCATCGCGATCGTCTGTCCGATTAGCGTTGCATTAAAGTCCACAGCGTGACCCCTTCAGCAAAAATCAGTGAACCGACGTCGTTTAGACGAGCGCGTCCTTGAGCTGACCCACGAGCGGGTTGGCGAACAGCAGGAACAGGGCGATACCCACACCGATCATGGCGACGGCGTCGAGCAGGGCCACCACGATGAACATTTTGGTCTGCAGCATCGGGGTCATTTCCGGCTGACGCGCGGCGCCTTCCAGGAACTTGCCACCCAACAGACCCATGCCGATGCCCACACCCAGGGCGCCCAGGCCGATCAGCATGGCAACCGCGATCGCCGTGTTACCAAAAACGTTACTCAGGGCCATTTCCATGACTTTCTCCTCAATCGAAAGTATGTCGTAAAAAAACTAGTGATCTTCGTGGGCAAGGCCCAGGTACACGATGGTCAGCATCATGAACACAAACGCCTGCAGCACAATGACCAGGATATGAAAAACCGCCCAACCGAAATGCAGCGGCAGCTGCCAATAACCGATCAGGGCAATCAGGATGAAGATGAGCTCGCCGGCGTAGAGGTTGCCGAACAAACGCAGCGACAAAGAGATGGGCTTCGCGATGAGCGCGATGCCCTCAAGAATGAAGTTGAACGGAATGGCCGCCCAGTGGTTGAACGGCTGGAGCGTCAGCTCGCGCGTGAAGCCGCCAACGCCTTTCACCTTGATGCTGTAGTAGACGATCAGGAAAAACACCGACAGTGACATCGCGAATGTCACGTTGACATCGGTCGTCGGCACGACTTTCAGATACGGGACGCCGGCGCCCGCAGCAAGCCACGGCAGCCAGTCGACCGGGATCAGGTCCATCAGGTTCATGAGGAACACCCAGACGAAGATCGTCATCGCCAGCGGTGCAATCAGCTTGTTCTCGGCGTGGAAACCGTCTTTCACGCTGCCGTCGACGAAATCGAAGATCATCTCGACAGCCATCTGGAAGCGTCCAGGTACACCGGTGGTGGCCCGCTTGGCGACCCGGCCAAAGGTGATGATGAAGAACGCACCCAACACCACGGCGAAGAACATCGAGTCGAGGTTCAGAGTCATGAAGTTGCCGGCGCACACGTCGCCCGGGCCGTGGAAGTTCGATTCGATCTTGCCGTCAACCAGACAGGCCTGCAGGTTCTGCAGGTGATGCGAGATGTACTCGCCGCTGTTTGCGTAGCCGCCGTGTTCGCCGCCGCTTGCCATGTGTGGGTTTCCGCTTCTTGTCCGGGCCCCTCGCCAGTGCGCGCGCTGGAGCCTGCCTATTAATATGTGTTGTTCAGTTCAGCGCATCCGGGCTGCGCATGATCGCCATCCAGGTGCCGTTTTGCGCCGCGATAAAGCCGGCGAAAAGGCCCCCGGCGCTGAGCGGTTCAACAAGCCCGAAGGCGAGTGCGAACAGCGCGGCGGTCAATATCAATTTGCCGATTTCACCGAACCAGGTGGACCGCCACATGCGGCCAGCGTCCCCGGACGGCGTGGCCGCCAACATTCGGGCAGCCAGATAGATGTTGGGGATGACACAGATGGCGCCGCCGAGCCAGGCCGAGTAGGCGGCTACGGCGTCGAACAACAGCCAGGCCGCGATTCCTGCCACGATCCCCAGAACGAACTGGGCCGCGAGAATCTGTCGGATGGCGTTCACGATCCGTGCTTTCCCCAAAAGTATGCTGACACGATTGTGCGGCGCGCCAGCCAAAAAGCGGCCGGTATTATAGGGCGGCGAATGCGGCCTTACAACACCGAAGTGCGGCCCGCCCAACATTTGTAACAGCAGCAACCAAAATGCTGTAAATATCTGACACTTCGCTCAATTTCACATATCGAATCCAGGCCTTTGACCGCGGTTACAGCGCGTCGATGCGCTCTTTGAGGTAGGCGCGAATCGCCGGATCGGCCGCCAGGCCCACGGCGCGCCGCCACGCCAGACGAGCGTCGTCGGGGAGGCCGGCGCGTGATTTCAGGTGGCCAAGAACCGACCAATAGGACGCATCACGGTCCACTGACGCCGGGTCAAGCTGCGCGAGGGCCGACAGGCCCACCGCCACGCCGCGCGCCTCGGCCAGCGCCGCCGCCCGGGCGATCAGGCACGCCCGCGATGGCGCGAGCCGCACGAGGCCCTCATACAAAAGCGCAATATCATCCGCGTCGACGGGCGGCCTCGCGTGCCGAGCCTGTATCGCCGCCTCAATCTGGAATCGACCCATCCGGCCGCCGCGCGCGGCCACACCCAGCACCGCCTCGGCCTCACGCATCATGGCCGTATCCCAGAGTGATCGGTCCTGATCCGCCAATGGGACAAACCGGCCCGCCGCATCGCGGCGCGCCGCCCGGCGGGACTGCGCAAACAGCATCAACGCCAGAAGCCCAAGCGCCTCGGGCGCGTCGGGGCAACGATCGACGACCACGCGTGCTAGCCACAGCGCCTCATTCGCAAGGCCATGGCGCAGATCCCGAACCCCCACGGCATCGTTCCAGCCCGTTGCGAACGCGGCGTACAGGGCATTCAAGAGAACGCTCAACGCGTCGGCGTCGATGACATCGGCGGGCTCAAGCGACAGATCGAGGTCTTTCATCCGACGCTTCGCCCGGGCCAGTCGCTGCCCCAACGCCGCCGGGCTCAATGCAAACGCTGCCGCGATCTGGCGCACCGGCAGACCCAGCACGGTCTGCAGCATCAGCGGCGCGTGCACCGCCGCATCAATGTCCGGATGGGCGCAGGCGAGCATCAGGTCGAGCCGGGCGTCGCCCTTTTGTGATGTGGAAGCCGAATGGCCATCCACCGCGTCGTCGGGCCCAGCGTTTTGTAACCACTGCGCGGCCTCATCCGCATGACGCTCGGCCACGGTTCGGCGCCGCGCCTGATCGATGACGCGTCGCCGAGCCGTGGTGAGCAGCCACGCGTCGGGGGCCTCAGGCACGCCGTCCGTCGGCCAGACCGCGAGCGCCCGGGCGAACGCATCGCCCAGCGCGTCCTCGGCCGCGGCCACGTCCCGCGTGCTCTGACACAGTGTGGACAGCAGGCGACCGTACGCCTCCCGCGCGGCCTGTTCGGCCGCCTGCTGCGCCTTAGACGTCAATCCGCGTAGTCCGGGACCGCGCGGATCTCCACAGCGCCTCCGTTCGGCGCACACTGCGGGAGGCGACGGGCCCACTCGATCGCGTCCTCTCTGGACGCCACTTCGATCAGGTAGAACCCACCGAGCTGCTCCAGAGAGTCGGCGAACGGGCCGTCGTGGACGGTCCCATCGGGGTGCACACTCAGCGCGTCGGCGCTGGGCCCCAGCGGTTCACCGCCGATCAGCACACCGGCCTTTGTGAGCGCGTCCACATAGATCTGGTGGGCGCCGATCACCTCGGCCTGTTGCGCGGGTGCCATGCGCTGGAACGTTTCGTCGTCGTGGATCAGTAGCGCGTATTTCATTGTGGTCTTCCTTCCGTTATTCGCCGCCGTTGTGGTGGCGTTCATCAGGTAGACGGTCGAACTGGCTGCGTTTTGACAGCGATCTAAAAATAATTAACGCAGCGGTCCGTCCAGCCGGCGAATTTCAGGAAAACCGATGTAGCCGCGCACCACAAACTCCTCGTAGCCTTTTTTGACCATGGCTCGCAGCTCGTCAAAAAGTGCTGGCATGGGCTCATCGAAATTGAAACTGTACAAACCCTGCTTGCGCTTGAGCAGCGCGGGCGACAAGTTTGCACCCAGCTCCGGATTCAAATGGAGCGGTGTGAATTTGAAACTCACATACGTCTTCAGAATACGTGTCGATCCAAAACGCAGCGGCGTACCGGTTTTCTTTTGCAGCCGGGTGATCAGCGAATAGTGGTCGGGCTCGTCCACATCCACCAGAAGCGGGGGCGCCCAGCGGTACAAAAGCCACCGGAGCGCTTCGAAACTCTGCTCTCTGGGCGACAGCGGATCGTTCATGGCCAGAGGTTAACGCGTCGCACCCCTGCATGCGATCATGGGCAGGACACTGAGAACGAAGCAGACCACGATGGACACCCCAAACCGATTTATCCCGTTCGCCGCCGCGCTGACGCTGGCCGCCTGCGCCACCAGTACAGACACTCCCCAATCATCAGGTCCTGCCATCGATCCAGTCGAGAGGGTGCGCGCCAATGCGGCACTGGATGTCTTTCAGGCATTGGCCGTTGAAGACGAGTGGTACGGCGTCTACGCGCTGGGCGAGTCGGCCGGTAACCTCGAACGCAAGCGCACCGTGCGCCGCGGTCAGATCGAAGTCGTGTCAACCTTGTACAGCGAAAATGACAGCGTGGAAGGGTTCACCATCACCGAACGTTTCGATGCCGGTGCACCGCATGACGCCACGCTGCTGGAGATCCGTTACGACGATGGCTCGATAAGCCGCATCGCCCGTGAGGCCGGCGGCTACGTGGCGGAATTTCAGCGCGACGGCCAAAGCGGCCGCGAGCCGCTGTTCGACTTCCGGTTTCGCCTCGCCGACGCTCTGGCGCCCGAAATCTGGGTGCGCGACGGCGTGGAGGCCGGTGACTGCATCAGCTATCCGGGATATTCGCTCACCAAATTCTCGCGCGAATTCAACCGGGAGTGCTTTCTGGAAGACACGGACTTTCTATTCAGCGGCGACGAAATCGACGCGGTCCGCACAAGCCTGAACACGGGTGTCCGACTGAAACGCGACAAGCAATCCGGACTGATGCTTGTTGACCAGTCCTTCTTTGGCACTGAAATCCGACTCGAAAAACGAGCGATCAGCACGTCGCTGGATCGACCCGGCGCGCCCGCGTCCGTCGCTGCGCTGGCTAGCTGGTGAGCAGCCTGATCCTGGGCTGCGGCTACACCGGCACACGCCTTGCGAAGCGCGACCTCGCGGGCGGTACCCCGGTTCAAGCGGTGGTCAGTAAACCAGAGCGCGTCCATGAGCTAGCCGCTCAGAACATCGAGGCGGTGGCGTGGAATCTCGATCAGCGCGCACCGGCGCCGTCACTCGCGCCATTCGATACGCTTGTCTATCTGGCACCGCCGCCGTCCAGCGGCGACACCGATCCACGCCTCGAGCACGCGCTCGATGCACTGGGCTCGCAACCGAAAAGGCTGATCTACATCAGCACGACGGGCGTGTACGGCAACCGAAACGGCACACGGGTAACCGAAGACGATGCGCCCTCACCGGAGTCAGCCCGGGCGCATCGCCGTGTTGCGGCCGAGCGCACGGCCACCGCCTGGGCCCGGTCCCACGGCGCGCGATGCGTGATTCTGCGCGTGCCGGGCATTTACGGCCCGTCGCGGCTTCCGCTCAAGGCCATCATGGACGCCAGACCCGTGCTTGCGCAGGCGGAAGCCGGGCCAGGCAACCGGATCCATGTGGACGATCTGGTCACCGTGATCCAGCGCGTGCGCGAGGCAAGCGATCCGCCCGACATTCTGAACGTGGGCGATGGCAATCCGCTCAGCAGCACCGACTTCACATTCGAGGTGGCGCGACAGACCGGGCGACCGCCACCGCCGGAACACTCGCTCGACGCGCTGCGTGCCGAGGTCAGTGAGATGGCTTGGTCGTTTATCCGCGAGTCACGGCTTGTGGACGTATCGCGGCTTCACAACACGCTGGCGCCGCCGCTGCGCTACCTCGACCCGAAAGCAGGCATCGCCGCCAGCCTGCAGGAAATGGACGCCGGGTGAGGTTGGCTTACGGACGGGACCGGCGGCTATCGAGCCACTCGATCAGCGGGTCCCATTGTTCCCAGTCCGGCCAGGCGAGATACTCCGGCAACTCGAAAATGCCGAGGCCACGGGTGAACGCCCGCACGTAGTTCTGGGCCTCGCGCAAGGACGTCAGGTACGGCGCGCGCTGCTTCTCAAGGTACTCGTCCAGTTCGTCGAAGATCAGCGTGTTCTCGCGGACGCGATTACCGACCAGACCGAGCTTGATCTTGCGCCGGCGAAACGGCGCCGACTCGGTCAGTTCCTTGATGAAACGGGTGGTCGCCATCATGTCGATGGTGGAGGGCAGCACCGGCATCACGATGGTTTCGGTGTGGTTCAAAAGGTCCGTCAGCTCCGGACCGTGGGAACGCGCAGGCGCATCGAGCACCACCAGATCCGTGCCACGGTTTACACCGCGCAAACCGTTTTCGTGCGCCTTCACGCCGGTGATGGGTGCGCGGTCTTCGGGGCGCAGAGCAAGCCAGTCGGAGGCCGAGCCCTGCGGGTCGTAGTCGGCCAGAACAACCGACGCGCCCTCGTCGGCATAGTACGCGGCGAGGCTGGTGGCGAGCGTTGTTTTGCCGCACCCCCCCTTGGCATTCATAACGGTGATGTGGCGCATCCTCGACTCCCCAAAAGTCCTGAATTGCACGGCACCTTACCGCCATGCTCCTTTGTCCCGCAACTTGGCAAACGCCCCAAACCAGCCGGTTTGAAAGGCTCACACCGTCAACTTACTCACACATCGATGCCGAGCTCGCCCCACAGCGCGTCCACTTTGCTGCGCACATCCGCGTCCATCTCAATGGGTTCGCCCCACTCCCGATTGGTCTCACCGGGCCATTTGTTCGTCGCGTCGAGGCCCATCTTGGAACCCAGGCCAGACACCGGCGACGCGAAATCCAGATAGTCGATCGGCGTGTTGTCCACCAGTGTGGTGTCGCGAATCGGGTCCATACGCGTGGTCATCGCCCAGATCACGTCTTCCCACGACCGCGTGTTCACATCCTCATCCACAATCACGATGAACTTGGTGTACATGAACTGCCGAAGGAACGACCACACGGCCATCATCACGCGCTTGGCGTGCCCCGGATATTCTTTCTTGATGCTCACCACGGCCATGCGGTACGAGCACCCCTCCGGAGGAAGATAGAAATCCCGGATTTCTGGGAACTGCCGGATCAAAAGGGGCACAAACACCTCGTTAAGCGCGACGCCCAGAATCGCCGGCTCGTCCGGTGGCCGTCCCGTGTAGGTGCTGTGGTAGATCGGGTTATCGCGGTGGGTAATGCGCTCAACGGTGAACACCGGGAAC
The DNA here is from genome assembly GCA_039026595.1 of Pseudomonadota bacterium. GTDB lineage: Bacteria > Pseudomonadota > Gammaproteobacteria > Steroidobacterales > JBCCMA01 > JBCCMA01. The sequence continues at coordinate 13,749 of JBCCMA010000021.1, forward strand.
GAGTCCACCTCATTGTAGTAGCCGGTGTGGTCGCCGAACGGCCCTTCATCGGCCACCTCACCGGGCATGATGTAGCCCTCGAGCACAAACTCGGCGCTGGCGGGCACCTGCAGATCATTGCGCCCGCACGACACCACCTCGGTCCGCCCACCGCGCAGCAATCCCGCGAAGGCGTACTCGGACAGTCCGTCCGGCACGGGCGTGACCGCGCCAAGGATGGTGGCCGGGTCGGCGCCCAGCGCCACCGCGACCGGAAACGGCTCGTCGGGAAACTGCTCGCAGTGGGCGCGGAAATCGAGCGCGCCGCCGCGGTGCGCGAGCCAGCGCATGATGACCTTGTTGCGACCGATGACCTGCTGGCGATAAATCCCCATGTTCAGACGCTTCTGTGAGGGCCCGCGCGTCACTGTCAGGCCCCATGTGATCAGTGGGCCGGCGTCGCCCGGCCAGCAGGTTTGCACCGGCAGGTCGGCCAGATTGACCGCATCGCCCTCGATGACATTTTTCTGGCAATCGGCCTTGCGGACCGTCTTGGGTCGGGTGTTCAGCACCTGCTTGAACTGCGGCATCTTGTCCATGAGCTCGCGCGCCGATGACGGCGGTTCGGGCTGCTTCAGAAACGCGAGCAGTTCGCCCACCTCGCGCAACGCATCGACCGAATCCTGACCCATGGCCAGTGCAACGCGTCGGGGCGTGCCGAACAGATTCCCCAGCACGGGAATATCGTGTCCTTTCGGATTCTCGAACAACAGCGCCGGACCGCCGGCCTTGAGCGTGCGATCACAGATTTCGGTCATCTCAAGATTGGGATCGATTTCGTGACGAATACGCTTCAGTTCGCCCATCGATTCGAGCTGCTCGATAAAGTCGCGAAGATCGTTGTATTTCATGTGTTCTGTCCGAAAAGAGATGCGCGAAGTGTAGTGCGACTGGCCCCGGATACCAGTTCTGTTTGTTTCCGACCGCTATACTGCGGACGCGAAGCCAAGGGGTATCCGACGTGCAGATCGCGTTCACCAAAATGCAGGCCACCGGCAACGACTTTATTGTGATCGACGGACGTGACGATCCGATCACACTGACGTCCGATCACGCGCGCGGCCTCGCCGACCGACGCCGCGGAATCGGGTGCGACCAGATCATGCTTCTGTCGCCGCCTGCCAGATCCGACACCCATTTTGATTACCGCATCTTCAATACCGACGGCAGCGTTGCACAGCAGTGCGGGAACGGCGCGCGCGCCGTGGCGCTGTTCGCCCAACAACACGGTCTGGTAGCTGATGAAATCAAGATGGGTAGTCCAGCAGGTGTGGTACGCGCCCAAGTGCAGGCCGACGGCGTACAAGTCGACATGGGACGGGCGCGTTTCGATGCGGCCGCCATACCCATTGACGCGCCGACAACTCAGCCCGAATACACGCTACGCATAAACGACAAACCTGTGACGTTCGGGGCCGTATCGATGGGCAATCCGCACGCGGTCCTCACGGTGGACGACGTGGACACGGAAGACCTGCAAAACACAGGGAGCGCGTTGCAGCGCCACACGTTCTTTCCCGAGGGCGTAAATGTGGGTTTCATGCAGGTGATCGATCGCGCGCACATTCGTCTGCGCGTGTTCGAGCGCGGTGTTGGTGAGACGCTTGCGTGCGGCACAGGTGCATGCGCCGCGGTGGCGATTGGACATCAACGCGGGCAGTTGGATAACGCGGTTACCGTGACGCTGCCCGGCGGTCGTTTGGTGATAGACTTGAGCGGTCGCGAGGATACGGTCTGGCTAACAGGACCGGCAAACGTTGTTTACGAGGGAATCATCCGTTTATGAGTACGCACGCTCCGAGCTCCACGGCGCCGCCCCGCGACATGGCCCTGACCGACGACGACGTCGCAGGCTACCTGCACGACCACCCCGATTTTTTTGAACAGCACGCCGCCTTGCTGGAACGGCTCAACCTGCCGCATATGGCGGGCACCACCGCTGTGTCGCTCGTGGAACGACAGGTCGCCGTGCTGCGCGAGAGCAACGATACGCTCGAACGCAAGCTGCGCAATCTGATGAGCGTGGCGCGCAGCAATGACGCGCTGTCGGGGAAACTTCATGCGCTGACGCTGGCCACCATGAGCGCGTCATCGGCCGACGAGTCGCTGTGCGCGCTGGAAAAGGGCCTGCGCGAAGAGTTCGGCGCGGACCAGAGCACGGTTATTCTGTTTACCGACGATCGACGCTTTGCCGGCGTTGATCGGCTTGGTTTTGTGCGACAGGCGTCGTCCGACTGCGACGCGCTCAAGCCGTTTCGAACCTTCATCGCGGCGGCGCTGCCACGGTGCGGCCAGATTCGTGACGCCCAGCGCGCGTTCCTGTTCGGGCAGGACAATCTGCACATCGCGTCCACCGCGTTGGTGCCCATCGGCGCCAACGGGCAAATCGGCATCCTGGCCATTGGCAGCCAGGACAGCACCCGCTTCCATCCGGGCATGGGGACGGAGTTCCTGGGCCGCCTCGGTGAGATCCTCGGCGTGACACTGGCCCGTCACGCCACGAGCGCCGCCGTCGCCTGACCATGCACCCGGACGCCGTGGCGGCCGTGGATCGCTTTGTCGATCATCTGGTCAACGAGCGGCGTCTGTCTCCCCACACCCAGTCCAATTACGCGCGCGACCTGCGGACATTGGTCGATTACTGCACGCAGCATGACATCGACAGTTGGACCGATCTGAATCCGCCCGACCTGCAGCTTTACGCCAGCCGCGCGTTTCGGCGAGGGCTCGCCCCGCGATCCATCGCGCGCCGGTTGTCGGCCGCCAGATCGTTTTTTGATTACCTGATTCGCGAGGGCGTGCTGCGCACCAATCCCGGCAGCGACGTTCAGGCACCAAGGAAGCGCCGAAGCCTGCCCAACACCGTCGATGTGGATCGCATGAGCGCGTTGCTCAACATCCGCGGTGACGACCCCATTACGCGGCGCGACGCCGCGATGATGGAACTCTTCTATTCGTGCGGTCTGCGGCTCGCCGAGCTGGTGGGCCTGAACATGGGCGACATCGAAACACACGACCGCACCGTCACCGTTCTGGGCAAAGGCGCCAAAACCCGCATTTTGCCGGTGGGTCGCGCGGCGCTCGACGCGCTCGGTCGGTGGCTCAAGGTGCGCGGAGCCATGGCCAAAGCTGACGAGTCGGCGCTTTTCGTGAGCACGCGCGGCACGCGCCTGAGCGCGCGCTCGGTGCAAGCCCGCATCAAGCACTGGGCTGTGAAACAGGGGCTGGACATCAATCTCTACCCGCACCTGTTCCGTCATTCTTTCGCCACGCACGTGCTGGAGTCCTCCAGTGACCTTCGCGGCGTGCAGGAGATGCTGGGCCATGCGGACATCAGCACCACCCAGATCTACACCCATCTTGATTTCCAGCATCTCGCCGCTACCTACGACAGGACACACCCGCGTGCACGCCGACGACCGGACGACGACGATCCGGCCAACGGCGACTAACGGGGCCCAGCGGGTACAATGCCCGGCCCGGCACGCCGGACAGAGGAACTTTTCCATGCAGACGATTCACGGCACGACCATCCTGTCGGTCCGCCGCAACGGCCGGGTGGTCGTGGGCGGCGACGGCCAGGCGACCCTCGGCGAGACGGTCATGAAAGGCAACGTACGAAAAGTGCGTCGCCTTTACCGCGATTCCGTACTCGCCGGCTTTGCGGGCGGCACCGCGGACGCGTTTACCCTGTTCGAGCGCTTCGAGGGCAAACTTGAGCAGTACGGCAACCTCACCCGCGCCGCGATTGAACTGGCCAAGGACTGGCGCAGCGACCGCAGCCTGCGTCGGCTCGAAGCGCTGCTTTGCGTGGCCGACGCATCAACCTCGCTGCTGATCTCGGGCACCGGCGACGTGATCGAGCCGGAACACGATCTGATCGCCATCGGATCGGGCGGCGCGTACGCCCAGGCCGCCGGCATGGCCCTGATGCAAAACACGGATCTGGACGCGCGTCAGATCGTGGAGAAATCGCTCGGCATCGCCGCCGATATTTGCATCTATACCAACCACAATCTCACCATCGAAGCGCTCGACGCGAGCGAGTAACAGCATGTCCGAAATGACCCCCCGCGAGATCGTCCAGGAACTCGACAAGCATATTGTTGGCCAGAACGACGCCAAGCGCTCTGTGGCCATCGCACTCAGAAATCGCTGGCGCCGGACGCAGGTCGACCACCCGTTGCGCGGCGAGATCACGCCCAAGAACATTCTGATGATCGGACCGACCGGCGTGGGCAAAACCGAAATTGCTCGGCGGCTCGCCCGTCTGGCCAAGGCGCCGTTTATCAAGGTGGAAGCCACCAAGTTTACGGAGGTCGGCTACGTTGGCCGCGAGGTCGATTCCATCGTCAAGGATCTGACCGACGTTGCGGTCAAGCTGATCCGCGAAACCGAAATGGAAAAGGTGCGCTACCGGGCCGAGGACGCCGCGGAGGACCGCATTCTCGATGCGCTGCTGCCGCGACCGTCGCAGTCACCGCTCGATGACAACACGCCGGACGATTCTTCGTATGCGGACACGCGCCAGAAATTCCGCAAGATGTTCCGCGAAGGTCAGCTGGACGATCGCGAGGTGGAGATCGACATGCAGTCCGCGCCGGTGGGCGTGGAAATCATGGCGCCGCCGGGCATGGAGGAGATGACGCAGCAGCTGCAGGGCATGTTCCAGAATCTCGGCTCCGGCCGCAGCGAGAAACGACGCATGAAAGTGCGCGAGGCGTACGATGCGCTGATCGAGGAAGAAGCCGCGAAGATGGTCAACGAAGAGGACCTCAAGATCGCGGCGGTGGACGCGGTTGAACAAAGCGGCATCGTCTTCATCGATGAAATCGACAAGGTTGCCCGCCGCACTGACGGTGTGCAGGGCGGCGATGTGTCCCGCGAGGGTGTGCAGCGCGATCTGCTGCCGCTGGTGGAGGGCAGCACGGTCTCGACCAAGTTCGGCATGGTCAAGACAGACCACATTCTGTTTATCGCCTCCGGCGCGTTCCACGTGGCCAAGCCATCGGATCTGATTCCTGAACTGCAGGGGCGCTTCCCGATTCGGGTGGAGCTCAATGCGCTGACCACCGAGGACTTCGTGCGCATTCTGACCGAACCGGACTGCAGCCTGACCGAGCAGTACGCGGCGCTGATGGCCACCGAGGGTCTGACCCTTGAGTTTGCTGACGACGGCGTCGCCCGTATTGCCGAAGTGGCCTTTCAGGTGAACTCCCGCACGGAAAACATCGGGGCGCGTCGTCTGCATACGGTGCTGGAACGGTTGCTCGAAACGGTGTCGTACGAGGCCGCCGACCGCGGCGGACAGACCGTGATCGTGGATGCGGACTATGTGGACCAGCACCTCGGTGAGCTTGTGCAGGACGAAGATCTGGCGCGTTACATCCTCTGACCGTGCAGCACCGGCCCACCGAGCTCCGCCTGCGCAAATCGGCGCGTGTGCTGTCGGTGACGTTTTCGGATGGCGCGGTTTTCGATCTGCCTCTGGAGTATTTGCGCGTGCATTCCCCCTCGGCCGATGTGCGCGGCCACGGCCAGACCGAAGGGGTCTTGCAGGTGGGCAAGAAACACGTCACCGTGACGCGCATTGAGCCTGTGGGCGCCTACGCCGTTCGCCTTGTTTTCAGCGACGGCCACGGCACCGGGCTCTACACCTGGGACGTCTTGTACGACCTGGGCCAACACTACGACACCAACTGGGCGTGCTATCTGGCGCGACTGGACGCGGCGGGCGCTTCGCGCGATCCCGCCCCCGCGAGCACGTCAAACGGGAGTGACCCATGAGCGACGACGAATCGACCACGCATTTTGGCTACCAGTCCGTGCCACGCAGCGAAAAAGCCTCGCGCGTTCGCGGCGTGTTCGACTCGGTGGCCGACAAGTACGACATCATGAACGACCTGATGTCGATGGGCATCCATCGCATCTGGAAAAAATTCACGATCGACCAGACCGATTTGCAACCGGGCCAGCAGGCGCTCGACGTGGCCGGCGGCACGGGCGATCTGTCGCTCGCGATGTCCAGGCGGGTCGGCCCCAAAGGGCACGTTGTACTGTCGGACATCAACGAAGCGATGCTTGAAAACGGCCGCCGCCGACTGATCGACGCCGGCGTCGTGGGCAACGTGTCGTTCCAGGTGGCCGACGCCGAAGAATTGCCGTTTGAAGACAACCGTTTCCACTGCGTGACCATCGCCTTCGGCCTTCGCAACGTCACCGACAAGGACCGCGCGCTGCGCGAGATGTACCGCGTTTTGAAGCCCGGCGGTCAGCTGCTGGTGCTGGAGTTCTCCAAGCCCACTGCGCCGGGTCTGGCCCCGATTTACGACGCCTACTCATTTAATGTGCTGCCCAAGATCGGCAAGCTGGTCGCCAACGATGAAGACAGCTACCGCTACCTCGCTGAATCGATCCGCATGCACCCGGATCAGCACACGCTGCTGGGCATGCTCGAGGACGCCGGTTTTGAAAACGCCCGCTTTCACAACCTGACGGGCGGCATCGTGGCACTGCACCGCGGGTACAAGCTGTGAGCGAGACGCCCGCGCTACTCAAACCGCTGGAATCCCTTCTTGAGCGCCAACTCAAGGACAACAGCGACGCGCGGCGGGCACTGCGACAGCTTCACGGTGAGACGCTGGCACTCAAACTCGAAGGCATCAGCGTCGATATTTATTTCCACGCCACCGATGACGGTCTCAAGCTCGGCAGTGACTACACCGATGAACCAGCAGCCATTATCAGCGGCACGCCGCTTGCGCTTGCCTCGCTGGCCGGTCAGGGCGGCGACGCCGCGAGCGTTCGTCGAACCGGCGTGACCATCCACGGCGACACGGCCGTGGCGCAGCGTTTTCAGCGGCTGTTTGAGCTACTGAAACCGGATTGGGAGGAAGAACTGTCCAGACTGGTCGGCGACACCGTCGCCCACCGCGTGGGCGAGGCCACACGCCAGCTTTTTGGCTGGGGTCGCGATGTGGGCAACCGCATGACCGAAGACTTCGCGGAATTTTTTACCGAAGAAAGCCGCGATTTGCCGGCCAAGGCCGAGACCGAAGCGTTCTACGACGATGTCGACACGCTCCGCGACGACGTGGCGCGCGCCGAAGCGCGACTGAAACAGATCGAACGCAAGCGGACGCCCGCCGACTGACATGATCCGCGCGCGTCACATCGCCCGGCTGATTCGCATCTATCGCGTCCTGCGACGACACGGCCTCGACGACATTCTGCGCGCGCTCGAACCCAAGCCACCGTTGTCGTACGTATTGCGCCTGTGGCCCCGGGCGACCGTGGACCCAAACCAGAGCCTTGGTGCGCGGCTGCGCATGGCGCTGGAGGACCTCGGCCCGATCTTCGTCAAGTTCGGGCAGATGCTGTCGACCCGACCCGATGTGATCCCGCACGACATCGCGCGCGAACTCGCCCGTTTGCAGGATCGTGTGCCGCCGTTCCCGGGCGAGGACGCAACGGCACTGATCGAAAAGGCGTTCAAATCGTCGGTCGATGACATGTTCGCAACGTTCGACCGGGAGCCGTTGGCGTCGGCCTCCATCGCACAGGTGCACCGGGCCGCGCTGAAGACCGGCGACGATGTTGTCGTCAAGATTCTGCGACCCGGCATCGACGAGCAGATCGATGAGGACATCGAAATCCTGCATGCCGCCGCGGCCGTGATTCACAAATACTGGCCGGCCAGCCGCCGACTGCGTCCGCGCGATGTGGTGCGGGAATACGACAAGACGATCCACGAGGAACTCGATCTGGTTCGCGAGGCGGCCAACGCATCGCAGCTGCGTCGCAATTTTCCGCCCGACAACGGCATCCTGTACATCCCCAAGATCTACTGGGAGTACTGCACGCCCACGGCGATGGTCATGGAGCGCATCACCGGTATTCCGGTGGCCGATATCGACGAGCTGAATCGCCGCAATGTAAACCTCGAGGTGTTGGCCAATCGCGGCGTGGAGATCTTCTTCACGCAGGTGTTCAAGCACAACTTCTTCCACGCGGACATGCACCCGGGCAACATCTTTGTCGATGCGACCGACACCGTGACCCCCAGTTACATCGCGATCGACTTCGGTATTGTCGGCACGCTAACCCCCAGCGATCAGCATTATCTGGCGGGCAATTTTCTTGCGTTTTTCAAGCGCGACTACGCCAAAGTAGCCCAGCTCCATGTTGAATCCGGCTGGGTGCCCGCCGGCACGCGGGTCGATGAATTTGAGTCCGCGATTCGCACCGTGTGTGAGCCCATTTTCAACAAGCCGTTGAAGGACATCTCGTTCGGGCAGTTTCTGGTCCGACTGTTCAGCGTTGCGCGACGGTTCGAGATGGAAGTGCAACCGCAGCTGGTCTTGCTGCAGAAGACCCTGCTGAACATCGAAGGCCTGGGACGACAGCTCTACCCCGACCTTGATCTATGGCAGACCGCCAAGCCCTTTCTCGAGGACTGGATGATCGATCAGACCAGCGGCAAGGAGTTGATCAACCGGCTGCGCGATCACCTTCCCGAGCTGAGCGAGTCCATACAGCTTGCACCAAGCCTTGCCTTCAAGGCGCTGCAACAAGCCGCCGACGGCAAGCTGCGCCTGACGCCTGACCCGCTGCACGCTGAACGGGAGCGCCATGAAAAAGCGCGCATGGCCGCCACCGTGCACCGATCGGTGACCGGCGGTGCGGTGGTCATTGCCTCCTCGGCACTGGCGAGCGGTGGCCTGATCCCGGTATGGGCGCTGTGGCCCGGGCTTGTTGTCGGTGCGGGGTTTCTCTGGTTTGCACGCAGCGGTCGCTGACCAGCTACTCAGCGCGTTACAAGTGACGCCGTAATCGCGTTTTCGAGCACGCGCCGTTCGGCGTACGACACCAACATGTCCCGATATCCCGCCAGCCTTGACCGCAGCGGCTGATCATTCATCAGGGTTTGAAGGCGCGACGCAATCACCGAGGCATCGTCATCGGGCTTACCCACCAGTGCGAGGCCTTTGCTTTCGAGGCGTGCCGCAACCCCAGGCTGATCGTAATGCATCGGGTAGGCGAGAAGCGGCACGTCAGCAAGTAGTGCCTCATGCACTGTGTTCATACCCGCGAGGGTCACACACGCGCTGACTCGCGGCAGAACGTCGGTTTGCGCGACATAACCGAACACATGGACATTTGGTGCCGTCGGCAACGCGGCATCAGCAGGCGCACCAGCAATGATCAGCGTCCAGTCCGGCTGCGACGTCACCGCACGGATCAAATGGGTGGCGAGTCCGTTATCGCCCACGTCCATCGTGCTCAACGGACAGTAAATGAGCGGCCCTTCCAGGTTGTTCAGAACCGCATCCAGCCGAACTTGATCGTCTTTACTGACAGACGTCTCAACGCGTTGCTCAGACACCATTGGCCCGACGTAGTGCACGTGCTCGGGAACACGGTGCTCGAAGTCCAGCTCCTGCGCCGTCAAAAGCAGGGTTGGCTGGCGCGTATTGACGAACATCGTCAGCCCGGCGTGCTGTTCAAGCGCATCAACCGGGTAATTTACGGACCGGGCGTACTCAAGCAGCACGCTGCGCCGCTCCGTGTACAAATTTTTGTCAGACACCTCTTGGATTTGTTCCGCTCTATTTGCGATATGCGCATCAATAGCCGACGCGTTGTCGGGCAAAAAAGCGGTAGCAAGCGGCGGCAGTCCGCGCCCGGGCCACTGGGCGAAGAACGGACTGACAAGCACGTGGGGTGTGCCCATCGCGTACAGCGTGAAGATATGTTCGTAGAGCTCGCTGTCGATCAAGACCAGATCCGGTGCCAGATCGGCCAACGTCTTTCGGAACGCATCCATTCCGAGCGCCGCCACCCCCGCGACCCGCCTTGTGGCGGAAGTGGGCTTGCGGGTGAATCTTGCAAATATCCGACCGCCAGGCGCCGGTGGTGCCGGGTCAAAATTGACCGACCCGAGTTGGATGTAATCGATGCCCTGCGCGCGTACGGCATGACGTACGTCCTGCGGACAGGCGTACGTCACACGATGGCCGTCGTCGCGCAGCCGCCGTACCATTTCAAAACTGGCGTTCAGAAGACCCGTCAGCCCGCTTGTCATGCAGAGGATGTGCGCCACTTAACCCGCCACTACCGCCAAACGCCGCTGTCCACCAAGACGCTCGACGGTTTCGACCAGCTCATCGCTTGAGGAGGGCTTGAACAGGTAAGCATCCGCCCCAGCCTTGATGCAGTTCTCTCGTTCGTTCCACGCCCCACTCAACATACACACTGGCGTACGCCCCGCCTCGCCGGGCAAGCGTCGGAGCTCGCGCAGAATATCGACACCGGACACCACGGGGAGATTGACGTCGAGGACGACCACATCCACGGATTCGACCGCGAGAAACTCGATCAGGTCGTTGCCGTTGGTAAACGTCTCAGTCACATGTCCCGCAAAGGTCAGCGTTTCGGCAATAATCTTCAGAATAGACTCATCGTCATCGCAGATCGCACAGCGGTAAGGCGACGCAGGGGACGGGCGATGCGCCGGGCGCTCGTTCACACTTGCGTTGTCAGAACCGTCGTCGGCCCCGGCCAGCGCGGTCATGCGATTGGACAATCGGCGGGCGGAGCCGAGCCGTGAGGTCACGTCGTCAATCAGATCAATTGCGACGGGGGCACGCGGGTCCAGCTTCATTCCCCACGACTCAATCCATGTTTTGCCCCAGCCGATCGCCAGAGCACACTCGGCGGTCAGCCAGACACGATCCGGCCAGCCGTCGCGCCGCCCATGCCGGTCAACAAACCGCGCGCCAGGCTTGTACGCCGCGGTCGGTGACAGTGAAAATGAAAAGACCGCGCCCTCTCCCGGCGTCGACTCAACAGACAACTGCCCACCCATGGCATTGACATAGTCACGGGCGATAGCCAGCCCCAGACCGTTGCCCCCGGATGGGAAGGCGGCGTCACTGGACGCGGTCTTGCCCCCATCCAGCTGGTGGAAGGGGCGGAAAATCCGCTCCTGGTCACCTTCATCGATTCCGATGCCGTTGTCGCTCACGACAAATTGCAACTGATCCGCTTCACAGCGAGCACGCAGTCCAACCCGCGTCCCCTGGGAGTGGGCCAGTGCGTTGTTCGCCAGATTCACCAGCACCTGCCGCACACGCGCCGGATCGCCGTGCCACTCACAAGGCACATCCGGCATGGCGCCGATAAACAGACAGACGTCTTTTGCCGCCGCGATCGGCTGCAGGATGGCACGCACACTTTCGAGCAGGTTTTCCACATCGAACAGTTCGTTTTTAAGGCCGGCCGCACCCGCATCACCTCTGGCCAACTCCAGAATATCGTTCAGGAGCAGCACCAGTGAGTCGGCGCTTTCGCGGATATTCTGCGTCCACATCCGCTGGTCAGTGCTCTTGAGCGTGTTATCGAGGGCGTCGGCAGACAGCACGATACTGGTCAGCGGCGTGCGCAACTCGTGACTCATCGAACCCATGAACGTGGTGATCACCGCCTTGTTTTTCAGTGCGTCAGTCTGGGCGATGCGTCGATCCATTGCTTCGCGCTGGGACTCCTCCAACGCTTCGCTCAGCGCTTTCTCTCGGTGCGTTCGCTGCGTGACGACGCCAAACGCGGCGGCAGACACCACCAACGTCGCGCCAATCAGGTTGGGCAGCGTCATGGCGTGCGCCATCACCGGATAGTCTGAGTACATCGACCAGGCATACACCGTGACGGCGAAGGTGATCGGCGTCCAGACGAGTATGTGCGTGCGCTGCCCGAGGAGCGCCACAAGTGCCGGGATGACCATGAACCAGACAACACCAAGATTTGGTTCGTCCGCTGTACTCCACAAAAGCAGGGTCTGGTACACGACCAGCGCGGCGATGGCGAGGTGCAACGTGACATTGCGACGACGATCCCCGCGAAGCAGGATGAGTGCGGCCGCCGCAAGCGCGAAGAGCAGCAGCGGAATTGCGGTGGTCCAGGCACCGACGGCCATGGCCACAACTGCCATGACGCTCGGTCCGATCAACAGGATCAGCCGAAAGGTCTTCCAGTCGGTTTGCGGCTCACGGTTCATGCGCGGTGTCCTTCCACCGACCGGTAGCGGGTCGGCCTGCTAGACTTTGTTTGAGTCTACGACCGGCGACACACCAATGAAAGAACAAAGAACCGTATGCCACACGCCCACACCCGGAAAACAGCCCACATCGATCCCAACCTGGAAATACAAGGTCGTTCGAGACGCCATTCGGAGCGTGGTACCGCACGATGGGCCGGGCATCGTGGCAAAAGACCTGCCCACCATGGTGGCGGGCAAGTTGTCCTCAGATGCGTTGGCTGAACTTGGGTCGGTCGCCTGGCACACCACCGTGGTCAAACTGAACATGGAGGTGGAAGGCGAGCTTGCGCGTGTGACGGGGGCGCGGCCGCAACGATTGGTTCGCTGTTAATTCGCACAGCGTGTGGCGGGCGTGAGCGCACCAGTGGCGACGGACGCCCGCACCATGCACGGTTCCAGGTCCTCTCCGTCGCTGGCCATGCATGCTTCTGCCTGAGCCAGAGTCATATCGTGATATGACTCGATATAGCCTGGGAAGGCGCTGTAGAAATCGAAGAACTCGCTACGGTTGGCGAAGGCGTTCTCTCGCACACTGGGAGCAATGCCGTGGGCGGCCTCCCAAAGCTGATAGTCTGGATCCGCATACATTTGTTCGTTTTTATTCGGATCGCGCAAGCTCAGCACATCATAGATTTCCGACGCGCGCCGCAACGTCTGTCGTTTCTTTTTCGCATACACGCGGTCTTCGATAATCACTGCTCTTGGATCAATCGTGTTCTGCGATCCGAAACCCACGCTGAAACAAACGGATCGACCTATTATCGTGTCCTCGGAACCCGCGGGAGGCGTTTTGGTTGAGACCTCCAGTGGAATGGCATTGCGGCCCTTTTTTTCGTTACTGAAACCATTCGCTGACGTGAACGACACGCCGCCGCAACCGTACTGCGGTTTTTTTCCGACCTCGCAAAAATCAAAGAACTTCGGGTCCGGTGCCCCTTTACCAAGCGGGGATATTTTCGCAGGCACGACGGCGACCATTTCGTCACTTGTTCCCACAGCGACGAAATCGCTTTCCTTGATACACGCGGACTGATTATCGCTGGGCCACACCCGGTTTTTACTGGCCTTTTCTTTATAAACGACTTTGAAGTGGTCGACGAAGTACGTCCCACAAGGATTATCTGATCTCTGCTCGACAACAGGCTCCGCATTGCCGCAACCACCAAGAACCACACCGACCACACTCAAAAGCCAGTAACGCTGGATCATGATCACTCTCCTTTCCATTAGTTTAGAAAATCGCCGCGCTCGCGCAGCGCGCCCAGGTGGGGGTCAGCCTGCAAAAGCGCACGGGCGTACCCGTACTCCTCAGCCTTTCCAAACAACTCCTGTGCTAACGCGACCTTTCCATCTCGAAGACCGACCAGGCCGGCAAAGTAATACGTATAGGGATCGTCCGGAGCGAGATCCAACAGCTTGGTAATCAACTCGCCGGCCAGTTCGACATCCCCGAGCATCGCTTCCGAATACGCCGCATAACTCACCGCCACCGAATCTCGCGGCTGCGCCCGCAACACTTCATACGCCAGATTGCGCCCCGTCTCATACGCGGCACGCGCCTCGTCGTCACGCCCCAGAAACGACAGCGCATCCGCTCTGTTCAGATGCGCTTCCATTGAACGCGGCGAAATCTCCGCTTCGCGGTCATACATGGACAGCGCCGATTCGAACCTGGATTGGTGGAAAAGCGCCAGACCAAGGTTCGAGTACGCTTCCGCACGCTCGCTCACGTCAATCGATCGCCTGAACAATGTGACCGCCCTGTCGAAACGACCCGACAAAAATTCCGCGGTCGCCACGTTGCTCAGCGCGACGAAATTTCCGGGATCAAGATTGACCACGCTCTGGAATGCGCGCGCGGCCAGTTCATACTGACCCTGTCCGAAGTAAATGGAGCCAATCGTGTTGCGCGCCGACCAGTTTCCGGGGCGGTGCTCGATCACACGCTGCGCGTACTCGACCGCACGCGCCGCCTCGCCTTTCTCGCGCATCGTTCGCGACATACCCAACAGAGCGTCGGTGTCTTTCGGATCAATTTCCAGCGCGCTTTCGTATGCCCGCTGGGCGTCTTCGAACAAATCCACGTGGAGGAAATACCCGGCCGTCGCCACATGCACGGCCGGTATGCGAGGCGCCTTCTCAATGGCCGACGCACAAGCCGCTTCGGCCCGATCAAGATCGTCCGGAGCGGCATCGACAGCATGCCTCGCCACATACGCACGACACAGGCCCGCAAACGCCGCTGCGTAGTCTGCGTCAATGCTCAATGAGGCCCGGAAGGCACCGATCGCATCCCCGATCACGTCCGATGTGTGCGGCTGCGCCAGGAAATCCTTGCCGCGCCGATACTCGCTGTACGCCCCGACCGGAACATTCCCGAGCGCCGGCGACAGCACCTCATTTCGGATGGTGTCCGGAATACTCACACGCATCTCATCGGCGACCAACGCCGTGATATCCGACTGAATCAGATAGAAATCATCCAACGGTCGCTCAAAGGTCCGCGTAAACACATTAAAACCGGTATTGGAGTCGACCAACCGAATCACCACGACGATCGAGGTACCCGGGATGCGGACGCTGCCCTCGAGGTAGTACGCGACTTCCAGACGCCGCCGCACATCCCCTGAAGCCGCTTTGGGTGACATCGACCATGAGTCGGCCTTCGCGGCGACCGCCAGGCCCGGTATACGCGACACGCTGGTCAGAATGTCCTCGCTGATGCCGCGTGCGAATCGTGCGGTCTGCGGCGCGCCGTCCAGGTCTTCAAAGGCCATGATGGCCACGCTATTGGGGGCCACCTCAAGCGGCGATGCGGCGGGCTCGTCGGAGGACTCGGGCGAGACCACGGCCGTCGGTGCGCCGCTCTTCGGAAACAGCGGCACGTAAAGATCGATCGCCGCAATGCCCAGGCCCGCCACGTACGCCGCCGCGATCGCAAAATAATTGCGACCGATCGCCTCAAAGAGACCGCTCGCTGCCTGCCCTTCATCGCGTTCGATACCGCGTGCATCCGATTCAAAGAACCACGACAGCACGAGGACAAAAGGAAAACCTGTGATCACCGCAACAATGACGAAGCGAACACTCCACGGCGGAAATCCCAGATCCTTGAACGTGACGCCCGCCACCTGAATCAGCAACCAGCCAAACACAGCATACGCCGCGGCGGATTGCACAACGCCTCGGCTCAAAAGCGCTTGCCAGAAGCGTCCGACGTGGCTGTCGATCTGCGTTGTCACCAGCCTTGTCCGCGGTGAACATCGGTGAACCTTATGTAAAGCCGAATGCGCGCAGCACGACAAAGGTCCCGGATCATGTTCTTACTGCCGCGCCAGATGATGACGCGCGAGAAAAATACCGCCGTCGAGGTTGGTGTCCTCAGTGACGAGATAAACAGGAAACTCTTTCAACAGCTCGCCGTGCGTATCGTTGTTATGCAGTTCTGAGAGGAAGGTGCTGTCGACGATAAACGGTGCGTTCAACCGCGATGAGCGACCGGACAGATAGATTCCACCGCTGGGCAGGAAACTGAGCGCGGTGAGCTGGGCAATGCCGCCGGCGCACTGATAGAACATGGCGAGCGCATCACGACACATCAGATCCTCGCCCGCCACGGCGCGGCGAGCGATCTCGCCGGCATCAAGCAGCGGTTCGTCCGCCCCGTTCAGCATCTGATGCACGCGGACCAGACCATGACCACACACAAAGTGCTCCCAGCTCGGTCGCGCCAGACCAAGACGCTCACGCATCTGACGTGTTACGCGCTCCTGCGCATCGCTCAGCACGCCGATGGACGTGTGCTGCAACTCGCAGGGCACCACGTGATAGCCGGCCGACCGCTGGTGCCCAAGATGCACCACACCCGCCACGCCAAGTCCGGTACCCGGCATGATGACAACCATGTTGCCGCGCGACGCCTGATCCGCGTCCCCGTGGAGACGGCGCGCCCACCGGTCGGGGCCATTACTCTCCACGTTGTGCGCCACGATGCCCATGGCCGAGCCCACCATGTCGTTCACAATGCTGGCTCGGGACGTATCAACGCCGGCGCTGGCCAGATCGTCGAGCTCGATGCGCCGCTCGTCCGGCCAGTTGGTCATCCGAACGCGTCGACCCTGCTGCACGGGACCGGCCGCGGTGACCACGCACCATCCCGGTGCCTCATCGGTGTTCGCCGACAGCGTATCGGCCAGTACGGCAAGCATCTCGCTGCGTGACCGGGCAACGCGTTCGACCTCGACAGTGGCCTCTTTATCGACCCCGGAGACCACGCGAATCTTGGTATGCGTGCCCCCGACGTCGACTGCGACCAGCGGCGCAGGAATCATGTGCGCACCCCGATAGGTGCCCGCTTATTTTGCTTCTGGATCATGTGCGGCCCCGCGTGGGTATGGCAAAAGTGTCGCAAAGCCGGCCGCGATTTGCACGAGGGGCCATCCGTGGCGCGACGCGGAACGAAGAAGCACGTAAAATGTCGTACAAACGAATGCACAAGGAGCCTTAAATAATGAACGGATTTCGACCCGCGCTTCTGGTCCTCGCCATGGCACTGTCCGCCGCCACGCTGCCGGGTCAGGCAGAGGAAAAGGCCGCGCCACTGACCCCGGAGCGATTCGAGACCATCAAGCTGGACGCCGACGACGCCTACAACGCGCGCCGCTACAAAGAAGCGTTTGGCATGTTCCACGACGCGCTGGCCAAGCACGGCGATGCGTATGGCCAGTACATGACCGGGATCATGCTGCGCGAGGGTCTGGGAACCAAAAAAGACGTGCCCATGGGTACCGCCTGGATGATGCTCGCCGGTGAGCAGGGCAACCTCACCATCCTCGAGGCCGCCAACATTGCCGCCGCAAAGCTGAGCCCCGGTGATGAGCGGCTTGCCAATCTGGCCTTGCGCGAGCTTCGACACGAGTACAGCAACTGCGCCCTGCTGCGCGAGCTGGTCGACGAGCTCGACAACCACGTCACCAACCGCAACACGCCCACCGCGCCGGCCAGCCGCTACATGGTGGTGTACGGCGAGAAAGGCGGCGATGTGGATCAAGCGCTGCTCGAGAAACGACTGCGGCTCCAGCGCCGGGTGTACCAGCGCCACTGCGTCCGCTGATGAACGACCATGACGGGCTCCCGGACCCACCGCGCCGGGAGCCGCCGTCACTGATCGCCGCAACGGCCATCGTACTGTCGCTGTGTGCGCTGGGCGTGTCGGTGCTGGAGGTCTCGTCAATCCGCAGCGAACAACGGGTCGGCGTGTGGCCGTACATCGACCTGAGTGCCGGCTACAACTCGGACGGCTTTTCGGTCACCGCCACAAACAAGGGCATCGGTCCGGCACGCGTACGCAGCATGCAGATGACGCTGGACGGCGAACCGGTGACCTCACTCGACCAGATGATTCTGGACGTAGTCGGGCCAGAACTCGCGTTCAGCTACGACGTGTACCGCGCGAACAACCCGACCAACTCCGTGCTGAGTCCGGATGAAGAAGCGGTACTGTTCGGCGTGCCGTGGACACCGGCGACGCGCGCCCTCACCGAGCAGATCAGCCGCTTCTCCGCCACGCTCTGCTATTGCTCGGTTTACGACGAGTGCTGGCTGGCCGTGTTGAACGAAGGCGATCCGGAACCGGTCAGCCAGTGCCCTGGCTGACCACGTTCACGCAACTTACAAAATTCCCGGAAGATTGAGCCCCTGCGACAGCGCGGTATCGCGCGCCTTGTCGTAGCCCGCGTCCGCGTGGCGCATCACGCCTGTGGCCGGATCGTTCCACAGCACACGATCAATACGCTTGTCCGCCGCCTCGCTGCCGTCGGCCACAATCACCACGCCTGAGTGCTGCGAATAGCCCATACCCACACCACCACCGTGGTGCAGTGACACCCAGGTCTCGCCGCCGGCCGTGTTCAACAGCGCGTTGAGCAACGGCCAATCGGACACGGCGTCGGAGCCGTCGAGCATCGATTCGGTTTCGCGGTTGGGACTGGCCACCGAGCCGGTGTCGAGGTGGTCGCGCCCAATAACAATCGGCGCCTTCAACTCGCCGTTTCGCACCATCTCGTTGAAGGCCAGGCCAAGACGGTGGCGGTCACCCAGTCCCACCCAGCAGATCCGCGCCGGCAGCCCCTGGAATGCGATCCGTTCGCCGGCCATATCCAGCCAGTTATGCAGCGCGGCGTCGCGCGGCATCAGCTCGCGCACCTTCGCGTCGGTGCGCGCGATGTCCTCGGGGTCGCCGGAAAGGGCGACCCAGCGGAACGGACCTTTGCCTTCGCAAAACAGCGGGCGAATGTACGCCGGCACGAAGCCCGGAAAATCAAATGCGTTGTCCACGCCCTCGTCGAGCGCCTGCTGGCGGATGTTGTTGCCGTAGTCGACCGCGATGGCGCCCGCTTTTTGCAGAGCGAGCATGCCTTCGACATGACGCGCCATCGACTGGCGAGCCGCAGCAGCCACGCGATCGGGTGCGGCGTCGGCCTGCTCGCGCCATTTGCTGACCGACCAGCCGACGGGCAGATAGCCGTTGACCGGATCGTGCGCCGAGGTCTGGTCGGTGACGATGTCCGGGCAGCGACCGGACGCCGCGATCTGCGGGATGA
>JBCCMA010000022.1:0-29497 GCA_039026595.1 Pseudomonadota bacterium
CCAGCCCGGTGGTGTCGACCGTAGCGGTGACCGACTCGGAGGACGTATTGAACGAGCCGTCAGATGCCGACAGCGCGCTGGTTGAAACGCCGTCCTCCCAAAGGGGGGTATCGACCGAAAAGCTGGCCGACGCGATGGGCTGCGTTGGTTCCGTTCCGTTGCGGTTTTCAAAGCGCGAATCGTCCACCGTTGCGGTCAGCGTGGCGCTCTCGCCCGGCGCCACAGCCGCAGGCGACAGGCTGACATCGACAACCGCCGGTCCGGACGGGTCCAGATAAGGCGCCCTTGCGCTTTTTGCCGCGTAAACCAGTGAAGGCAGGTTGTCGGGCAGGATGGTGCTTTCGAACGTGCCGCAGTCCTGGAAGAAAGTCGTGCCCAGTTCATAGGTGTACGCCGCTACGCCGAGATCGCCGTAGATGAAATCGTCGGTGGTGCCGTCTGTAATGTACAACTCGGTGGCCTGCTGCGGGTTGTACCCGGTGAACCACGCAAGACGACGTCCCAGCGTTTGCAGCGCACTTCCGTTGGGTGCCGGCGTTGGCGTGTATCCCCACGGCCAAAGCACCAGTTCGCTAAAGCTGTGAATGTCGATGTACACACCCGACGCGTCCGCCGACGCCGCGTCGGTCGCGTTCGGTCCGCGCGCATCATCAAAGATGCTGCGGGCGTACGCCTGAATCGCCGCCACCTCAGGCTCTGAACCCGGGGTCGGGCCACGGTAAACCGTCGAGCACTGGCTGCCGCTGGAACCGTTGCAGCAACCCCACTCGTACTCAAAGTTCCGATTCAGGTCAGCGCCGCGATCCTGCGACCCGGCACCGCAGTAATTCTGATTGGCGTTCTTACGCCACAGAATGCCGGTCTGGGCCTGCCGGCGACCGTCCGGGTTGGCTTGCAGCATCAGGTGAATCTCGTGGTAGTCGAGCAACCATGTGACGTCGGCATCCGTGCCATAGTTCTGCAGCAGGTACTCCGCAAAGCGGGTATTAAGCTCGGCGGTCGTGTACTCGCGCGCGTGAATCGCGCTGGTGGTGAAGAGCGCGGGCTTGTCACCACCGGTGTTTGCATTCGTTAGCCGCAGCACCATCAAGTCGGCACCGCCAAAACCGTTCGTCTTCTCCCATGAGTCGCCAATGTCGACCCACGCGGCCAAATCCGGATAGGCCATCGCAAGCGCTTCAGCCGCTGCGTAGGTCTCGCTCACAGTGCGGTAGCAGCTGAATCCGGGAATGCCATTGCGCTGTGCACCTGCCAGACTGGCCGGTATGTTCAGCTCGACCGTGCGAGCCTGATCGATCTCAAGGCGAAACCCGCCAGCCTGCAGCGCAACGGCCTGCTGCTCGTCCACATCAACAATCAGGTAGCGCTTACGTCGATCCACTTTCCAGGGCGCCGTGCGCGCCACGAAGTTCTGAAGCTGCTCGTCCGTTTCGTAAAACGCGCGGACCACAACGTGGCGCGCATTCTCTGGCCATTCCGCCACCACCGGCTGATCGGCGGCCAATGAGACCGGCGCCAACGCAAAAGCCGGAACGAGCGCCGCAGCAGCGGCGAGTAAAATGGAACGCATGGACATCTCCCCAAATGTCATGGGCCGGGCCGTTCGAGCGCGGGGAGCCATCGCAAAACGGAATGTTCGCAGCCAGTCGATCCGTAGAGCACACAGCGTTGGCCGGTGCTCCCGGTCTCTTCACTTACCTTATAGTCGCACGCCCCCACTGCCTCTCCCCTGAGCAGTCCCGAACTCGTCGGGCATGCGGCGTTTGATATTACCGAGACTAATGAATGATTCCAGATGTAACAAGTACACTGGCGCGCCCGGAGTCGGACGGGCCGCAAACGCTATCGATACGATGGTTTTGCGACAATTGTGATGGGAGCGCGACCTCGCCCAGTCCAATTAACCGTGGTTATTTGCGCGCGCTGCGAACCAGCATCCACAACCGCACGCCGACGTACCACATGGCTCCGAGCGCGAGCAGCAACATGCCGACGGTCAACCAGCCACGACTCGGGATGCCCCGCATGATCTGGCCACCGTAAAGCAGCGCGCCTACCGTCGCGAGCATGGTCGCAATGACGTAGTGCCCGTTCGTACCAAGGCCCCGGCGGGCTTGTCGCTCGGCGCCGTTTTGTGCCTTACCGCAGCTCGGGCACTTGGGCCACTGCGACGACATGCGCCGCTGACAGGAGATACATTGCGTAATTGCCATGACGTCGATGATACCGTGAAGCTATGACGCTGTACCGCCCCACTCCGGCGCCGGGCCGGACCCTCTGTCCGACCCTTTGCCCAACCCGTGGCTCGCCCCCAATTCTATGACCGAGACAACTCGCGTGACACTGGACACCGACCCGGGTGCGGACGATGCCGTCGCACTGCTGTGGCTGGCGGCTTTGCACCAAGCCGGGGAACTCCATCTGGACGGGGTGACGACGGTCGGCGGCAATGTGGGCATTGACGATACGACCGAAAACGCCGCGCGTTTGCTGCACGCCGTTGGCCTCGACGCCCTCCCGCTCGGGCGCGGCGCCGCCGCAGGCGGGGAGCACGCGCGCAACGTACACGGTTCGGACGGTTTGGGTGGGCTTCGCGACCGTCTGCCCCGCGCCCCTGCTAACAGAGCCATTGATGACGCCTCGATCGTACTGAACCGCGCGACCAGCGATTCGGACGTGATCGTCGCAATCGGCCCGCTCACCAATCTTGCGGCGTGCCAGGATCTGTCCGCGCGCCACCCTCGCGCTGTGATCATGGGCGGCAGTCTGTCGGACGGCAACATTACACGCACGGCCGAGTTCAATGTGTTTCACGACCCGGACAGCTGGTCGCAGACGCTTGGTCGCGTGCGCGCTGAGATTGTGACGCTGGACGTGACCCGGCGCGTGCGCATTACGGCACGCGACGTGGCGGCGCTCACCTGGCCGGGCGCGGTCGGCCAATTTCTTGACGCGCTGTTCCGCCACATGATCGAGCGCGGCCATCACCGAACGGGCGTCGCAGAATTTCTGGTTCACGATGCGGTGGCGGTGGCCGCGGTCGCGTACCCGGAGGTGATCACCTTTCGCGACGCGAAGGTGCGCGTGGTCGTAACCGGCGATGCGAAAGGTCAGGTCATAGAAGACAACGCGGGCACACGCGTTCGAATCGCCGAGGACGTGGACGAGCGCGCGCTGGTCGCCCGGTTACTGGGTGACCTCTGTCGCTACTGCGAATCAGACTCGGCGCGCTCCGAGTAAATTCCCACGACCGGCGGCTCGCCCACGCGCCGACTCGCGCGATACATGCCCTCGGTGTTGAACGGCATGGCCATATTGCCCCGCCGGTCGATGGCGATGACCCCACCTGAGCCACCCACGTCGCGAAGTTGTTCCAGCACGACGGCATCCGCTGCGTCCACAAGTCGCTCGTTGCGATAGCGTACGCGCGCGCAAATGTCGTACGCCACCACGTAGCGGATGAAGAACTCGCCGTGACCGGTCGCCGACACGGCACAGCTTTCGTTGTCAGCAAAGGTGCCCGCACCAATGACCGGCGAGTCGCCGATTCGCCCGAAGCGCTTGCGCGTCATTCCCCCGGTCGACGTGCCCGCAGCCAGGTTCCCGTGTCGATCCAACGCAACTGCACCGACGGTGCCGAATTTCTGGTCTGGCCGGATCGCATCCGCCTGATCACGCGCTCGTTCGAGTTGCTGTCGTCGGAACGGCGTATCGAAGAGGTCGTTTTCCACGGCGGGGAGTCCGATCGAGCGCGCGAACGCTTCGGCCCCCGAACCGCTCAGAAACACATGTTCGGATTGCTCGAGCACCGCGCGCGCCAATCGTATGGGATTGCGGACGGTGGTCACCGACGCCACGGCGCCGGCCTGTCGCGTGGCGCCGTCCATGATCGAGGCGTCGAGCTCATGCCGCGCGTCGTCTGTGTAGACCGCACCGATGCCCGCGTTGAACAAGGGCGAGTCTTCAAGAAGCTCGATCACCGCGACGACCGCATCGAGACTCGACCCGTTTTTCTCAAGAACCGAGTACCCGGCGTTGACCGCCTCGGTCAGTTTTGCGCGAATCTGCGCCTCTTTTTCGGGGCCGAGGGCGGACCGGGTAATGGTGCCTGCGCCACCGTGGATGACAATGCCGTAGGGGACATGATCATCGGACGGATCCGCGCCGAGCGTCGCCGTGCAAAGCGAGAGCCCTGCGAGCGCACCGATCCATCGCTTCGTTGAGTGGGGCGTGCTCATGTCTATCTCCGGTTGGGCCTATGTAGCCGTACAATTATGCCACTGGCCCAATCGCACCGCGGCTTGAATTCCGCCCTGACGCCCCAATCTCATATACTGTGCCGATGATGTCTCACCCAATCTCGATGAGCCCTGTCCGGCCGCGCGGGGGTATTCTGCGATGACACAGTCGGCCGCACGGCGTACCGTCCGACAGCTGGTCGGCGCAGCACTCCTTGTGGTGGCCATCGGTCTGCCCGCGTGCGCGGCGCTGACCAACGGCGCCACAGAAACAGCCTCCACCGAGACCGCCGGCTGATGCCGGAGGTGTACAAGAAACCTGCAGGCAGCGGCTGGCCTCTGCAGGGCGTTTTGCTCTATTTGCTCCCGCTGCCCCTGGTCGCTGTCGCACTCAGCGCGTTTTCAGGTGGCGACAGCGCCCGTTTGATTGCCGCGCTCATGGCACTCGGGCTGTTGTGGTCGGGCGCGGCGTTGAACCGCAGCGGGCTGAAGGCCGAAGCTGAATTTCGTCGCCGACGGATCGCGGTCGCGCCGCGTACGCCACGAAAGACAATGGCCGCCATTATGGTGGCACTCGGCGCCGGGTGGAGTGCGTTTGCCCTCGCACAGATCGGAGTGGTGTCCAGTGCGGTCGCCGCGGTTCTGGCGTTAATCGGCACCGTACTCGCCTACGGCGCGGATCCGCGTGGCACGAAGGGCGCCGCCGCAAGCGTCGCGGGCTACAGCACCGAAGAGATCGTCGCGGCGCTGAGCGAAGCCGAGGCCAAGGTGGATGCCATCGTGGACGCCGCCAGACAGATAACCGTCGCCGAATTCAGCCAGCGGCTTCGCGACATCGCGGAGTCCGCGCGCAAAGTCATCAAGGTGATCGAAGACGACCCGCGGGATCTGCGACGAGCGCGAAAATTTCTTCACGTCTATCTCGACGGAGCGCGCGACGTGGCGCACCGCTACGCGGCGGCGCCGGAGGAGGCGCGGAACGCGTCACTGGATGACAATTTCAGGGACATGCTCGGCACCATCGAATCGAGCTTTGACGAAACGCGGGCCCGGTTGCTCGAAAACGACACGCTTGACCTCGATGTTCAGATCGAGGTCCTGACAACGCGCCTGAAGAAAGAAGGCGTCATCTGACACAACAACGTCCGATATACGATGCAGCGGCCCGGCCGCGTGCGTCTGAACATCGCGCATACAGGGGGAAAGGCCATGACCGACCAACACGCCAATACGAACGACACTGCCGTCACCACGGTTGCTGATACCGGCCTTGAGCAGGCCACGGTGTCACTGCCGCAGGTCAAGGACCTGCCGGTCGCCTACGACAGCGCGACAACCGAACAAAAAGAACGCATCGATGCCTTGATGTCAGAGCTCAATGTCCGCGACAGCAATTCGATCATCTTCTTCGGTTCGAAGGCGCAGGAAAACCTGACCACGATTTCGGACAACATGCTTGAGGGCGTGCGTAACAAGGACATCGGCCAGGCTGGTGGCGCATTGAACAATATGGTCGCGACGCTACGTGGCTTCGATACCGACGGTTTGCAGAAACCCGGCTTCTTCGCGCGACTTTTCGGCAAGGCGTCGCACATCATGAAGTTTCTGCAGCGCTACGAAACGGTGCAAAAGCAGATCGATAAAATCAGCAACGAGCTGGACGGACACAAAACGCAGCTGCTGACTGACATCACGTCGCTCGACCGGTTGTATAACGCCAATCTCGAGTACTTCCATGATCTTGAGCTGTACATTGCAGCTGGCGACGAGAAACTCAATGATCTGGACACCAACGTACTGCCAGCCTTGAAAGCCGAAGTGGAAGGCAGCGACGACGTTGTAAAGGCACAGGAGCTCCGTGATCTCTCATCCGCGCGCGACGATCTTGAGAGACGTGTCCATGATCTGCGCCTCACACGGCAGGTCACAATGCAGGGGCTGCCCAGCATTCGACTGGTTCAGGAGAACGACAAGGGACTGGTCAACAAGATTAACTCGACCATGACCAATACGATCCCGCTGTGGCGTCAGCAGCTGGCCGTGGCGGTCAGCATTGCCCGGGCGGAACAGGCGGGCAAGGCAGTGAAGGGTGCCGCGGATCTGACCAACGAGTTGCTGCGCGAGAACGCGGAGCTTCTGAACCAGTCCAACAAGGACATCCGTCAGCAACTCGAGCGCGGTGTTTTTGACATCGAAACCGTCAAGGAAGCCAACCAGAAGCTCATCGCCACGATCGAGGAAAGCCTTGAGATTGCGGACGAAGGCAAGCGCATGCGCGCCAACGCCGTGAAGGAACTCGCAGAGATGGAAAGCAATCTGAAGCAAACGCTGGTCGATGCGAGCGCGCGTCGCACGGGCGCCTGAGCCAAGACCACTTAAGAGGAAAAACGCATGTCATTCTGGGACAAATTGTTCGGTGAGTTCGTTGATGTCATCGAGTGGACGCAGGATTCCGGCGACACGATGGTCTACCGCTTTGAACGTTACGGAAACGAGATCAAGTACGGCGCCAAGCTTACGGTGCGCGAAGGCCAGGTCGCGGTCTTTGTAAATGAAGGGCGGGTAGCCGACGTATTCCAGCCGGGAATGTACGAGCTTGAGACCAACAACGTGCCCATTCTGTCGACGCTGCAGAACTGGCCGAGCGGCTTTGAGAGCCCCTTTAAGGCGGAAGTCTATTTCTTCAGCAAGCAGCGCTTCATCGATCTCAAGTGGGGCACCAAAAATCCCATCATGCTGCGCGACAGCGAGTTCGGCGCCGTGCGCCTGCGCGCGTTCGGCACCTATGAAGTGCGGATCGACGATGCCGTCATTTTTCTGCGTGAGGTGGTCGGCACCGACGGGCACTTTACGACCAACGAGATCACCAATCAGCTGCGTAACCTGATCGTGTCACGCTTTGCGAATGTCGTGGGCGAGTCGGACATTCCAGTTCTCGACCTGGCCGGCAACTACGAGCAGCTTGGGACCTTCATCACCGGCAAGATCGCACCCGAGTTCAAAGAGTACGGCCTTGAACTCACGCGCATGCTGGTTGAGAACATCTCCCTGCCATCGGATGTGGAAAAGGCGCTCGACAAGCGCACGTCCATGGGCATGGTCGGGGATTTGTCGAAGTACGCCAGCTACCAGGCCGCCGAGGCGCTGACCACCGCCGCCGCCAATCCGGGCGGTGGCGCGGGCGACGGCGTCGGGCTCGGCATGGGCATCGCCATGGCTCACCGCATGAGCGAAACGCTTGGCGCGCCCGCCGGTGGCGCCACGGCGCAAAACACAGGTGCGCCGCCACCCTTGCCGAGCGAAGCGAAGTTCTACCTCGCAGCGAACGGACATCAGACCGGCCCGTTCACAAAAGCGGAGATGCGCGCGAAGATCGAGGCTGGCGAAGTGTCGCGCGATTCCCTGATGTGGACGACAGGCCTGTCCGAATGGACCGACGCGGGTGACTTGCCCGATATGGCCTCGCTGTTCAAGGACCAGCCGCCGCCGCTGCCCGGCGCCTGATTCAACCCGGTGCCAAGGCAAAGCCCGGCGCCGGGCGGTGATCGTTTTCCGTGCCGCCAGTGCGGCGCCTTACAGGTTTTCAAGCCCGGCTCAACGGCACTGGAGTGCACCTACTGTGGCCATCGCACACCGATCGAGGTGCACGATGGCCTGATCATCGAATACGATTTTGATGAGGCGCTGGAAACACTGGCCGACGCGCCCCCCGCCGGCGCGAGACCGTCAACGCAATGCGAAAACTGCGCGGCCGAATTTGATTTTGACGAGCACGTACATGCGGGCGAGTGCCCGTTCTGCGGCACGCAAATTGTGGCGGGTACGGGTACACATCGACACATCAAACCCGAGTCGCTGCTGCCCTTCTCCGTTGATGAATCCGCCGCGCTCGGAGCCTATCGCCGATGGATAAAACGCCTGTGGTTTGCGCCGAACGCGATCAAGAATTATGCGCGTCAAACGGAGCGACTGACGGGCGTTTACGTGCCCTACTGGACCTACGATTCACAAACACACACCCGCTACCGCGGCCAGCGCGGTGACAACTACACGGTCAGGGAATCGTATACCGCCATTGAGAACGGCCGCAGCGTGCGCCGGACGCGCACGGTAACCAAGATACGTTGGCGATCAGTCTCGGGCCAGGTGGCGCGGTTTTTTGACGACGTGCTGGTGGGTGCCTCGCGCTCGCTGCCTCGCAAGATTACTGACCGGCTCCAGCCCTGGGACCTCGATCATCTTGTTGGCTACGACGAGAAATTTCTCAGCGGATTTCGCAGCGAGGTGTACCAGGTCGATCTGGACGAGGGATTCGATCAGGCGGTCAACATCATGGATCGTGTCATTCGCAGCGATATCGCCCGCGACATTGGCGGGGACCATCAACGCATCCAACAGGTTCAGACGCGGCACTCGGATACCACGTTCAAGCACCTCCTGTTGCCAGTGTGGTCCGCCGGATTTCGCTTCCGCAAGAAAACATACCGCTTTGTTGTGAACGGCCGCACGGGCAAAGTTGCCGGTGAACGGCCCTACAGCGTGGTCAAGATTGCGTTGGCCGTTGTTCTTGGCGGCATTGCGGCCGCCGCCGCGTTTTATGTCGCCATCGAAACGGGTTTGCTTGACGAACTGTTACGCAATGTCGCGTGAATCGAAACACCTCGTGTCACGCTACACACCATACTGTGTGTATGAAAAAGCTCCTGATTTCTGCATCCATCGCGCATGGCCTCGCCTGCACCGCCGTTGAGGCGAGTGAGTGGGTGGTCAACGATTTCACGGCAACCTATGGCGCAAAAGTCGGCATCGCCCGCGGCGAAACACGACTTGAGCTGCGCCACGTCGAAGGCAATGAGTACGTCGTCGAGTCGTGGACCGAACTGCGTGGCGTGATCTCGTGGTTCAAACGCGGCCGCATTTACGAGGTTGCCCGCTTCGACTTTGTCGACGGAGCGCTTCGCACCCGCTCATTCAAACGCGAAGACGACATCAGCCGCGAAGATCGGAACGTGCAGGTCGATTACGATTGGGATTCCGGGGCGGCAACGGTGACGTATCAAGGCGAGGCGTCCACGCTCCCGATCGAGGACGGCGTGTCGAATACACTGGTCATGCAAGTGGCGTTGATGCAGGCCCTGAGCACCGGCGAGCGCCCCCCTAGGCTTGATGTCGTCGGTCACAAGGGTCGACTTCGCTTTGATATTTCCTACGACGGCGACGACACGACGGAAATCGACGGCCAAGCCCGCACGCTCTTCCGCTATTCACATTCAAGAGCCGATTCCGGTATCCGCACCACGTTCTGGGCCGAGCCGGCGAGCGCCCATCTTCCCTTGCGCGCGCGCATCGATGAAGACGAGAAGGTGCGCGGTCAGCTCACGCTTCTGGAGCGCGACGAGCCGGCAAGGGCGCGTTCATCGGATTGAGGCATCGTCTGGCTCAGATGACTAGCGGCCTGCGTTGGCTTGAGTCGGCCTGAAGCGCATTCTCAAGACCGTGCGGTGCGTCGGCGATCGGTCCTCGATGTCTGGCGGCCCCAACTACTGGTGGCCAGAAACCCGAACACCAGCTTGATCACGGTGTCCTGTTGATCAAACGGCGTCGCATGGCCGCTGTTGGGGACCACATGTAACTCGCCCTGTGGCAGGCGGTCCGCAAATGCGCGCGCCTGCTCAACCGGGGTCACGTCGTGTTCGCCGGCGACGACAAGGGTCGGGGTAGCCACCTTGTCCACAAGATCTTCGACTGACCATCCCGCCAGCGCATCGATCGCTGCGCGCCATGCGCGATGGTCATTACGTGAGAAACGGTCCTGCATTTTCGCACGCAGATCGCGCTGGTGATCTTCTGGAAACACACGACGCGCGAGGAAACGCGACAACCGGGCCATATCGGGCGAACCGCCGGCGAGGAAGCGCATCAGGACAACGAGATAACGGCGCCAGTCGCGCAACTGAAAACTCGCCTGTGAGTTGATCACGATCAGGCTATTCAGGCGCTCGGGGTACGCCACCGCCAACTGCAGCGCGACCGCACCGCCCATGGAGTGACCGAGCACATGCGCACGCACAATGTTGAGCTCATCCAGCACACCAATCACGTCGTCGGCGTATTGCATGATCGTCATCGGCCCGTCCGGCTTCTGGCTATCTCCAAAGCCGCGCAGCGACGGAGCGATCACCCGATAACGCGAGGCGAGCGCTGTCATATGTTCCGACCAGTCACCGGCACTGCCTCCGAGCGAATGGAGCAGCACCAGCGGCTCACCTCCACCCTGCACGCGGTAGTCCAGCGCAACGTCCGCCTGATTTGCGGCCTTAAGATTTTGGAATACGGCGACCATGACCGAAGTCTGCCGTGTGCCGCCGCGCCCGTCTGGCCCCGCATCACAAATCATGCGTTGCCCGCAACGCAAATGACCCACATTTATGTCGCGTCGCCATCGACGCGGACGCCGTGCGGTCAAGGACGGTTGTTCGGCCCCTCGGTTTGCAGAAGAAAATCCAGGACAAGCGCGTTTACGCGATCGGCTTGATCCACGTGGCTGATGTGACGACTGTTCTCGATGATCTCCAGACGCGCGTCAGGCATTTCGTTCGCATACCGTTGCTTCTCCTCGACCGGCGTGAAGTCCGCATCCGCTGCGAGAATCAGAGTGGGCGCTACAATCCGGTCAAGCGAATCGGTGACGGTCCAACCAGCCAGCGCATTTAAGGCCTCAAGGTAACTGCGCCGATCGTTGGTGCTGTGGCGGCGGATCATTCGCCGCCGCAGGTCCGCATTCTCCGGCTCAGGAAACATGCGCTTGGCCACAAACCTCGCCAGCCGCGACATGCCCAACGCACGTGCCATGGCGATGCGACTGAGCACCATCAGATGTTTGGTCCAGTGGTCCAACGCAAAGCTCGGCTGCGAGTTCAAAATGACAAGCCGATCGATCAGCTCCGGGTGGTCGGCTGCGAGTTGAAACGCCACCGCGCCACCCATCGAAAAACCCATGACGTGCGTGCGACCCAGATTGAGGTATCGGATCAGCGCGGCAACGTCCTCGGCCCAGGTCTTCACTGAGTGCGGGCCATCCGGGATTTCGCTCTCACCGAATCCACGCAGACTGGGTGCAACCACGCGGAAGTGACGGCTGAATTCCGGAATCTGGTACTCCCAGTCCTGACAACTCGAGCCCAGTCCGTGCAACAGCATCAGCGGCGCCCCGCGGCCCGCCTCAATGAAGTGCATCTGAATTCCGTTTACCTCGGGCCGTGGCACAATATCGCTCTTTGAGTCTGGTCCCAGAGGTCCACGCTAACTCAGCGGCGCGGCCCGTGCAGCCAACGGAGTCCCACAACGTGAGCACATCGGTCCGCGCCGGCGTAGCGTCGAGCACCCAGCTATCTGCGGACGCCGGCGGCGATATTCTTCGTGCGGGCGGCAATGCCGTGGACATTGCGGTGGCCGCCTCGCTGGTGGCGATCGCGACCGAGCCGGGTGTGTGTGCCGTCGGGGGCGGGGGCTACGTGACGATCTGGCCCACACAAGGTGAGCCCGTCACGCTTGATGGCAACATCGAGATGCCCGGGCGCGGCGTCGCGCCGGAACGCCTGGGCGGCGGCACCTGGGATGCCGTCCTCGAATACGGCGGCGGCGTCACCACCAAAGTGGGTCACGGCGCGATCGGTACGCCGGGCGCGCTGGCCGCGCTGGCGCTCGCGGCCGAACGGTACGGCCGATTGCCATGGTCCGTGCTGATGGAGCCCGTCGTGGACATTGCCCGCCGCGGTTTCCCCATGAGCAAGGCATCGCACACCTATTTGTCGTTCGCGCACGAGAGCGTCTTTGGCTGGCAGCCGGAAAGTCGACGCGCCCTGCATAACGCCGATGACCGTCTCTACGGGATCGGAGAAACGCTGCTGGTCGAACACATGGCGGACAGCCTCGAGCATCTTGCCCGCGAGGGTGTACGCGATTTTTACGCGGGCGATATTGCCGCCCTGATCGCGCGGGACTGCGACGCCAACGCCGGCGTGTTAGCCGCACGTGATCTGGCCGAGTATGAGGTCATCGCCCGTCGGCCTCTCCTCAATCCATTCGGTCCGTGGCGCCTGGCCACCAACCCGGCTCCCGCGGTTGGCGGCGCGACTTTAAGCGCGATGCTCACGTTGCTGGAACGCGAGCCCATGACCGGCTGGACCGGCGCCGAAGCCGATCGACTCGCGCGCATCATGGCGGCGGTCCTGAGGCATCGTTTCGACTACCTCGATCTGGCCGACGACCCCAAGGCTGCGGTGTCCGCCCTGTTGGAACAAGCGGGCAAAGGCGCCATCGCCACTCGCAATGGCAGTGCGGCAACGGTCAACACCGCTGCGGCCGATCGAGACGGTCTCGCCTGCACCATCACCATGTCGGCCGGCTACGGCGCCGGTGTCATCCCACCGGGCACGGGACTGTGGATGAACAACTGCCTCGGTGAGGTTGAACTCAATCGACGCGGCCTGATCGCCGGACCGCCGGGCACGCGCCTTGCCTCAAACATGGCTCCGACAGTGGGCCGAACCAACGACGGCGCCGTGCTGGCGATCGGCTCACCGGGCGCCGATCGCATTACCAGCGCCCTGGCACAAACGCTTTCCAACCACGTGCATCTGGGTATGCCACTGTCTGAAGCCATCAGACACCCTCGCTTGCACGTAGAATTGCGTGGCGAAAGCGAACGCGTCGCGTATGAACGCGGCCTACCCGCAGACGCATTCACACTGCCGAGCCGCGAGTGCGACCCACTGTCGATGTACTTTGGCGGCGTTGGCGCCGTACGCGTTGGTCGCGATGGTCACTTCCAGATTGGGGCCGACGAACGCCGACGCGGCGGCACCGCGTACGGCTGAACGAACAAGGTACACTTACCGCATGCTGCTACCCGACCCCTTGCCCGCGCGGCCCCTTGATATCTTCAAGTCGTGGTTTGATGACGCGCACGCGCCGCCGCTTACCGACAACCCCAATGCGATGATTGTTGCCAGTGTCGACGACAGCGTGACACCCGCGCGACCGAGCGCGCGCGTGGTGCTGTGCAAGGGCATGGACCTCGATGCCGGTTTCGTCAGTTTTTACACCAACTACACATCGCGCAAGGGCCGGGAGCTGCTGGCAAACGGGCGATGCAGCGTGGTCTTTCACTGGGACAATATGGAACGTCAGGTCCGCATGGAAGGCGTGGCACTTAAGGCCCCCGCGGCGCAAAGCGACGCGTACTTTGCCACCCGTCACGCCGGCTCACGCGTCGGCGCGTGGGCGAGCGATCAGTCCCGGCCGTTGCCCGCACGGGATGTGCTGGTCAATCGAGTTCGCGAGCAGGCGGCGCGCTTTCAGGTGCCGCTCAACGAAGAACTTGAAGCCGAGGCCATGGACATTGACATACCGCGACCCGACCACTGGGGTGGGTTCAATATCTGGCTCGACGCGGTCGAACTCTGGTGCGGCGGTCAGCATCGCGTCCATGATCGCGCCCGTTTCGAACGAACACTCGATCTCGGTGGTGCCGCGCCCGTTGCAGGCGCATGGCACGGCACGCGGCTGTTCCCGTGAGCATCAAATGAACGGTGATCTGACCGAACACGTTGTGACGTGCCCGCATTGCTGGGAGCCTCACCGGTTGTTTATTGATACCAGCGCCGGCTCAACGTCCTACGTCGAAGACTGTCAGGTGTGTTGTCATCCGATGGACATCACACTCAGCATTCACGGAGACGACGTCGAGAGCGTACAGGTGGACAGCGCACTGTAGTGCGCGCGATCAGAAGGCACCCAGCCGGCGCAATAGCGGCCTGTGCAGACGGCCGTTGGTCGCAAGGACCGTGGTGGAGTCGGCCGTCAACGGATCACCTCGAAGGTCAGTGAATCGGCCACCGGACCGCTCAACAATCAGGGCGAGTGCCCCCACGTCCAGAATGTTGACATCGGATTCAATGACCGCGTCGATGCGACCGGCCGCGAGCAAATGATAGTGGTAGAAGTCGCCGTAGCCGCGTAGTCGATGGACCTCGCCTGCTAGGCGTCCGATGGTGTGCCATGCCGCGCTGGCACCCAGCGTACCGACATTGCCAAGCGACAGCGTTGCCTGCTCGATCGTATCGATGTCACTGACCGCTATCGTGTTGCCGTTCAGGCTTGCCGCGCCGTCGATATGAGCAGCGGCCATCTCATCGAAAAATGGCGCGCTCGAAACCCCGAGCACACGCTCACCCCGGTGCGTGAGCGCAATCTGGGTCGATACGAAAGGATAGCCACGCACAAAACTCTTGGTTCCATCCAGTGGATCGACCCACCAGACATAGTCGCGCTGTTCGGCATGGGCCCCGAATTCCTCACCGACCATCCCATGCTCGGGAAAGGCACCGAGCAGTATGTCGCGAATTGCGACCTCCGCCTCGCGATCGGCCGCGGTGACCGGCGTGCGGTCGGCTTTGGTCTCGACGGTGACATCGCTGCGATAGTAGGTGCGCAGAATATCGGCCGCAGCGGACGCCGCGGACTCAGCGACGGTCAGGGCACGATTCAGGTCGATCATGGGCGGGCAGCCGATAAGGCGATGGGGTGCGCGAGCTTATCAAAGATCGCAACGGCGCCTCGGGGCCCGTGCCATGGGGCGTCGGTTGACTTGGCCTGACCGGCTGGTCACTATCGCGCCCGCCTCTATCCACCGCACCGCCGCCCGCACCAGTCTCGCGCGGTTGTGCGCTCTGCCACTGCGAGAATTCACATGGGACATCGCCTTAGCAAGATCTACACGCGCACCGGAGACAGCGGCACGACCGGCTTGGGTGACGGTTCGCGCGTCGACAAAGACAGTCTTCGCGTCGAGGCCTATGGCACCATCGACGAACTCAACAGCACCATCGGCATGATCCTCGCAGAGGAGGCGCCGGATGCGTCGACCCGCACGCGCCTGAGCGCGATTCAGCACGATCTGTTCGATCTTGGCGGCGAACTCTGTGTGCCCGAACTCACTGTGATCGACGAGTCTTTTGTCACGAGGCTTGAGACCGAACTTGATGACATGAACAGCGAGCTGCCGCCGCTCAAGGAATTCATTCTTCCCGGCGGCGGCCGTGCCGCCGCCGCGTGCCATCTGGCACGGACGGTGTGCCGGCGCGCGGAACGGCGGGTCTGGACCCTCGCACGTGACGAATCTGTCAACCCGGCCACGCCGCATTATCTTAATAGACTGTCGGATTACCTGTTTGTGCTCGCGCGTGTACTGGCGCGCCACGAGTCAGGTCAGGAAGTACTGTGGGACCGCAGCCGCATGAACGCCGACGGTTGATCGGCGCGGTTGCTCCGCACTGGTTATGCCAGCGCCCCGATGATAGTCAGCACCGCAAACGCGACCAGCCAGATGACCTCCGACCGGCGCACCAGTGACATCGCCGCCAGCGCACCGCGCACTTCCACGGCCTCGTCGCCGTCGGGCGTGGCACCCAGGGCGCCGAGACCGGATCTGGCCACAATGTCGTCGTTCACATCGAAGAACCGCTCGGACATGTCCTGGTAATACCCGCGCCAGTCAGCAACGGCCGGCTCAAAACTTCCTGCCAACGCAAACGTGAGCGCGACCAGACGGGCTGGAAGCCAGGCGAGGACACCATGAATCTGTTGGGTGACAAACAGGTCACACCCGTACGCCTGTCCTTCATCGCGCACTCGATCCGCTTCGAAGAATGCCCGCCGCCGCAGAAGGTCGGTGACGCGAAACAGCCAGGCACCTGCCGGACCGAGGAGCGCAAACCAGAGAATGACCGAGAATGTTCGATGGCTGGCTTGCACAAATATGGCTTCTTCGATCGCCAGAGTCCGTCGCGTCCGGTCCTGCGGTGGCTCGGTTTCCAGCAGTTCGCGGGCCACGTGGCGAGCCCGCTCATCATCGCCGCGGCGTGTCGAGCGTACGAAGTCATCGACCTCACTGGACAGGTCACGGGGACCGAGCGAAAACAACAGCACGGCGACCGCGAATCCTATGTACGCCCCGCCCCAAAGCACATCGCGAAACGCGATGGCCACCCACGCCACGGGCACCACCGGCAGGGCAATAACGACCAGTGCGATCGCAAACCCGGCCCATCCACCGTACCGCCGGACCGCGCCAAGACCCTTGTCAAAATAGCGGTCGAGCCAGCGCAGCTCGCCAAGATCAAACAGCGAGGTGGTGCCGCGCTCGATAACCACGGCCAGCAGCAGCGCAATCAGTTTCAAGGTTTATTGTCCGCGAGCAATACGGGAAGCATCGCGCGAAAGCCCGGCCAGTCGAATTGCGGCCCGGGGTCTGTTTTGCGCGATGGCGCAATGTCCGCGTGTCCGACGACCGGGTTCAGTGCCAGCATGGGATAGATGTCGGCAAGACCGGCGTAAACATCGGCCAGACGCCGGTACTGGATCGCGCGGTATGGAATCCGGTCACTGCCCTCCAGTTCCACGCCAACGGAAAAGTCGTTGCAGTTTTCTCGCCCCTGAAACGTGGAGGCGCCGGCATGCCACGCGCGATCGTGGCACGAGACGTATTGCACCAGCTCGCCGTCGCGCCGGATCAGTAAATGGGCCGAGACGCGATAGCCACGCAGACTCTGGAACGACTCGTGCGCGGATATATCAAGCGTGCCTGCAAAGAGATCGTCGATATACGGCCCACCGAATTCATCGGGCGGCAGGCTGATGCTGTGCACGACGAGAAGTTCCGGCGAGAACCCATCGGGACGGGCGTCAAAGTGCGGGCTGGGGTGCCAGCGAGCGTCTGGCGAACGCCCTGTAATGGGATCGAAGACGATCATCGGAAACGAGTTTGCCCAATTTCATTGCAACGGGCAACGCGACGGCGGCATAGTCAAGTGCCCCGTGCGCCAGGTCTCCTACAATGCCACTGCCTGATCCCATCTCCATGATTGGTGAGCTCCTGCGCATTCCGTCGGTGTCCTGCTTTGATCCCGCTCTCGACACGTCCAACGTTCCTGTTTGCGAGCGACTCGCTCAATACTTGAACGATGCCGGCGCCTCTGTGCACCTGCAGCCCGTGAAAGGCCGCATCGGGAAGGTCAACCTGATCGCACAGTTCGGTGAGGGTCCACCCGGGCTGGCGCTTTGCGGACATACCGACACCGTGCCCTACGACGACGCGCGTTGGGACACCGACCCGTTTGATCCGATTCAACGCGAATCGCGTTTGTACGGACTTGGCAGCAGCGATATGAAGGGCTTTCTGGCGCTGTGCGCCTCGGTGCTCGACGAGATCGCCGCCGGTTCGTTAACGCGACGTGTCGTCGTCGTGGGCAGCGCGGACGAGGAAACGGGAATGGACGGTGCCCGCGATCTACTCGACCGCGGCGAACCAATTGCCCCTATGGCGGTGATCGGCGAGCCCACCATGCTGCGGCCGATACGCCAGCACAAGGGTATTTTCATGGAGCGCATTGAACTTGAGGGTCGTTCCGGTCACTCCAGTAATCCGGCACTCGGTCACAATGCCATCGACGCGTTACACGATGTTCTGACGGATCTGAAAGCCTGGCGGGTCGAGCTGTCTGACATGCACGCAAATGCGGAGTTTGATGTCCCGGCGCCGACCGTCAATTTCGGACGGATCGAGGGCGGCGACAACCCGAACCGAATTTGCGCGCGGGCCACGCTCGACCTCGATGTGCGACTTACCCCCGGCATGACCGTGCGCGATACGCGGGCTGCCCTGCGCGACCGTGTGCTCGGCGCGGTCGCGCGCCATGGCATCAACGCGGAGTTCAAGGCGCTGTTCAACGGGGTAGATCCGTTGAGCACACCGGCCGATGCTGACATTGTGCGCGCGTGCGAACACGTCACGGGTCACGGTGCCGGGAACGTCAACTTTGGCACGGAGGCGCCGTTCTTCTCGGCGCTGGGTGCCCAGTCCGTGGTCTGCGGCCCCGGCGACATTGATCTGGCGCACCAACCCAATGAATACCTCGATCTGACACAGATTGAACCCACACGCGCCATGTTGCGCTCGCTGATTC
This sequence comes from Pseudomonadota bacterium, assembly GCA_039026595.1. Lineage (GTDB taxonomy): Bacteria > Pseudomonadota > Gammaproteobacteria > Steroidobacterales > JBCCMA01 > JBCCMA01. Next base: position 18,266 of record JBCCMA010000022.1, read on the forward strand.
ACCGCTACTGTCAGACGCCGACGCGGCCATGACGCTTTCCAGGATCCATATCGCGGCGTCGCTGGCACCCGATACAACAATCGATTTGCCTGAGCAAACCGGCCACTACCTGAACCGGGTCCTTCGGTTGTCCGCAGGCGATTCTCTGATCGCGTTCAATCGCGAAGGGGCCTACCAGGCCACAGTGCTCCATGCCCGAGGCGCCAACGCGACGCTTCGGATCGGCGAGGCGCTGTCGTTGGTCACCGAGTCACCATTGGCAACGCGGCTTGTGCAGGGCCTGTGCCGCGGCCCGCGCATGGACTACTGCATACAAAAAGCCACCGAACTGGGCGTACAGTGCATCACGCCCGTGATCACCGATCGATGCGTTGTGCGACTCGACGCGCGCCGACGAGCGAAGCGCACGGCGCACTGGCAAGCCGTGGCGGTCAGCGCGTGCGAACAGTCCGGCCGCACCCGTGTGCCCACAGTCGACGAGCCGGTCGCCTTCGACGCCGTGCTATCCGGGGAATCCGGTGAGCTGGCCATTCTCGATGCGGATCAGGGGGCTCCGTATCCAGCGTGGTCTCGCCCGAAAGGCAGGTTATCGCTGCTCATCGGGCCGGAGGGCGGACTGACCGAAGGTGAAATCGAGCGAGCGACCGATGCCGGTGCGCAGCGCTGGCGGATGGGGCCGCGCGTGATGCGCACGGAAACGGCCGGGGTCGTGGCACTGGCGCTCGCCCAGACCAAGTGGGGCGATCTTGGAACCTAGTTGGACAGCGCGTCCGCGACCATGGTCTCCAACTGTTCTATATCGGGAACAAGCGGCGTCTGGTTAAGCATACGTAACTGGCACAGCACCGGCGCTTCGTCCGGCCAGTCGGCGCCGTCCGCGGGCGACAGCACCGTCGGATTGACACGCACCAGTTGCGGGAACCCATAGGTCACGAGACCGATACACGGCAGCGACAACGCGTCGCTCAACGTGCGCAGCAACACAATGCGGGCCCTGCCCACGCGCTCAGGGGCCGGCGCACCGATCGCCGTCTCGAAAGAGACGAGCGGGATCATCTGCCCTTCAAACTGGAACTGCCCGAGAAGCCACGACGGCGCACCGTCTACCGGCACCGTCTCGCGGTAGCCGGTCACCTCGCTCACGTTGGCCCGGGGTAGCAGAAGCCGGTGGCCGTGGAGTGGAATCAGCAGACTGTAGATATCGCTGGGCGCCGTATCCATCACGCACCACCCTGGCGCTCGGCGGGCGCATCCGTGTTGAGCAGAGGCCGCACGGTGTCGAGCAGCTGCGCCTCCTGATAGGGCTTGCCGAGGTAGCGATCAACGCCCAGCTCAAATGCGCGCGCGCGATGTTTCTCGCCTGTTCGCGACGTGACCATGACGATGGGCAAATCACGCAAGGTGTCCGAGTTTCGAATGTGCGTCGCCACCTCGTAGCCGTCCATCCGCGGCATCTCGATATCGAGGAGGACCAGACTGGGCACCGTATCCGCCATCAGCGTAACCGCGTCGAGTCCGTCTTTGGCCGTGAGCACACGCATGTCGTGTCGTTCGAGCAGGCGCTGCGTCACACGCCGCACGGTAATGGAATCATCGACCACCAAAATGAGCGGGCGCTCGTCATCTTCCATGCGAGCCTTGGTGCTCGGCGCGAAATGCTCGCCGCGTCGCACAAGCGTACCGATGTCCAGAATCATGACGATGCTGCCATCGCCAAGGATCGTCGCACCCGCCAGACCGGGGATGCCGGAGACCAGCGGGCCAACCGGCTTCACGACAATTTCCCGACTGCCCACCATCTCGTCCACCAACAGGGCGGTGCTGGCATTGCCGGCGCGGATCAGGACCAGAGGCAATGCAGACACCTCTTCCGTTTCCGCGGCGGGCATCGCCGCCCCGACCAGACGATTCAGGTGTTCAACGCGATAGGTTTGATCCCCGTACACATAGCCCTCCGACGATCCCCGCTGATACCGTTCGATTTCGGACTTTGAGACGCGCACGATGCCTTCCACCGCGGGCAGCGGCAGTGCGAACTGATCGTCACCACAGCGCACGAGGAGCGCCTGCGTGACCGCCAGCGTTAGCGGTAGACGCGCGGTGAATTCTGTGCCCTGTCCAGCGGTCGACTCGACCGACAGCGAGCCACCGAGAAGCTTGATTTCATTGGCGACCACATCCATTCCCACGCCGCGACCGGCGTCCTGGGTAATCTCGGTCGCCGTCGAAAATCCGGGGGACAGGATCACGTTCAGCGCACCGTTGGCGTCGATGTCCTGACCATCCTCAAGCAGGCCGCGCTCGACGGCAAGCCGACGGATACGCTCGATATTCAGACCGCTGCCGTCATCGGCGACGCAAATGGCCATCTCCGTCCCCTCGCGGCGCAGCGAGACCCGGATATGACCGGTTTCGGCTTTGCCCTCGGCACGTCGATCGTCCGGTGACTCAATGCCGTGTGCGACGGCGTTGCGCAGAAGATGCTCAAATGCCGGCATCATTCGCTGCAGAACCTGCCGATCCAGTTCGCCGGCGGCGCCCTCAAACACGATGTCGACCCGCTTGTTCATATCGCGGGCAGCGCTTCGCACCACGCGCTCAAGCCGCGGTGTGAAGTGGCTGAACGGCAACATGCGCGTACGAATCAGCGCATCCTGCAGTTCGGTTGTGACTCTGGTCTGCTGGGTCAGAAGATTCTCGGACTCGCGCGACAGATCGGTTAGTAACGTCTGCAGGCTGACCAGATCGCTGACCGATTCGCCGAGGGCCCGTGAAAGCTGTTGCATGGTGGAATAGCGATCGAGTTCCAACGGATCAAAATCACCCGACTCATCTGTACCGGCATCGTCCTGATGACGGAAGCGGATCTGCGCCTCGGTTTCGGCATCGAGTTTGCGCAACTGCTCACGCAAACGGGTCACGGTGTCGGACAATTCGGTCAGGTTGAATCGAACCGAGCTCATTTCCTGTTCGATGCGAGCCTGAAAAATGCTGACTTCGCCCGCGTTGTTGAGCATGTCATCGAGCACACGCGCGTCGATGCGAGCAATATCCGCGGGTCGATCGCGTCCCGCGTCGCGGGCCGTCACCACCGGCACCGCGCCGGACGCTGTGGTCTGTGTGGCCGCCGCGAGACGCACGGCGAAGTCCTGCTCCGCGCTGGCGGCATCGCCAAGCTCTTCTACGAGCTCAGCCATTTCGCTGGCCATGTCGGCCATCTCCTGACGCGCCGGGCTGTCGGCCCCGTCGGCGGTAGCCGGCGTCCCATCGCCTTCTTCGGCGTCGGCAGGCGCGGGCCCTGCAGCGTCAGCGTGCTCCTCAATCGGCGAGACGGGCTCTTGCGGCATCTCGTCGGCGTCGGCTTCGTCGGTCTCAGCGTCCGGCGCGGGCTCGGCGTCCTCAAGCGCCGTCACCTCGTGGTGCTCGCTTTGCGAACTCAGATCGGTATCGAGCTCAGCACCGGATTCGTCGTCATCGATGCCCGCGACTTCGGCGTCATCGGATAAAGCCGCCTCATCCGCGTCAACCACGTCGGCGAGCGTGGGCACAGCCTCTTCCGGCGCCACGTCACCCAGGACGTGAAGTGTCTCGATCATGTCGGTGGCTGACGGTGGCATCACCTGGCCTGCAAGCTGCTCCCGCATGTTGTGCAACCGATCGAACGCCTGTCGCAGCGTGTCGCGGCCCGTGGCCGCCAGAACACGCTCACCCGCGCGAATGTCCTCGAAAACCGATTCGATCTCATGGCTCAGCGTGGCCATGGAGGCAATCCCGGCCATGCGCGCGCCGCCTTTGAGCGTGTGCAGATGGCGCAGCAGTTCAGCCAGAGCATCCGCCGCTCCGTCCGGGTCTGAGAGCCACCGATCCAAAGCCGGATCGCTGGCGGCCAGTAGTTCCTCTGCCTCCTCTGCGTAGAGCGCCGCAATCTCGGGATCAAAACCAGGTGTCGTAGCGTCGCTTTGCTGACCCTTGTCGACAATGGTGGCCCCGAGGTGGTCTGTCTCCGCCAACTCGATCGCCGCTTGTGCTTCGTAGAGCGCATTGACCTCTGCGAGCAGCGCGGACAGATCTTCCGGCGCGTCGCCGCTGTTGATACTGCGTACCACCGACCGCACGGCCTCGGCCGCTCGCCCGATCAGATCCATCGCATCCAGCTCGAGACGTCCGCCCACGTGCATGAGTTCGCGCAGATACTCATTGAGTGGGGTGGCCAGACCCACGATGGGCTGAACAGCCGCCATATTGGCGCTACCGCGCAGCGTGTGCCACGCACGATGGAGGTCTTCGGCAACCGACTGCGGGACACCGCTCTCTCGCCCGCGAGCGACGAACGCTTCGATGGCCTCCAGATGACCGTCCGACTCATTCCGGAAAATATCCAGAAGTACCGGATCCATCTCAATCACGCCATCGGGGCTGACCGCCTCATCGAGCGTCTCAACCTCGACGATGCGCCCTTCCCTGAGTTGTGCGGCCGTCTCGATCAAACCGTTGACGTCCGCCTTGGGGCCGGTACCGGTCTCGAGCTGCTCGATCAGTTCAAGCACGGCCGCCTGCGCATCTGCCAAAAACGTATGCAACGGATCGGTGACGTCGATCGCACCGTCGATGACGGCGTTTAGGAGCGATTCGATGGTCCACGAAAATTCGGCCACGATCCGGGCCCCGACCATGCGGCCGCTACCCTTCAATGTGTGGTAACTGCGACGCACGCTCAGCAGGCGACCGCGCTGTTCGATGTCTGCGCGCCAGCGCGGCAATTGCCGCGACAGGTTGCTCATCTCTTCTTTGGCTTCTTCGATGAACAACTCGAGAAGCTCTGGGTCATTCTGCGTGCGCCCGTCCAGTACCACGGGCGCATCGAGCTGCTCGATCGGTTGAAACGCAGCGATCGGCGCTCCGGCCGACAAATCGGCCGGCGAACCATCTGTCCCCATCGACACAGCCGGGGCATCGTCTTCGCGCTCGGCCACAGGCGGGTCCACCACAATGGTATCACCCACCGGCGCGGTCAGAATGGGCACATGATCCGATAACTCATCGGGGACCTGATTCAGTACCGAGGGTCCGTTGCTGTCTCCGCCGGGTTGCTTGCTCAGCGAGCCGAGGCAGCGCGCCGCGTTGTCGAGCATGTAATCCGGATCGCGGCGACCCTTGCGCACCGTTTCCATGTAGTACTCAAGACTGACGATGGCATCCGCAAGCCGATCCAGCTCTTCCCCGCCGAGGTGGGCCAGACCGTGCTGACGCAGCTGCGCCACATGCCAACCCACGTCTCCGACGAGGTCACGTGCCCGATGCTTTTCGAGCATCAGGAGCGCGGCGCGAATGCCGTCCAGCCACTCCGGCACGTCATCCAGTGATCCGCCGTGCTCCGGTCGTACGACGAGTTGCGCCAGCGAGTCCTTGATCTTGGTCAGATTGAAGACGCATTCGCGCAATACCGCATCCACCACCTGTCGGTGATCGGAGCGGACCGCCGCGTCGGCGACGGCTTCCTCGGTGGTGTCCACCTCCGCGTCGGGCCGCGCCGCGCGCTCGACAAGCTGCGCCCGCAGCCCCTTCTCACACTGAATCAACGCGGCCGCAATCTCGAGGAGTGCCTCCTCCCCACCGCCGTCGCGAGCATAGCGCCCAAGGGCCTCGCTCTGATCGCGCATGGTGCCGCTGATTTCCGGCAGACCCAGAACGCTCAGAGTGTTGGCAATCTTGGTCAGCGCATCGCACTGGGCAAGTAGCGCTGCCGGTTCGGTATCGGCCACCCGAACATGAATATCGATCGCGTCCTTGATATCCGCGAGATCCTGTCCGATCGCATCGCCGACCGACTGCATCAGATTCACGCTGGGGGCGGCGAGCGCGTCGCTGTTTTCCCGTGCATCGCCGTCCGGTGCCAGGCGATGTAATCCGTAGGCCTTGCGAATCGCCGTAACCTGCTCCCCGTCCGATGTTGCCAGCCCCACGTAATACAGCAGGTTGTTCAGGAACGCTTCGCTGGCGTCCCGGTCATCGTCGTCTTTTTCACCATGGGTGGCCAGGCGCTTGATTTGTCGGTCACCCTGACCGAGCAGTCGCTTGATGGACGCGGACGGCTTGAGTCCACCGTCCACGATGGCCTCGAGCACGCCACCGATCACCCACCACGTCTGGAACACCAGAGAGGTTTCGGCCGCTTCGCGGAAACGCTCGGCCACTTTGGTCAGCGTGGTGAGTTGCGTGTCCGGATCGTTGTTGCGCAACCAGTTAAGCAGCGAGCCCTGGTACGGCCCGCGGAGCTTGTCGGCCAGCGCGCGAATGTCACCTTGCCGGGCGGCGGCCGGACGCGGTGGCATGACGCCGGCGCGGTCGGCATTCAGCACGAACAGCGAGCTTTCCGACAAAATCGGGCGGCCCCGTGTTGCGCGCAGCTCATTGAGCAGCGGAAGCAGAATCAGCGGGATATCGTGGCCACCCCGTGCGACGCGTTCGAGGTACACCGGTGCCTGCAAAAGCGCCCGCGAGAGCGCGTCGAGCGCTTCGGCGGTAGAACTGGCCAGATCGTCTTTCAGCGCCTCGGTGACCCGGACCATTTCTTCGGTGAGCAGCGCCGCACCGTGGACCTCCACCATGTGCAGCGCGCCCGAGGCGCCGTGCAGCGATGCAGCCGCTTCGGCCAGAGCCGCCTTGTTCGCCTGATCCGCCTCGAACTGTTCGAGCGAACGCCCCACGGACGCAAAGATGTTGGCCAGCTCATCGCTGATCCAGCCCAATGCATCGACGGTCAGGTCCTGCTTGGATGCGCTCATGTGATCTGCGTGCTCAATACGTTCGTTCCCCACAACGCTCGCCGCCGGGCTGCCTGCGGCAGTCAGGCCCGCATCAGGGCCGCTTTCGGGCGACCTACTTCCGCCCTGCGTTGGCGACCATGGTTTCCTGTGGCGAGTGATTCTCTATGGCATCGACCGGATCGCCGGTTCTCGGCTTCCCGGCGGCGTCATTCGCCTTCGGCAAACGGAACCCGTCCACCGATTGACGCAGCTTGGACGCCATGAGCGCGAGCTGCTTGATCGAACGCGATGCCGCTCCGGTATTTTCCGCCGTCTGCGCGCTGATCTCTTGCAATACTCCCATGTTCCGCGTGATGTCTGCCGCCGCCGTGGCCTGCTTGCGCGCGGAATTGGAAATGGTATCGACCAGACCCGCGATCTGATTGGACACGGTTTCGATTTCGCCGAGCGAGTCCCCGGCGTTCTCAGCCAGCGTCGCGCCACTGACCACGTCTGCGGTGCTGCGCTCCATGGAGACCACCGCCTCGTTCGTGTCCGATTGAATGGTCTTGACCAGTACTTCGATTTGCTTGGTTGCGTTGGTGCACCGCTCGGAGAGCCGCTGCACTTCGTCGGCCACCACCGCAAACCCGCGTCCCGACTCGCCCGCCATCGACGCCTGAATAGAGGCGTTCAGCGCCAGAATATTTGTTTGCTCCGCGATGTCATTGATTAGTTCAAGGATGTCACCGATCTCCTGCGAGCTTTCGCCCAGACGTTTGATGCGCTTGGACGTATCCTGAATGGTCTCCCGGATCGTATTCATACCATCGATGGTGCGCCGTACGGCTTCGGCGCCCTTGTGCGCAATGTCGACCGAGTGCTTGGCCACCTCCGCCGACTGTTCCGCGTTACCCGAGACCTCTTCGATCGACTCCGCCATATTCGCAATGGACTCGGTCGCCGCAAACACCTGTTTGGACTGGTTCTCACTGGATTTGGCCAGATGGTTGGCGGAGGCATCGGTTTGCCGGGCCAGCCGTTCAACATCGCCGGCCGCACCGTCGATGGTGGACACCAGCTCACGCAGGGCCTCGATGGCAAAGTTGATGGAGTCGGCGATCGCGCCGGTGATGTCTTCACTGACGGTCGCTTCGACCGTCAGATCGCCGTCGGCGAGACTGCCCATTTCATCGAGCAGGCGTAAAATCGCGGCCTGGTTCGCCTCGTTCTGCTCGGTTGCCGCCACCAGCTCGCGCGTGTCGACGGGCGCCTGTTTAGTGCCCCGCATCAAAAACAGCACCAGCAAACCCGCAACGCCAAGAAGCCCGAGCGGCACATAATCGATCTCGCTGGGTCCGGCCGGACCTGGGGACACCGAGCGGAGCGTCGCATACAGGGCCTGACTCGACGCGCTGAGCTGAACCACTTCGGCGCGCAAAGCGGGCGCTGCCGACGTGGCGGACACCACCGTTTGCACGGAGTCGCTGTAGGCGTCAAACGCGCTGGTGAGCGCGGCCAGTTCCGTGCTTCCGCTGTTGACCGGCGGGACCGTTGGGCCTCGGCTGCGACCCGCGAGCCCGTCGAGCGTCTGGCGAACCTGTCCCTGCGCGAGATCAACCCGGCGTTCCGTGGCCGCGCGCTCGCCAAAGCCGCCGGCCAGTGCGAGGCTCAGGTCCGCAAGCACGCGGACGCGGTCGCGAATCTGCTCCACGTATGGCAAGGCGCGCGCGCGCTCACCTTCGCTGATCGACGCTTCAAACCCGTCCAACCTCGTCAACAGGTCCGGCAGCGCCTGGTTCACGACCGCAGCGGCGTCGTGGCCTTCCAGAATGGTGGCCCGGCCCTCGGTAATTTTCGACAGCGCCGATTTGAACTGGCTGTAGCTGCGCCCGACCAGCGCGGCCTTGTCGGAAGGCAAATCCGTCGCGGGCAAGGCGTTGGGCAGGCGCTTCGCCCGGCGTGCTAACTCATCAAACACTTTGGGATCACCCGCCAGTGCGTCCTGGACGCGCACGGCGAGCGACTGCGCGTTGGCCGCCACATCCATGACGTTGACCGGGTCGGCAACATCGGTTTCGGTTTCGGGCCGAAGCAAAAGCACGATCGCTGCGACGATCAGCAGGAGACACACGATGCCAAGAAGTACCCGCGATCGGTTGGCCGTCTGATTCATGGTGTTGTTTCCGTATACAGTTCGGGTTGGGTCGGTCGCCGCGCGCGTGGCCCGGCGGTGCGCTATACCGCGCTCAGCAGCCGCGGGCTGTTGATCACACGATCAAAGCTCAGCACGGGCCAGGTGGCGCCATCGCGTCGAAACGCGCCGTCGACAAATTCCGCCAGCGCCAGATCGCCCGACGCGTCTTCGGCTCCGACGCGATCCTGATCGGCAAAACGCCGAAAGCCAAAGACTTCGCTCGCCAATACAGCCATTGGCACGTCATCGTTGTTGGCGATCACGACTCTGGTGCGACGATCTGACGATGTCGGCCCGCCATCGACCAGCATGTGCAGATCAACGACCGGAAGCAACTGACCGCGCACGTTGGCGAGGCCGCGAAGCCACGATTGTGCGCCAGGAACGCGCGTCAGGTCCGGGCGCTTCATGACCTCGCGAATTGCCTCGCGTGCCACCACATAGCGGTGACTGCCGACCCGCAAACCAACACCTACCCACGCGGTGGTGTCCGCATCGCTGGCGTAGCGCGCGGTGGCGCGTCGCTCCATTTCGCGCAACAACTCAAACGGTTGATCCGCAAGTTCGCGGAGGGCGGGGGCAGCAGCCTCAGTCACAGGACTCTCCGTCAGGCGGCCAGCACAGCGCGGGCGCGTTCGACGAGGTCCGCCGGGTCCACGGGCTTGACGATGTAATCCACGGCGCCCTGACGCAACCCCCATATTCGATCGGTGTCATGGCTCTTTGTGGTCACCATGATGACCGGGATGGACGCAGTCTCCGGATCTTTGTGCAGCCGACGTGTGGCCTGAAAACCGTTCAGACCGGGCATCACGACATCCATCAGGATCAGATCCGGCTTGCGCGAACGCGCGAGCGACAGGCCCTCGTTGCCATCAGCCGCGCTGACAGTGTGATAGCCGTTGCTTTCCAAGGCCTGACGCAGCACGTGCACTTCGGTCGGGGAATCATCAACGATCAATACCAGCGGCATGGCTAGCGCTCCACGTGGCGCTGAATCGCGCCAATCAGTTCGTCACGGGTAAACGGTTTGGTCAAATACTGTTCGGAACCGGCAATGCGGCCTTCAGCGCGGTCAAAGAGCCCATCTTTGCTGGACAGCATGATGACCGGTGTTGTTCTGAATGTACTGTGGTTCTTGATCAGCGAGCAGGTCTGATAGCCGTCGAGCCGGGGCATCATGATATCCACAAACACGATGTCGGGCTGGTGATCGGCGATCTTGGAAAGCGCGTCGAAACCGTCGGTCGCGGTGTAGACCTCGCACCCCTCTTTCTTGAGCAGGGTCTCGGCCGTACGCCGGATCGTTTTGCTGTCGTCGATCACAAGGACCTTCAGTCCGACGAGCGTGGCAGGTTCGGCTACTTCCATGGAATTCCTCACAGTTCATGACGCGGTGAGCGGGGGCCAGGCCTCCACCGTTTCACTGCGCGTGACGCGTCGCGCAGCATCGAAAAGCAGCAGGTGGACAGCGGTTTCGCCTGTCGCGATATTCCACTGAAAACTAAGAAAGTATCCGTGACCGGCCGCACGTTTTATCATACCGCATCGTGCTCCCCTTTACAGTTGCCGTCGCGCGTCAGGCGGCCAGCGCAAGGAACGTCAAAAAGATGCCTTCAGACCAACGCCAGCTCGGCGTCATCATGGACCCGATCAGCCGAATCGCTCCCTACAAGGACTCCACGCTCGCGATGCTGCTTGCGGCCAAGCGCGCCGGCTATGCGCTGCATTATTTCGAAATGGGCGATCTGGACATCGACAACGGCGACGCGATCGGTCGGGCGCGTCCGCTGGACGTCCGCGATGATCGCGAAGACTGGTACACGCTCGGCGAGCCGCGCGCGTGCCGCCTCGGCGATCTCGACGTCATCCTGATGCGCAAAGACCCACCGTTCGATATGGAATACGTGTATGCCACGTACATCCTCGAACGCGCGGAGACGGCCGGTGCGCTGGTGGTGAACCGGCCCGCCAGTCTTCGAGATGTCAACGAGAAAGCGTACACGGCTTGGTTCCCGGAATGGTGCCCGCCAACTCTGATCACCCGATCCATGCGGCGTATGGATCAATTCCTGGCCGAGCACAAACGCATCGTCGTCAAGCCACTCGACGGCATGGGCGGCAAATCCATTTTCGTGGTCAATGAAGGCGACCCGAACCGCAGCGTCATCTTCGAAACGCTGACCGACACCAATCGGCGGTTTGCGATGGCGCAGGGCTTTATTCCCCAGATTGTTGATGGCGACAAGCGGATTCTTATCGTCGACGGCAAGGTCGTTGACTACTGCC
>JBCCMA010000023.1:0-29077 GCA_039026595.1 Pseudomonadota bacterium
ATCCGCTGGCCCATCCGCGGGCCCAGCTTTGCCCCGGCTTGGATCTTTGCTGGCCAATGGATTGGTGGGCTCAATGCTGTTCGCGCGCAGGGCGGTGGCTTTCGCAGGCGACCAGAAACATGCCCACACAAAAAGAACTCGCCAACGCTATTCGAGCTCTGTCGATGGACGCGGTACAACGTGCCAACTCCGGCCACCCTGGCGCGCCACTCGGCATGGCCGACATTGCGCAGGTGCTGTGGTCGCAGTTTCTTAAACATAACCCGGCCGACCCGAACTGGCACAACCGCGATCGCTTCGTGTTGTCCAACGGACACGGCTCGATGCTCATCTATGCGCTGCTGCATTTGTCCGGTTACGATTTGTCGATTGACGACATACGTCAGTTCCGGCAACTGCATTCCAAAACCGCTGGCCATCCGGAATATGGCATTACGCCTGGCGTGGAGACCACCACCGGGCCACTCGGGCAGGGTCTGGCCAACGCGGTTGGCATGGCGGTCGCCGAGCGTACCCTCGCCGCACGCTTCAATCGGCCCGATTTCGATATCGTCGATCACCGTACGTTTGTCTTTTTGGGAGATGGCTGCCTCATGGAGGGCATCTCCCACGAGGCGTGTTCGCTGGCGGGCACACTGGGGCTCGGCAAGCTGATCTGTATTTACGACGACAATCAGATCTCCATTGACGGGGATGTGCGAGGTTGGTTTTCCGACGACACGCCATCGCGCTTCCGCGCCTATGGGTGGCACGTCGTCGAAGACGTTGACGGTCACGATGCCAATGCGGTCACGCAAGCGATCGAGGTGGCCGAGGCCACCAACAAGCCATCGCTGATCTGTTGCAAGACCACCATTGGCTGGGGTTCGCCGAACAAAGCGGGAACCGCCGCCAGCCACGGCTCGCCGTTGGGTGACGACGAGGTGGCACTGGTTCGTGAGACCATCAACTGGCCGCACGATCCGTTTGATATTCCGGACGACATTCAGTCTGCGTGGGATGCCCGTGAGGCTGGCGCGGCGCGTCAAGCCGAGTGGCAGGCCCTTTTCGACGCTTACGCCGAGGCCTACCCTGACCTTGCTGCCGAGTACGTGCGCCGTGTGAGCGGCCAGCTTCCGGAAGATTTTGATGAGCATGCGGATGCGTTTATCGCCTCCACGGCCGAAGCCGCCATCGACGCCGCAACGCGCAAGTCCTCGCAGCATGCCCTTAACGGCTACTGCCCGAAGTTGCCCGAAATGGTTGGTGGGTCGGCGGACCTCACCGGCTCGAACAACACACTGTGGTCGGGGTCGCGCGGCATCACCGCCGACAACGCAGACGGCGACTATATTTATTACGGCGTCCGTGAGTTCGGGATGTCGGCCATTATGAACGGGATGGCGCTGCACGGCGGATTCAAGCCCTACGGCGGCACTTTTCTGGTGTTCTCGGACTATGCGCGAAACGCGGTGCGCATGGCCGCGCTGATGAAAGTGCCGGTCAGCTTCGTGTACACGCACGATTCCATTGGCCTGGGCGAAGATGGGCCAACCCATCAGGCGGTGGAGCACATCGCGAGCCTCAGGCTCATGCCCGGCCTGAACGTCTGGCGCCCCTGCGACGCGGTCGAATCGGCCGTCGCCTGGCGTGCCGCCGTGTCGTCAAAACACACGCCGCATGCACTGGTGTTCTCACGCCAAAACGCGAAACACCAAAACCGCAGCGACGAGGCCGTGCGACACATTGCCCGCGGCGGCTACGTGCTGCGCGACACCGGGAGCAAACCGCAGGTCATCCTGATCGCCACCGGAACGGAAGTTCAGCTTGCGACCGCTGCCGCCGATACGCTTGCCGACAAGATTGACGTGCGCGTTGTGTCCATGCCGTGCACCGAGGTGTTCAACGCGCAGGATGCAAAATATCGGGACAGCGTGCTGCCCGCGTCGGTAACGCGCCGCGTGGCTATTGAAGCCGGGGTGAGCGATCTGTGGTGGCGCTACGTCGGGCCCAACGGCAAAGTGCTCGGCGTGGATCGCTACGGCGAGTCGGCGCCGGCCGCTGATGTCTACAACTACTTTGGCCTTACCGTGGACGGCGTCGTCGCCGCGGTGGAATCCTTACTGTAATCGTCCGACGGACGGGAGAAGAAAATGGGAATTAAAGTCGCGATCAATGGCTACGGCCGCATCGGGCGCAACGTGTTGCGTGCGCTGTACGAATCCGGGCGGAACGATGAAATCAGCATCGTTGCCATCAACGATCTGGGTGACGCTTCCACCAATGCCTATTTGACCACGCGCGATACGGCGCACGGTACGTTCAACGCCGACGTATCGGTGGATGGCGATCACATGGTGGTTAATGGCGATCGCATTCGCGTGTGCTCGGAACGCGATCCGTCCAAACTGCCTTGGGGTGAGATGGGCGTGGACGTCGTTCTGGAATGCACCGGCATTTTCAACAACAAGGAAAAAGCCGGCATGCACATTCAGGCCGGTGCAAAGAAGGTCGTCATTTCGGCGCCGGCGTCCGACGCGGATGCCACCGTCGTCTACGGTGTGAACCACGACATTCTGAAGTCGAGCGACACGATAATTTCAAATGCGTCGTGCACCACCAACTGCCTCGCGCCGTTGGTCAAGCCGCTCAATGACACGCTGGGCGTTGTGCAGGGTCTGATGGTCACCATCCACGCTTACACAAATGACCAGACGCTGACCGACGTGTTCCACAAGGATCTGCGTCGCGCCCGTTCGGCCACCATGTCGATGATCCCGACCAAGACCGGCGCGGCCGCCGCCGTTGGTCTCGTGCTGCCTGAGCTGTCGGGTCGTCTCGACGGCTACGCTGTGCGCGTGCCCACGATCAACGTGTCGCTGGTTGACCTGACCTTTGTCGCAAAGCGCGAAACCAGCATCGACGAAGTGCACTCGATCCTGAAAGACGCCTCGGAAGGTTCGCTGAAGGGTATCCTGACTTACAGCGACGAGCCGCTGGTGTCGATTGACTACAACCACAACCCGGCCTCTTCAAACTTCGATGCCACGTTGACCAAGGTAGACGGCACGCTGGTGAAAGTCTGCTCGTGGTACGACAACGAGTGGGGCTTCTCGAACCGCATGCTCGACACCATGCTCGCGTTGTCGAACGCGTAGGGCCGAACGATGCGTCGCCTCGCCGATCTGGATGTCCGCGGCAAGCGGGTGCTCATTCGTCAGGACCTCAACATGCCCATCGCAGACGGGCGGGTCACGAACGACCGGCGGTTGCAGGCGGCGCTGCCCACCGTGCGCATCGCGCTCGACTGTGGCGCGGCGGTGTTGGTCATGTCGCATCTGGGGCGGCCCACCGAAGGGCAGCCCGAGGCGCAGTACTCCATGGCGCCCGTCGCGGACGCAATGAGCAAAGCACTGGGGCGTGATGTGCATGTGCTGCCCAGTCTGTGCGTGGCGTCTGTCTCGCCGGGCGAGGTCGCTCTGCTTGAGAACGTGCGCTTCAACGTCGGCGAAAAAGGCAACGATGATGAACTGGCGCGTCGCTACGCGTCGCTTTGCGATGTGTTTGTTATGGACGCCTTTGGCACGGCCCACCGCGCCCAGGCGTCGACAGCGGGTGTCGCCCGGTTCGCACCGGTCGCGTGTGCCGGTCCTCTGCTTGCGGCCGAGCTCGATGCGCTCGGCCAGGCGCTGGATCAGCCCGCGCGCCCCATGGTGGCCGTGGTGGGCGGGGCCAAGGTCTCAAGCAAACTGACCGTGCTGGACGCGCTGGTGAGCAAGGTCGATCGTCTTGTGGTGGGTGGCGGCATCGCCAACACGTTCATCGCCGCCGCGGGCCACAGTGTGGGCAAATCACTGTATGAGCCTGACCTCGTTGCGGAGGCGCGGCGTCTCATCGACAGCGATGCGGAGATTCCCATCCCGACCGATGTGGTGGTCGCCTCTGAATTTGCGGCGACGGCGCCGGCCACGATCAAGCCGGTCGATCAGGTCGGCAATGACGAACTCATCCTCGATGTAGGGCCCGAGTCCGCGGCCCATATCGCCTCGATCATGCGCGACGCGGGCACGATCGTCTGGAACGGGCCGCTCGGTGTCTTTGAGTTCGATGCGTTCGCGGATGGCACGCGGGTGCTCTCCGAGGCCATCGCGGCCAGCGACGGGTTTTCCATCGCGGGCGGCGGCGACACGCTGGCCGCTCTGGACCGGTTCGGTGTGGGCGACCGTATTTCCTATATTTCGACGGGCGGTGGCGCGTTTCTCGAGTTTCTCGAGGGCAAGACACTTCCGGCGGTTGAAGCACTCTCACCACGCGCGTAACGCCCGCAGTTCGCGGCCACAGCGCGCCGCCAGATCCTGATAAGGCGAGCCAGCATGCAAAGACGAACCAAGATCGTCGCGACCATCGGTCCGGCCACTGATGACATCGAGGCGTTGACCGCCCTGATCGAGGCGGGCGTGGATGTGGCGCGGATCAACTTCTCCCATGGCGACATTGAAGATCATGAACGGCGGGTCCGGCAGGTCCGCGAGGTCGCCGCTAGCGTGGGTCGGGACGTCGCCGTCCTCGGCGATCTGCAGGGCCCGAAAATCCGTATCCGGGGTTTCCGGAACGGCGAGGTGACCCTTACCAACGGCGACGCGTTTTCGCTGGACCTCGAGCTCGGCAAAGATGACGGCGACGAAAGCCAGGTCGGCATTACCTATGAGTCCTTACCGCGGGACGTGAAGCCGGGCGATCGCCTGCTTCTCAACGACGGCGCCATTGTGCTCACGGTCGACTCGGTGTCGACCACGCGCGTGACTTGCACGGTTCGTCAGGGCGGTGTGCTGTCAAACAACAAGGGCATCAATCGCCACGGCGGGGGGTTATCGGCGGCGGCCCTGACCGACAAGGATCGCGAGGATATCCTGCACGCCGCGCGTCTGAATCTCGACTATGTTGCGATGTCGTTTCCGCGTGATGCGCGGGACGTGATCGAACTGCGCCGGCTGCTGCGCGACGCCGGCGGTGAAGGCTACGTGGTGGCCAAGATTGAACGCGCCGAGGCCATCGACAATATCGATGAGATCCTGCAGGCGTGCGATGTGGCCATGGTGGCGCGGGGCGATCTGGGCGTCGAGATCGGTGATGCCGAACTGCCCGGTGTGCAGAAGATGATCATCCACCGCGCGCGGGCGATGAACCGCGTGGTGATTACGGCCACCCAGATGATGGAGTCGATGGTCAAAAGCCCGATCCCCACCCGAGCCGAAGTCTCCGATGTCGCCAACGCGGTCATCGACGGCACGGACGCCGTGATGTTGTCGGCCGAGACCGCGACGGGGGCATACCCGGTCAAGGCGGTCGAAGCGATGGCGCGCATTTGCGAGGGCGCCGAGCGTCAGGCCGTTACGCGGACCTCCCAGCACCGTGTCGAGCGGTCGTTTGAGCTGGTGGATGAAGCGATCGCGATGGCGACGATGTACACCGCCAATCACTTCGACGTTAAAGCGATCGTCGCGCTGACCGAATCCGGTTCCACCGCACTGTGGCTTTCGCGCATCCGCTCGGGTCGTCCGATTTATGCGTTCACCCGCCATGAGAGCACCCGGCGCCGTGTCACGCTGTACCGCGGCGTCTCGCCCGTCTCGTTTGATGTGCAGAAGGTCAACGAAACCAATCTGACCCGGCACATCGCCGATGAAATGGTGGCGCGCGGCGTCGTACGCCGGGGCGAGCGGTTGATTCTGACGCGTGGCGCGCTGTCAGGGATCTCGGGCAAAACAAATACGATGAAAATCATCGAGGCTTGAGCATCCGGCGGTGCGGCCTCAATTGGAGTAGCTGAGGTCACCACGTTGCGCGTAGCAAAATCCATCTTATTCAGCGTGGCCGTTCTTGGTCTGGTGCTGGTTCTTTTTGTGATCGCGTTGTTGCGTGGGTCCCTCCCGTTACTTGCCGGGATGCAATCCACGTCGGTCGCCGCGCCGGTGACGATCGAACGCGACGCGGCTGGTGTGCCCACCATCAGGGGAAGCAGCCGACGCGATCTGTTCCATGCCGAGGGCTTTTTGCATGGCCAGGATCGGTTCTTCCAGATGGACCTCGCGCGGCGCGCGGCCGCTGGCCGACTGGCCGAACTCTTCGGCGAGCTCGCGCTGGCCCGTGACAAATCGGTTCGTGTTCACGGACTGTCTCTGGTGGCCGATGAGGCGCTGACGGCCATGCCGCCGGCACATCGGGATCAGCTCGACGCCTACGTCGCCGGTGTGAACGCCGGCCTCGACTCGCTGTCGGCGCGGCCGTTCGAATACCTGTTGCTGCGTGCCGAGCCCGAACCCTGGACAGCGCGTGACAGTCTGCTGGTGGTCCTGTCGATGTTTTTGCAGCTCACCGATCAGGAAGCCGACCTCGATCGTCTGCGCGGCCTGATGTTCGAGGCCTTGCCGGGGGATGCGTACGCGTGGCTGACCGCACGCGGCGGTGTCTGGGACGCTCCGCTCAGAGGGCCGGCTGTGCCAGCGCCACCGCTGCCCGATACGCGCTGGTTCGACGATGCGTCGTCCGCGCCGCCTGCGGAAGATCGTACGCCCGGGAGCAACAGCTTTGCTGTGGCCGGTGCCCGTACGCCGCACGGGGCGGCACTGCTCGCAAACGATATGCATCTTGGGCTGTCGTTGCCCAACATCTGGTACCGCGTGCGTCTGATTGAACAGGATGGTGAAGCGGCCGCACTCGATGCGGTGGGGGTCTCCCTGCCGGGGCTGCCGGGCATCGTCGTGGGCAGCAACGGGCATGTCGCGTGGGGGTTCACCAACAGCTACGGCGACTATTCGGACCGGGTTGTGCTGCGCCCATCGGGGTCACCCGGGCGCTATCGCGTGCCGCGTGGCGCGGACACACTCCGGGTCCGCGAAGAGATGATCAAAGTGCGCGACGGTCAGCCGGTCGCGCTGACGGTGCCCATGTCGCGCTTCGGGCCGGTCATTGCGGAAGACACTCAAGGACGGCCCGTGGCCGTGCGCTGGACCGCGCATTTTGCAGAGGCCATCAACCTCAATCTGCTCGATATGCTCGCCGTGACGGACGTCTCGTCGGGACTTGCGCTCGCGCAGCGCATGGGCATGCCCCCGCAGAACATTCTGGTGGTCGGGCGCGACGGGCGTCTGGGCTGGACCATCGCTGGACAGATACCCCGGCGGGCCAATTACGATTCGTCCCGACCGGTGATGAGCGACGAGGACGGTGGCTGGCGCGGTTGGTTATCGCCCGGTGAGGTGCCGCGGGTCGTGAACCCCGCGATCGGCCAGCTGTGGACCGCCAACGGGCGCGTCGCGGGGCTCGACAGGGTGGGGGCGATCGGCGCCGACGACTATCCGCTCGGCGTTCGCGCGATGCAGATTCGAGACGCGCTGGCGGCGTTACCGACCGTGTCGGAACCGGCTGCGCTCGGGGTGCAGCTCGATACCAACGGGCGCTTTCTGGAGCGCTGGCGCAAGCTGATGCGTTCTGTACTGTCTCAGGACGCCGTCACTGCCAGGCCGGCGCGCGGCAACGTGCTTGAAATCCTCTCGCAGGGACGTCTTGAAGCTTCGTCGGACGCCAAGGCCTACCGCGTGGTCCGCGCGTTCAGAGCGCGGATCGAGCGCGACCTGATGGGGCATTTCCTCGCGCCGCTGTCCGGGCGGCCTGATGTGCGCGCAGATCGTTTACGCCAACGGGAGTACGCGGTGTGGCAACTGGTGTCCGAGCAACCACAGGCGCTGTTGCCGCTCGGCGAGGACAGCTGGCCCGCGTATCTCCTGGCAATGGTCGATCGCGTCATCGACGAGGGCGACGTTGGCCCGAGCTGGGGCGAGCGCAACCGGTTGCGCGTTCGTCATCCGCTGGCCGGCGTGTTGCCGGGCGCACTGAGCGGTTGGCTGTCGATGCCCGAGACGCCCATGCCCGGCGATGCGTTCGTGCCGCGTGTTCAGGCCCCGTCGTTCGGTGCATCGCAGCGGCTGGTGGTGGCCCCAGGGCAGGAAGACGCGGCGATTTTTCACATGCCGGGTGGGCAGAGCGGGCACCCGCTTTCTCCGTTTTTCGATGCGGGGCACGACGACTGGGTGCTCGGCAACCCATCCCCTTTGCTCCCCGGTCCCACGCGGTACACTCTGACGCTGACCCCTGCAGAGTAACTTCAGAATGACCGACCAACGTTTCGACGGCAGCGACCGTTATGTGGCGGACGCCGACCTGAAAGCAGCCGTGAACGCCGCCATCGTTCTTGAGCGCCCGCTCCTGATCAAAGGGGAGCCGGGCACCGGCAAGACCCAACTGGCGCTGGAGGTGGCGCGCTCGTTGGGCTACCCGCTGGTCGAATGGCACATCAAATCCACGACGCGCGCGCAGCAGGGGCTGTACGAGTACGACGCCGTTTCGCGTCTGCGTGACTCGCAGCTTGGCGACGACAAGGTTCAGGACATTGCCAACTACATCAAGCGCGGCAAGCTCTGGGAGGCGTTCGAGTCGGATCGGCAACCGGTGCTGTTGATCGATGAGATCGATAAGGCCGACATCGAATTTCCGAACGATCTGCTGCAGGAGCTGGATCGGATGGAGTTTTTTGTGTACGAAACGGGTGAGACGGTGAAGGCCCGACAGCGCCCAATCATCATCATCACCAGCAATAACGAAAAAGAACTGCCCGACGCGTTTCTGCGCCGCTGTTTCTTCCATTACATCCGGTTCCCCGGCGAGGAAATCATGACGCAGATCGTCAATGTGCATTTCCCCAATCTCAAAAAAGAACTGCTCGCTGAATCGCTGCGTGTGTTCTTTGAGGTGCGCGAGGTTCCGGGCCTCAAGAAGAAGCCGTCTACGTCCGAGCTGCTCGACTGGATCAAGCTTCTGGTCGCCGAGGACATTGATCCTGAGGCGCTGCAGGCCAAGGACGACAAGTCGATCATTCCGGTGTTGCATGGCGCGCTTTTGAAAAACGAGCAGGACGTGCACCTGTTCGAGCAGCTGGTGTTCCTGAATCGACGAAATGCTCGTTAGATTTTTCTTTTTCCTTCGTGATGCCGGCCTGCCGGTGTCGCTGACCGAGTTTCTTGCGTTGCTCGACGGCCTTGACCACCGTCTGGTCACCGGGCGTCTGGATGATTTTTACCGGCTCGCACGGGTCACGCTCGTCAAGGACGAGGGGCGCTACGACCGGTTCGATCAAGCGTTCGAGGCGTTTTTCAAAGGCATTGAACTGAAGTTTGAGCTGATTACGGGCGACATCCCCGATGAATGGCTCAAGGCGGCGGCCGAGCGTCTCCTGTCTGAAGAGGAACGCGCCAAGCTTGAAAAGCTGGGCGGTTTCGATGAGCTGATGAAGACGCTTGCCGATCGCATCGCACAACAGCAGAAACGCCACGAGGGCGGGAATCGCTGGATTGGTACCGGAGGGACATCGCCCTTCGGTCATTCCGGGTACCACCCCGAGGGTGTCCGCATCGGTGGCGAAGGCGGACAGGGCAAAGCCGTCAACGTGTGGCAGAACCGCGAGTACCGCAATCTGGCGGACGATCGGCAGCTCGGCACGCGCAACATCAAAATGGCGCTGCGGCGCTTGCGACGCTTCGCACGTCAGGGACGTCAGGATCAGTTTTCGATCGGCGACACGATCCGGGCGACGGCCGACAACGCCGGTCTGCTCGATATCAAATACCGCGCGCCCCGGCGCAATCAGATCAAGGTGCTGCTGTTTTTTGACGTGGGCGGCTCAATGGATCCGTATGTTCGCCTGTGCGAGGACTTGTTCAGCGCTGCGCGCAGCGAGTTCCGGCAACTCGAGTATTTCTATTTTCACAACTGCCTTTATGAACGCGTCTGGACAGACAACGATCGGCGCCGCGCCTCCACGCTGCCGCTCGAAGAGGTCACGCGTACCTACAACGACGAGTACAAGGTGATTTTCGTGGGCGACGCGACGATGAGTCCGTACGAAATCACGCATCCCGGTGGCAGTGTCGAGCACTTCAATGAGGAACCCGGAGCCCTCTGGCTGCGGCGTTTGTTGTCCAAATTCCCAAACGCCGTGTGGCTCAACCCGGAGGCCGAGAAGTCCTGGGGCTATACACCGTCAGTCAAGCTGATTCGGGAATTGATGGATCAGCGCATGTACCCGATGACGCTGTCCGGTCTTGACGACGCCATGGCGCGCTTGCGCCAGACGGGTGTGGTGGTCACGGCGTGACCGAGGGGTTCACGGCCGGACTGGTGCTGCCGGGGGGCGGCGCGCGCGGTGCCTACCAGGCCGGTGTGTTGAAGGGCATTGCGGAGCTCTTGCCACGACCCAATCGAAATCCGTTCCGGGTGGTCAGCGGTACATCGGTCGGGGCCGTAAACGCCGCGGTGTTGGCAAGCAACGCGCTGCGCTTTCAACGCGGCGTGGGTGAGCTCACGCGCGTGTGGTCTGATTTTCGATGCGAGCAGGTTTATCGATGCGGTGCCGGGCACCTCCTTGGACGAAGCGCGCACTGGCTCGCCGCACTGACGCTCGGGGGATTCGGTCCCGCAGCACCGGCGTCGCTTCTGGACAACGCGCCACTTCGGTCGCTGCTGTCGCGATACCTCAGGTTCGAGAACATCCAGCGCGCCATAAAAGCCGGCGCACTCGATGCGGTGTCCGTCACGGCGTCGGGGTTTGCGTGCGCGCGCGCGATTTCGTTCTTTCAGGGCAAGGAGGAGCTGGCGCCGTGGATACGCAGCCGCCGGGCAGGCGTACGGGCGGAACTCGATCTTGACCATCTGATGGGATCTGTCGCGGTGCCGTTTATCTTTCCCACCGCGACCATCGGGAGCGAGCACTTCGGCGATGGTGCCATGCGTGAAGCCACGCCCTTGAGTCCCGCGCTGCATCTGGGGGCAGACCGACTGCTCGTGATCGGCGTGCGCGACGAGCGCCCGATGCCGCCGGGTGAGGACGCCGGTCCGCCGCCCCGATTCGGCGAAATCGCCGGTTACATGCTGGACACGGTTTTTCTGGACGGTCTGTTTGCCGACCTCGAGCGTATGACGCGGGTCAATCACATGCTCGAACGCACCGGCCCGATCATGGACAAGGATCGGCAGCGGTTGCTGCGCCCGGTCGCCCTGCATCTGATCGTCCCGAGCGAGGATATTCGCGAGATCGCCTATCGCCACAGCGAGGCCTTCCCCCGGGCCATGCGCACGCTGCTGCGTGGCGTGGGCGCGCTGAAGGACAGCCGCTCACAGTTAAACAGTTATCTGCTGTTCGAAAGAGCGTACACGCGCGAGCTCATCGAGCTTGGCTATCGCGATGCGCTGGATCAGGCTGAGTCACTGCGCGCGTTCTTTACCGAGAAGAGCATTCCAATGCTCACCGCGCCGGATTATCTGGAGCGGGCGTTGGAGCGTCATGCTCTTCCGGCGGGCGGTGACAGCTGAGTGTGACAACATGACGTTCTTCCCCCAGAGAGTTTCCAATGCAATTACGAGATGACTTCAGCCAGACATGTCTGGTGCATACTGATGAACTGGTTTGGCAGCCGTCGCCAATGCAGGGTGTCGATCGTCGCATGCTTGATCGCATCGGGGGTGAGGTCGCGCGGGCCACGACGATTGTTCGTTACGCGCCCGGCAGTCACTTTTCGGCGCACACCCACAACGGTGGCGAGGAATTCATCGTGCTTGACGGCGTCTTCCAGGACGAACACGGGGACTTTCCGGCCGGAACCTATGTGCGTAATCCGCCCACCTCATCACACACGCCGGGCTCGGAGCAGGGGTGCGTCATTTTCGTGAAGCTCTGGCAATTTGATCCCGACGATCGCGCTGCGCTCACACTGGACATGCACGAGGCGTTGGCGCAAACGCAGGCCGGCGTGGCGCAGTGTGTTTTGCATCACGACGCTCGGGAGGTGGTCTCATGCTATCGGCTGGCGTCGGACGTGTCGCTGATGCTTCAAGCCACCGGGGGGCTGGAGCTTCTTGTCCTTGAGGGCGAACTGAAAACCGATCGCGGCGCGCTAATGCGGCATTCTTGGCTTCGGCTCCCGGACGACGAGCGCCTTGCGGCGTCGGCGTCCGATCAAGGCGCCATGTTCTGGGTCAAGACCGGTCATCTTCGTCACGTCGTCGCGCCTGGATCTTTGAATCCAGTCCCTTGAACACTGAGCCTGAAGCCACCTCGGTGGAGCAAAACCACTCTGTACTGGTCGTCGGCGCCGGCATTGCCGGGCTGCGTATTGCCGAAACGCTGACGCAACAAGGGCGGGACGTGGTCGTGCTGGAAGCGCGCGATCGCGTCGGTGGGCGGATTGTGTCGCATGCCATCGGGTCCGCTTCGTTTGAATTAGGTCCCGCGTGGTTCTGGGACGGGCAGCCGAGACTGGCTGCGCTGCTTGCGCGTTTTGGGATCGAACGATTCGAGCAGTTCGATGAGGGCGCATTCTGCTTCGAGGACCAGACCGGGCGGTGTACGCCGTACCGTGACTTTCCCGCCATGCCCACGTCGATGCGCGTGGTGGGTGGCTTTGCGGCCGTGACCCGTCAACTCGCTGCGCGGGTTGATGCGACAGATCTGCATCTGTCGACCCCGGTGCAAACGCTGGTGTTGGGTGACGACGGCGTCACGGTCGAGGCAGAAGGACGGGTGTTCACTGCCGACCAGGTCGTTCTGGCCATGCCCCCACGCCTGATCAACAGCTTGACGTTCCAACCGGCGCTGCCGGAGTCGTTTTCACGGTCGCTCGCGGCGGTGTCCACGTGGATGGCCGGGCAGGCCAAGTGCGTCGCCGTCTACCCGACACCGTTTTGGCGTGACGCGGGCCTGTCGGGTCGAGGTGCGAGTCGACTGGGACCGCTCGTGGAAATACACGACGCGTCCGATGAGCGCGCGGGACGCTTTGCGTTGTTCGGATTTGTTGGCTGGCCGCCAGCCCGGCGGCGCGATGAGGACACGTTGAAAGCCGCCATTGTCGATCAGCTTCGTCGGGTGTTCGGCGACGAGGCGGGCGATCCGTCCGCGCTGCTGCTCAAGGACTGGGCAACCGATCGCTGGTGTGCGACGGCCGCCGATCAGATTCCACCGACCACCCATCCGCACTACGGTCCGGCGCCGGCGCTGCCTCATGACTGGTCGCGTCGGCTGATTCTGGCGGGGACCGAATTCGCGCCCCATCAAGGGGGTTATGTGGAAGGGGCGCTGGAATCTGCGGCGTCGGCCCTTGCGCGGCTTGACGCGCCTCTCGATTAGCGCGAATCTTCTGGCTCACGGCAATTCGCGGCACGGGAACAGACCCACCGCCGCATCGGTAAGGAGCTTACTGTGGCCGAATCCAAGTTCGACTTTCTGGTCTTCATTGGCCGGTTCCAGCCTTTTCACCGCGGCCATGAAGCCGTCTTGCGTGCGGCGCTTCAGCAAGCTGCCCACGTCATCGTGCTCGTGGGCTCAGCACACCGGCCGCGCTGTTCGCGCAACCCCTGGTCCTTCGATGAGCGCCACGCGATGGTGTCTTCGTTGCTCGATCACGATGAGCGGCGCCGCACGCACGTCATGCCGTTGATGGATGCGACCTACAACGATCCGCTTTGGCTGCGGACCGTCCAGCAATGCGTCAGCGGCGTCGTCGCGGCGCACCACAGTCAGCCACACCGCGCCGCAAGGATCGGTCTCATTGGTCACAGCAAGGACCGCAGCTCGTACTATCTGACGCGGTTTCCCCAGTGGTCGTCGGTGGATGTCCCCAACGTGGGTGGATTGAACGCCACCGACATTCGCCAGCGGCTTTTTGAGGCGCCGAGCGGGACGATCTCTGACGACGTCGTCCCCGGTCCGGTCGCCGCCCAGCTGGCATCCTTTCTCGACACGTCCGAGTTCGCCGATTTGCGCGACGAAACCGTGTTTATTCGCAACTACCGCGCGCAATGGGCTAACGCGCCGTACACGCCCATGTTTGTCACCGTCGATGCGGTGGTCGTGCAGTCAGGCCACGTGCTGCTGGTGGAACGAAAAGCGCGTCCCGGTCGCGGGCAGTGGGCGTTGCCGGGCGGCTTTGTGGACGGTGATGAGGACCTTCAGACGGCGGCGCTGCGCGAGCTGAAGGAGGAGACCCGCATCAAGGTGCCGCTGCCGGTACTGGCGGGCAGCATCTCGCGGCGTGACGTCTTTGACGATCCGCATCGTTCCGCGCGCGGCCGCACGTTTACGCATGCGTTTCTGATTGAGCTCAAGCCCGACAAGACGCTGCCAAAAGTGCGCGGCGGCGATGATGCGCGCCATGCGTTCTGGGTGCCGCTGGCGGAGCTGGCACCGGAGCGCTGTTTTGAGGATCACTATTTCATCGTGCAACGTCTGGTCGGCGGCCCCCGCTGACCGCGTTGCGTTTCTGGCACGGCGGACAGACCGCCTGTGTTTTTCTCACCGGAGGAGTTCCTGTGAATCACAATCCCATCCTTGACGTCGACTCGTACAAAGCCTCGCACTATCGGCAGTACCCGCCCGGTACCACGGCGGTGTCCAGTTACATCGAATCGCGCGGCGGCGCTGCCCCGCATACGGTGTTCTTTGGTCTGCAACGATTTCTGAAGACCTATCTCAGTCAACGCGTCACCCAAGCGCACATCGAAGAGGCGGCGCACCTGTTGCCCGCCCACGGGTTACCGTTTCACGAAGCCGGGTGGCGTCACATACTTGAGGTGCACGGCGGCCGCCTGCCGCTGTCTGTGGAGGCGGTGCCCGAGGGTAGCGTGGTGCCCGTTTCCAACGTACTCGTGCAGGTACGCAATACCGATCCGACCTGTGCGTGGTTGACCAGCTACGTGGAGACGGCGTTGTTGCGCGCGGTCTGGTATCCGACCTCCGTGGCGACGCGTTCTTTTGAATGCCGCCGCATCATCGCCGCGGCGCTCGAGCGCACCGCGGACAATGCTGACGGGCTGCCGTTCAAGGTGCATGATTTTGGCGCGCGGGGCGCGAGCTCTGCTGAAACGGCGGCCCTCGGCGGCGCCGCGCACCTGTTGAGTTTTCAGGGAACGGATACCGTGGCGGCGATCCGCCTGCTGCGTGAAAGCTACGACGCCGACATGCCCGGTTTCTCCATCCCGGCGGCGGAACACAGCACGATGACGGCGTGGGGGCGTGAGCGCGAGGTGAAGGCGTACGCCAATATGCTCGCGTCGTTTGGGGGCGAGGGTCGCGTTGTGGCGGTTGTATCCGATTCCTACGACCTGTTTCACGCGATCGATGCCCTGTGGGGCGAGCAACTTCGCGAGGCGGTCATGAACAGCGGTGGCACCCTCGTTGTGCGGCCCGACAGCGGCGATCCCGTCCAGATCGTCTGTGAATCAATCGAACGACTGATGGCAAAGTTCGGGTTCAGAACGAATTCGAAGGGATATCGCATCCTGCCGGACTGCGTGCGGGTGATTCAGGGCGACGGGGTGAGCCCCGCGATGATCGAGACCATTCTGGACGCCATGGCAGAGCAGGGTTTGTGCGCGGACAACGTCGCGTTCGGGATGGGCGGCGAGTTGTTGCAACGGGTCGACCGGGATACGCAGAAATTTGCGATGAAAGCGTCGGCGGTGGAGATCGACGGGCAGTGGCACGATGTGTACAAGGATCCCGTCACCGATCCCGGCAAGGTTTCAAAGCGGGGGCGGCTGGCGCTTGTGCATGATGGCCTCTGGCGCACGGTGAGAGCGGAGCAAAGAGGCGCGGCCAATAATGCGCTTCGCGAGGTGTTTCGCGATGGCGCACTATACCTTGAGGATACGCTCGACGCGGTGCGCGCGCGGTTGGATGTGTCTGCGTTGACCTGACGGCGGCGCAGCGCGCTTCTAGCGGGCGGGTCGTCGGTATGGCCGCGACCTGCCGAAAAACCATCGACAGGGACCGGACACAGCGAACCAGAGGACGAGGCCGGCGATCAGTGAGAACAGCAGCGATTCGCTGCGGTATTCAAACGAGGGTTTGAACTGTCGCAGCGCATTGCTTCGAATCGTGGGGTGCCGGGACAACGCAATCTGGCGCAGATCGCTGAGCAAGCTACCGGCCATGTCCGCTTGCGCAGTGCGAAGCGACGCGCGCGAGATCACCAGCGCTTCAATTGCGTCGCCTTCCTCGTAGAAAGTGGGGTCCGGACTCTGACGGTGGTGAGCAATCAGCGCGTCGAGGCTGCCGTCGTGGTGTCGGTCGGCGATGGCCTGAAACGGCGCGATGTCCTGTTCGGCCTGGCGCAGGCTCGCGGTGAGTTGCTGCTCGTACTGCGTTGAGAAACTCGGAAACGCGCCGGCCAGCAAAATGGCGCCGATCAGCAACAGGCGGTCTGCCAGAGCGCCAAACAGTCTCACGCGCCGTTCGCCAGAAAGACCGTGCCGAGTCCGAGGAAGGTCGCGAAGCCGATCACGTCGGTCACGGTCGTCAAAACAACGCTCCCGGCCAGCGCCGGATCGATGTTCAGGCGCTTGAGCAACAGAGGCACCATCAGACCGGCGAACGCCGCCACGATCATATTCACCACCATGGCCCCGGCGATCACGGCGCTGATCCGCCAGTCGTCAAACCACAGCCCTGTGATGATCGCAATGAGCGCGGCAAAACCCACGCCGTTAATCGCGCCGACCAGCACTTCGCGACCCGTAAGCGTGCTGGCGTTGCTGCGTTCGAGCTGGCCGAGTGCAAGACCGCGGATCACAATCGTAAGCGTCTGCATACCGGCCACGCCGCCCATGCTGGCCACCACCGGCATCAGAACAGCGAGCGCGACGACCTGCTGAATCGTGGCATCAAAAAAACCGACAACCCAGGCGGCCACAAACGCGGTGGCGAGATTGAAGCCGAGCCACACCGCGCGCCGTCGCGCGCTGACCATGACCGGCGCGAACATGTCTGTTTCTTCGTCGAGGCCGGCCATGCTCATGAGCGAGTGCTCGGCTTCATCACGGATGACGTCCACCACGTCATCAATGGTGATGCGGCCGACGAGCACGCCCTGTTCATCGATGACCGGCGCTGAAACCAAGTCGCGGTCTTCGAAACGTTTGGCCACCTCGTTGGCGGGCATATCGGCCGGGATGCCCTCTACGGAGGTGTCCATCAGCTCTTCGACTGTCGTGCTCTCGACGTGGGTGAGCAAACGCGTGACGTAGAGCATGCCGAGGTACTCGCCGTACCGATTCACCACAAAGATGGTATCGGTCTGGTCCGGAATGTTCTTGTGCTGTCGCAGATAACGGAGCACCACTTCCACCGTCACGGCCTTGCGCACCGTGATGGTGTCGGTGTTCATCAGGCCGCCGGCCGAGTCCTCGTCGTAGCCGAGCACCGACTCC
The DNA here is from genome assembly GCA_039026595.1 of Pseudomonadota bacterium. Classification (GTDB taxonomy): domain Bacteria; phylum Pseudomonadota; class Gammaproteobacteria; order Steroidobacterales; family JBCCMA01; genus JBCCMA01. Next base: position 17,293 of record JBCCMA010000023.1, read on the forward strand.
AGCCGCTGCCGGTCCTGGATGTCCATCGACAGCAAGATGCGCTGGGTGATGGCCTCCGGCAGGTCGGCCACAAGGTCGGCCAGGTCGTCGACCTCCATGCCGTCCGCTGCTGCGAGCAGGGCATCGTCTTCCATGGCCTCGATGAGCCGGACGCGCACTTCGTCGTTAACGTGCACGAGCGTTTCACCGCCATCATCCGGGTCGACCAGTTCCCAGACAATGTTCCGCTCGGCCGGTGGAAGCGATTCGAGCAGGTTGCCAATCTCGGCCGGATGCAGGTTGTGCAGCATGCGCCGAATGGCGACGACCGCGCCTTCGTCCAGCGCGGTTCGCAGTCGCTCGAGTGAGCCGACGGGTTCAGTTACTGCTTCGGCCATCACGATGTGCCTGAGGTTGGTGCGCGGACGCACGCAAGTGTAGCGAGTCGCTGGGGTTATGTCGCGGCGTGAATTACAGCGCGGTGTGTCGGCACACCACGTTGGTGTGTGTCTCGTTGAAGTGCCGCGACAATCGGTCGGCCATGTATACGGAGCGATGCTGTCCGCCCGTGCAGCCGATAGCGATGGTCAGATAACTCCGGTTATTGGCAGCGAAGCGCGGCAGGAGCGGCGTGAGAAAATTACAGATGCTGTCAAACATGACATGCACGTCATCCTGCTGCTCGAGGTAATCCACCACGGGCCGATCCCGGCCGGTGAGGCGTCGTAGTCGCTTTTCCCAATAGGGGTTGGGCAGGCAGCGTACGTCGAACACAAAATCCGCGTCGCCCGGCATGCCGTGCTTGAATCCGAAGGATTCGAACTGCAGTGCCATGGCGCTTGGCCCGGCGCCGGCGCGGTCCACGCGGGCGCGGATCAGTTCGCGCAGTTCGTGCACGCTCGTGCGCGAGGAGTCGATGATGTAGTCCGCGCTGCGCGCCATCGGTTCGAGCACCAGCTTCTCGGCGCGAATCGCATCTTCAAGGCTTGTACCGGCGTGGCTCATCGGGTGCCGTCGATTGGACTGACGAAAGCGGTTGAGCACCACATCGGTTTCGGCGTGCAGGTAGAACACCTCCACGTCGATGTCGCTTTGACGAATGGTTCGCACCAGCGCCGGGACCGACTCAATATCCGATCTGCGGTTGCGCGCATCAATGCCGATGGCGGTCCGCTCAAAGGCCGGGTCGTCGGTTTGCATCGCATAGCTCACGAACTCCCGCAAAAGTGCAGCCGGAATATTGTCGATGCAGTAGTACTGCAAGTCCTCAAGCATCTGCAGGGCAACCGACTTGCCGGAGCCCGACAAACCGCTGACAAAAAGCAGGTGCATGGAACGGGCTCGCCGGCGCTAGCCGGCGGTTGCCTCTTGCAAAGGTGGGGTGCTGTCGCCGGCCAGTGCCTCAAATAACTGTTCTGGCGTACTGGCCGCCATCAACGCACGGCGATGATCGCCACGCGACAGGAAATCGCAGGCCAGCTTCAAGTCGTCGTTGTCGACCCCCTGTGATTGCGAGGGGACAACCAGTGCAAGAATCAGCGACACCGGGTTGGGGTCGTCGTCATCAAACACAATGGGCTCTGCGAACGTGATGATGCAGCCGCGGCTGGCATCGATATCTTCAAGCGCGGCGTGGGGTAGTGCGACACCTCGGCCGAGGGTCGTGCACCCCAACCGCTCGCGCGCGAACAGGGCATCAAAAAGACGGTTGGCCGAGACGTCGTCGAGGCCCTCTGCAAGACAGCCGGCGGCGACTTCGATCGCGTGCTTTTTGCTGCGGACGGGAACGGCCAGACGCAGCCGGTCGACGCTGACCAGCGATTGTAGATTCATGATGTGGTGTGAGGTGTTTCCGGGTGAGCTAAAGACCCATGCGCGTCGCCTTGGATACGTCGCGGGCGTGATGGTCGGTGATTTTTTCCTTGAACTTCTTGATCTGGCGATCAAGCTTGTCAGCCAACAGATCGATTGCGGCGTACATGTCGTTTTCAACCGACTCCGCATACAGCGTCTCACCCGGAACATTAACCGTCGCTTCCGCTTTGTGCTCCAGCTTCTCGACGGTGAGGATCACGTTCATATCGGTGACGTGATCGAAGTGTCGCTCTACCTTGGCCAATTTGGACGCAACACGGTTGCGGAGGGCGTCGGTGATTTCGATGTGATGTCCGGTGAGGTTTAACTGCATGCTCAGGCTCCTTGTCCCACTTGCTGAATTCGCGCCAGCTTTTTGCGCTCGCTCGATGAGGGGATCGACATAGCCTCGCGGTATTTGGCGACGGTGCGCCGTGCCACGTTGATGCCCGCTTCCGACAGCGTCTGAGCGATCTTGTTATCGCTCAGTGCTTTCGCCGAGTTTTCGTTCGCAATCAACTTGCGAATTTTCGCCCGGATCGCCACCGAGGATAACTCACCGCCGTCGTCTGTGCCGATATGCGACGAGAAAAAGTACCGGAACTCTATGATTCCCCGTGGCGTATGCATGTATTTGTTGGTAGTTACGCGCGAAATCGTCGATTCGTGCATTTCCACCTCCTCCGCAATGTCGCGGAGCACCATTGGGCTCATACCCTCGTCGCCGCGATCGAGGAAGTCTCTTTGGCGCTGCACAATGGCGCGCGCAACCTTCATGAGTGTTTCGTTGCGGATCTCGAGACTGCGCACAAGCCAGCGCGCTTCCTGCAACTGCGAACGCAGTGTGCTGTGCTCGGAACCGCGCGCAATCTGCTTGGCGTAGGCCTGATTCACGCGGATGCTCGTCGTCATACCCACGTTCAGGTCAACCATCCACTCGCCGTCCACTTTGCGTACATAGACGTCCGGGACAACGTATTCGGGCGGTTGTGTGTTTAATCCGGCGCCGGGACGCGGCTGCAGCGTATGAACCAGCGCAATGGCGCGTTCCACATCAGCTTCCGTGACGTTCAGGCGTCGGCGTAGCGCGGCATGCTGGTGCTCGGCGAGCAACTCAAGGTGGTCATTGACGATTCGGATCGCGAGATCGCGAGCGCCGTCGTCGTCGTCCAGTTGCTGCAGCTGCAATGTCAGGCATTCCGCAAGGGAGCGGGCCGCCACGCCCACCGGCTCGAGACGCTGCACTTTGTGCAACACCGCTTCCACTTCTTCAATGGACACATCGCCGGCGCTTAGAAGCGTGTTGTGAATGGTCTCGACGTCCTCGGTGAGGTAGCCGTCGTCATTGACCGCATCGACGATCGCCCGGCCGATCACAACCTCACGCGGCGAGAAATTCTCAAACTCGAGTTGCCACAAAAGATGGTCGGCGAGGGTCTCGCCCGACAGGTCGGCGTAATCCTGATTGACGGGTGCGTCGCCACCGCTGCCACGGCTTTCCGCGGCTGTGACGCCCCGATCCCAGCTTTCGTCGGGCGCGTCCCGCTCAGCGGATTCGCGTTCCGGGTCGGTGGTGGCCTCGCTCCGCTCGTACGCTTCGGCGGGATCAGCCTCGGAGCTTGCCTCTTGCTCGTTCGATGCCTTCGGATCGGCCGGGGTGTTATCGAGCGCGCTGTCGGCGGCATTATCGCGCGACACATCGTCTTCGATGGACTCGAGCATCACGTTGGACTCGAGCGCTTCCTGAATTTGCGACTGAAGCTCGGCCACAGGCAGCTGCAGCAGGCGTATGGCCTGCTGGAGTTGCGGTGTCATCGTCAGCGATGTGCCGATGCGCAGCTGTAGGGACGGCTTCATGGGTAGAGCAAAAAATGCAACCTAGATAACTACTTACAGGGTAAGGCCGGGTGGGTCAGGGCGGCAATGACGCAGGTCTCAGTTAGGTGCTCCCAGCCCCGCCGGAACACGAATTTTACACGGTGGTTATAGTTGAAAATCCTCACCCAAGTAAATGTCCCGGACCTGCTGATTTTCAAGGATTGTGGCCGGCGCGCCCTCGGCGATGACCTTGCCGTTACCAAGAATATAGGCTCGACCACAAATGCCGAGTGTCTCGCGGACCTGATGGTCGGTGATCAGCACGCCGATGCCGCGCTCCGTGAGCTGGCGGATGATCCTCTGGATGTCCATGACGGAGATCGGGTCGACGCCTGCAAACGGTTCATCGAGCAGCACGAAAGAGGGCTCAGCGGCCAGTGCGCGCGCGATCTCGACGCGACGGCGCTCTCCGCCGGACAGGCTGATGCCCAGTGATTCGCGGATATGTCCGATGTTGAACTCATCGATGAGCTCCTCGAGCAGCCGTTCACGCCCCGCCCGATCAAGGTCGTCCCGCGTCTCCAGAATGGCGTTCAGATTTTGCACGACGGTGAGCTTGCGAAAAACGGACGCGTCCTGCGGGAGGTAGCCGAGCCCCAGGCGCGCCCGACGGTGCATCGGGAGCGGGGTGATGTCGTTGTCGTCGATAAAGACGCGCCCGCCGTCGGCTCTTACGAGACCAACGATCATGTAGAACGCGGTGGTTTTGCCGGCGCCGTTCGGACCCAGCAGGCCCACCACCTCGCCGTCGCGGACCGACAGCGACATGTCACTGACGATCACGCGCTTTTTGTAGGCCTTGCGCAGGCTCTCGGCGCGCAGTTCGCTCAAGGCGCGCCGCCTTCGTCGCTGGGTGGTGGTGTTTCCGTACTCGGCGCCGGCGGCGTGATCATGATCGTAACGCGCTCGTCGCTGCCGCTCTCGCTCGCCGCCGTGACGCTGCGCGCGAGGTAGTTGTAGGTGATCTGATCGCCGCGGATCTCGCGCGAGCCTTCCTTGATGGAGGCGTCGCGACGCAGGTCGATGGTGCCATTGCGCTGGTCAATAACGATGCGCCGTGCCTGCGCCATCGTTTCCAGATCGTCGGCGTTCTGGCGATAGGTCACAGGCGCGCCGTTAAACCGGGCTCGCGCCAGCGTTCGGTTGCGAAACTCAAGGCGTGCCTCGCGACTGCTCAAGGCCATCGAGCCATTCAGCTCCTGGGTAAATCGTACAGGCGGTCCGGACAGGTCGGCCGACACCAGTTGTTGGTCCTCAAAGGCGAGCACCGCGCGTCCGGCGGTGACCGTGGAGCCGGCCGACGCGAAGCGAACATTGCCTTCGAACGTCCACTGACTGGACCGAAAATCGAGCCCGGACGCATTGGCAAGGTCGGCACTGATCGACAGGTCGCCCTGCGTTACCCGAATACCGCGAAACGCAAGCGCACCGTCACGGCCGCTGGCCTCCGTGGATTCCGCGTTCAGCGTGATGGTGAGGGTGTCCGGATCGTCCGTCCCGGCGTTTTGTGCAAGGGCGGAACCCGCGTACAGCACCCCGTATGCAGCCAACGCGAGGGCGCACACGGCCCCGCGCGTCGGGCGGTGGAGACCGGTTGGCATTGAGTGCATGCGCATGGAGGGGAGTTTAGCGCGGTGGCGGCTTGAATACGCCCCTGACATTACCGCGCAACTGAAGCGTCTCGTCCGCCAGATTCACGTCCAGACCCAGCGCTTCGAGCCTACCGCTCTGAAATTCGACGGTGACCGGGTCCGAGGTGGAGGCCGTTTGACCGTTGATGTCCACCACCATGCGCTCACTGAAAAAGCGCGTTGCACCGTGTGCGGCGACATTGAGCAGTTTGGCGCGCACGCCACCCTCAAGGTGAATGCGGTCATTGCTGGCCGGCATGCGCCCGCTCCGCGCCTCCAGCCGCCACTGGTTATTCTCGTTGCCGTAGTCGAGCTGCAGGTCCGACAGTTCGATGGAGCGGGTCGACGGCCGTTCGTCGATGCGTTCGGCCTTGAGCTCGTAGGTCAGAAGGCCGTTCTGATCGGTCGATCGGAGCCGGGCACCCTTCAGGTAATAGCCCTCCGGTAGCGACTCGGTCGGTGTTGGTGCCACCGGCCCGTCGCGCTGGGCGAGCGTAAATGTGAATGCCGCGAGTGCGGTCAGAATCACAAGGCTGATCAGCGTGCGCGCGGTCATTGTGACGGCGGCTCGAACAACGGGAAGTCGGGTGCGCCGTACAGAATGGCGTCGCACACTTCACGTACGGCGCCCTCACCGCCGTTGTGACGGGTGATCACGTCGACGCGCGCGCGGACGGTGGGATGCGCGTTGGCAACCGCAATACTCAAGCCGGCGCATGCCATCATCTCCAGATCCGGCAAGTCATCGCCGATCACGGCCGTCTGCTCGGGCGTGATACCCAGTTTCGATTGCAGCGACGTCAGTGTGTCGCGTTTTGCCTTGCACGCCAAGAACACATGCTCAATCTCGAGTTCCCGGAATCGAATAGCCGCGCCGTCGGATGGCCGACCGCTGATGATGGCGACCTGAATGCCCGCGTGCATCAGTTTGCGCAGACCGTATCCGTCCTGAACATGAAAGCTCTTTGCCACTTCGCCGGACGGTCCGTAGTAGAGCTTGCCGTCGGTAAGCACGCCGTCCACATCGAGCACGAGTAAGCGGATGTCGTTCACATGACCCCCGCGCGCAGCAGGTCGTGGACGTTCAGCGCGCCGACGAGCAAGCGCTCCTCGTCCACAACCGGCAGCGATGTGATCTTGTGTGCCTCGATCACGTCCACGGCTTGTGTGGCAAGGCGTTCTTCGCTGATCGTCCTGCAGCCACGCACCATCAGTTGATCGACGGTGGTGTCATGCACGTCGAGTCGGCGGTCGAGGGAGCGACGAAGGTCGCCGTCGGTGAACACACCTTCGAGTTGATGCTGGTCGTTTACGACCGCCGTGAAACCCATACCCTTCTCAGACATCTCAACGAGAGCGACCGCCAGCGTGGTGCCGAGGGGCACGCTGGGCACGTCGGCGTCGCGGCGCATAATGTCGCTGACACGCAGCGTCAACCGCCGTCCGAGCCGACCACCCGGATGGGAGCGTGCGAAGTCCTCCTCGGTGAATCCACGTTGTTCCAAAAGCACGACGGCAAGCGCATCGCCCAGCGCAAGCGTGGCCGTGGTGCTGGCGGTCGGCGCGAGATTCATGGGGCAGGCCTCCTCGGGCACGGCGACATCGAGGTGGACCGTTGCCGCACGTGCCAGGGTTGAGGCGGCGCTTCCGGTCATCGCGATCAGAGGCACGTCCAGTCGCCGGATTGTCGGCAGCAGGACAGACAGTTCAGCGGTCTCGCCGGAGTTCGACAACGCGAGCACCACATCGTGCCGTGTGATCATGCCCAGGTCGCCGTGGCTGGCCTCGCCCGGGTGCACGAAAAATGCGGGTGTCCCGGTGCTGGCCAACGTCGCCGCCAGCTTGCCCGCGATATGCCCGGATTTGCCCATGCCGGTGACGACGATGCGACCCTGACAGGCCAGACAAAGTCGACAGGCCGAGACGAAAGCGTCGCCGAGACGTGGCACCAGATCGCGAATAGCCGCGGATTCAATGTCGAGCACGCGTTGCGCGCTGGCCACCATTGAGGCGTCGCTCATCCGATGCTCTGCACGATGATGTAACCCTGATAGCCGAAGAACGCGATGAGCAAAAGCGCGCCTTCGCCGCGCGAAATCCGGCCTCGATTTTCATCGTTCATGCTGTATGCCATCGCAAACAGAATCAGGGTCATGCCGATCATGACCGGAAAATCCCGATGCAGCACGTCTTCCTCAAGCCGAGTGGGCGACAGGGCGCCCGCCGTGCCCATCACGGCGAGCAAGTTGTACATGTTGGAGCCGATGACATTACCGATGGCGATGTCATCCTGCCCCTTCATCGCGGCCGTCAGTGAGGCGGCCAGCTCGGGCAGGCTGGTGCCGATCGCCACAACGGTCAGGCCAATAACCAACTCCGAGACGCCGAGTGCCCGCGCGATGCTCTGGGCCCCCCACACCAATATGTGCGCGCTGCCGATCAGGATCAGTAGCCCCACCACGGTCAGCACCAGCGCTTTTGCGAGCGTGACGTCTTGCGGAATATCGTCTGCGAACGAATCGTCAGTGTCGTTCGCGCCACTGGTTTCGGCGCGGATCAGCCAGGTGAGCATAAGTCCGAGGCCGCCCAGCAGCGCAAAACCCTCGACGCGACTGAAGTAACCATCGAGAAACGGCAACAGCGAGAGGAGCGTCACCGCGAGCAGCACGGGCATCTCGCGGCGAAGCGTCTGCGAGCGCACGGTCAAAGGCACCGCGATGGCCGTAAGCCCAAGAATCAGTCCGATGTTGGCCACGTTTGAGCCCAGCGCGTTGCCGATGGCGATGCCGGGTGCGCCCTGCAGCGCCGCATTGGCCGTGACCAGCAGTTCCGGGGCCGTGGTGCCAAGGCCCACAATGGTCACGCCGATCAGCAGGTTCGAGACACCCAGGTCGTGGGCGGTGGCGGCGGCTCCGGTCACGAACAGGTGCGCGCCCCAGATGAGCAGCGCAAACCCCGCCAGTACGGCGGCCACAAAAACGGTCGTTTCCAACCAGCCAGATCCCAAGATTACGAACGGCCGCAAACCATACCACAGCGCCGCGGGCATGCCGGGCCGCGCCCGGGCGTTTTGTACCTCGGCCGCTTCCCGTAGACTTGCGGCGCGCCGCACGTGGGCGGCGCGGTGAGACCGAGAGGACGCCATGACTCCTGACTGGATTGCAACAACACTGCAACAGGCCATGCCGGACGCCGTCGTGGAGGTTCGTAGCGACGACAACACGCATTTTGAAGCGTTTGTGGTGGACGCGAGTTTCGAGGGGCTGAGACCGCTTGCCCGGCACCAGCTCGTTTATAAGGTTCTGGGCGACGTGGTCGGACGTGAGATTCACGCTCTGGCCCTCAAAACGTTGACACCTGACGAACACGCCGCACGCGGCAGCTGACGGGTAACCATGGACGCACTGCGCATCGAGGGCGGGGAACGACTCGAAGGCACCATTCGCATCTCGGGCGCCAAGAACGCAACGCTGCCGATACTTGCCGGCACATTGCTTGCGGGCGAGCCGGTCCGCATCGCCAATGTCCCGCACCTGCGTGACATCACCACCACGGTCGAATTGCTCGGGCGTATGGGCGTCAGCGTGACCGTCGATGAGCGTATGCGAATCACCGTGGACAGCAGCACAATTAAGGACTTCGAGGCGCCCTACGATCTGGTCAAGACGATGCGGGCATCCATTCTCGTGCTCGGGCCGCTCGTGGCCCGCTTTGGCAAAGCGGATGTGTCGCTGCCCGGGGGTTGCGCCATCGGCCTAAGACCGGTGGACCTGCACGTGGAGGGCCTACGTGCAATGGGGGCGCAGATCGATGTGGAGGGCGGTTACATCCGTGCCCGCGCGGATCGATTGAAGGGGGCCCACATCAAGCTGCGTGTGGTCACCGTGACCGGGACCGAAAACCTCATGATGGCCGCGTGTCTTGCCGACGGTCAGACAGTGATCGATAACGCGGCGCGCGAGCCTGAGATTGTCGATCTGGCCGATTTTCTCAACGCTCTGGGTGCCGATGTGCAGGGTGCCGGGACGTCGCGATTGGTGATCAATGGTGTGGCCAGTCTGTCGGGCGGCGAGTACTCCGTTTTGCCGGACCGGATCGAGGCCGGAACCTACCTCGTGGCAGCGGCGATGACGCGCGGCGACGTCACGGTCAAGGATGTGCGGCCCGACCACCTCGACGCCGTGCTTGACCGATTGCGCGCGACCGGGGCCCAGTTGACGGTTGGCGAGAACCACATTCGGTTGCGCATGACCGGGCGCCCGGCTGCGGTCAACGTGTCCACGGCGCCGTATCCGGATTTCCCGACCGACATGCAGGCCCAGTTTGTTGCCCTGAACGCCGTTGCCGAGGGCGAATCACGGGTGACCGAAACCGTTTTTGAAAACCGCTTCATGCACGTTCAGGAAATGCAGCGCATGGGCGCCCGTATTCGCGTGGATGGTAATACGGCGTTTTGTGAGGGCGTCGAGCGCTTGACGGCTGCGCCGATCATGGCGACCGACCTGCGCGCGTCGGCGTCGCTGGTGCTGGCGGCGCTGGTCGCGGACGGGGCGACGGTGGTATCCCGCATCTATCACATCGATCGCGGTTACGAGTGCATCGAGGAAAAGTTCGGCATTCTCGGGGCGCGCATCGGCCGAATCACAGGCTGAGACTAGTCACCGCGCGCCGCAATCTGTGGTGGGCGTTCGGTGACGGTGGCGGAGGTATTGAACGCCTGCTGGCCGCCCCGGCGAACCCCCGCTAGCGCGATCCGCGTACCGGGTGCCAAACGAGCCACGCTGTGCAGGGCATCTTTAAGCTGGATGACCGGCTCGCCGTTTATTCGAGTGATGATATCGCCCTCAACAAGACCGGCGTTTGCGGCCGGGGAGTCGGCATAGACTCGGTTCAGCACAATGCCGCCGCCGTCGATGCCCATCATCCGGGCCTGTCCTGGTGCCAGGCTTTCCGCTGTTACGCCCAGCCACCCGCGAATCACCCGGCCGTTTTCAATCAGCTGACTGACCACACCACGCACCAGATTCACCGGAATCGCGAAGCTGATGCCCTCCGAGCCGCTGCCGGTCACCACGGCGGCGTTGATGCCAATCATCTCTCCGCGCGCATTCACCAGGGCGCCCCCGGAGTTGCCCGGGTTGATGGCGGCATCGGTCTGGACGAAGTCTTCAAAGGAGTTCATCCCGAGCTGACTGCGACCCGTTGCGCTAACAATGCCCTGGGTCACGGTCTGTCCAATCCCGAATGGGTTGCCGATTGCGAGGACCACGTCGCCAACGCGTACGTCGGTGGAGTCGCCGAGGACAATAGGCGTCAGATTCGGGCGATATCGGGCGGTATCGAGGCGCAGCAGGGCAAGGTCGGTGTCAATATCGATGCCGATCAGCGCGGCGGCCACAATTTCGCCGCTTTGAAGTGAGACAAACAAATCGCCCACGCCGTCGACAACGTGTTGATTGGTCACGATATAACCGTCACCGGTCATGATGACGCCGGACCCGAGGCTGGCAACCTGGCGGGTGCCCACGGGTGAGCGCGCGCCCACGGCGTTGGCGGAATACAAGCTGACCACGGCGCCCGCCGACCGCTCCACGGCGTCGGCGTAGGAAAGCCCGGCGGAAGCCGGTCGCCCCAGCATTGAGGGATTCAATGCCACGGCGACGAAGGCGACGGCGAGGCCGACCACGACGGATTTGGCCACGAAACTGGCCGCTTGAGTCCAGGAATTCGGCATAACGCGATTTGTGACTGGTGTCGCATCCGGGGGGAGCAGGATGGCGAACAGTGTAGCAGTCCAGCGGGGCAAGCCGCCGCGGCCGCAGGACACGTGCTTTACGGAACGTATATAATGCTTTGGCTGCGCGTCACCCCTCACCCGACACGCGCCCCGCAAGCTTCCCGTAGTGCATCCCGGTTACACAGTGGCACCCTAAAACATGGCAACCAAAGCGTCTGATCTCATTTCATCGAGTCGTGAAGTTTCTGAAAGCTCTGAATCTCACGGCGTCTCCGACGGCGGTCCCGAAGACGGGAGCCGGCGCAAATTCCTGACAATTGCGACGGCTGTTGTCGGCGGAGCAGGGGTCGCAGCGGCTGCGACACCCTTTGTTACATATTTTCGACCGAGTGAGCGCGCGCTGTTCCTGGGCGCACCCGTACAGGTGGACGTCTCCAAGATCGAGCCGGGCGGTCTGCTCCGCGTCGAATGGCGCGGCCAGCCCGTGTTCATCGTGAAACGGACGCCTGAAGCGCTCGACAACATTAAAAAAAGTAACGATATCGTGGCGGATCCCGAATCGAACGCCAGCGTGCAACCGGAGTACGCGAAGAACGAAACGCGGTCTATAAACAGCGAGTATCTGGTGGTGACGGGTGTGTGTACGCACCTTGGCTGCGCGCCGCAGTATCTGCCCAGCGTGACGGCTACCGAGGTCACCCAGCCG
>JBCCMA010000024.1:0-28535 GCA_039026595.1 Pseudomonadota bacterium
AGACGCGTGGAGCTCTGGCCTTAATGTTTTGTACTGGTAGAGCACACCGTCGATGCGGTAACGAACGCGCGATACCGATTGCGACGGTTCAATGTGAATATCGCTGGCGCCGTCCCGGATTGACCGCTGGATGATGGAGTTGACCAGATTGATTACCGGACTCGCGCCGGCAACCTCATCAATGCGTGTGTAGTCGTCCTGAGTGACCTCATCGACGACGGAAAAGTCATCGTCGACGTCGGCGACGAGGTCGGTATCGAAGTGCTCGCCGAGCAGACCGCCCTCGCCACCGTCATCAACAAATTTCAGCACGTCATCGCGGCGTGCGAGCACCGGCCGTGCGGTCAGGCCGGTTCGTTCGCGCACCTCGTCCAGCGCGGGCAGCGCCTGTGGCGTGGGTGTGGCCACATAGATGCACTCGTGCACCCGGAAAAGGCCGAATACGCTTAACCGGCGCGCCACGGCAGGCGGAATCAACTTGGCAATCTCTGGGTCAAAGACCCCAGCGCGCAGATGAACCACCGGAACGCCCAGCTGCACGCCCAGTGCGTCGAGCAAGTCATCTTCATTCACCCAGCCGCGCTCGACCACCACCTGGCCCAGACGTTTACCGGACGTGTTCTGAACATGGATCGCCTCTTCGGCCTGCGCTTCGGTCAGGTGTCCCCGAGCGATCAGGATGTCACCCAATCGACCCCGAATGTGCGCATCCCGCTCCTCAAGCGCGTTTTGCTCGCGCGCATCAACCAGTGCGATGCGCGACAGAACGTCGGTGAATTCGAGGACCTCGAGGACCAGTTCGTCGACGGTCGCCAGCTTCAGCCAGCCACCACGACGCAGAAGAAATTCCTGAGCATCAAGCAGTAATTCGATTCCGGCGCTGGCGATCAACGGGCAGGCGCCCAGATCGACGATGATCTTCACCCTGCCCTGCTCGGCTGACGTTCTAATCGCCGAATCGAGCTCGGCGATAATGCGTTCGCTGTTCAGTGCCCCGCGCGGCCCGATACGGACCAGGGCGCCGACGCGGGTGACGACAACAAGAGCGCTTTCTTCGGACTCCACAGCGGCGCTCATGCGCTACGCTCCAGAGTGGCGATGCGTTCGAGGCACTGAGCCAGTGGCACCGGTTTGTCGATGAAGTAGCCCTGCTGGAAAGTCACGCCAAGATCGGCGACGGCGGCGGCAAGTTCGGCCGTCGCGACAAATTCGGCAACGGTTTTAAGCTGCATCGTGTGGCCAACCTGATTGATCGCCGAGACCATGGCGGCCGACGTGGGATCGTTCAGCATGTCGATGATGAAGCTGCCGTCGATCTTGAGCACGTCCAGATCGAGCGCGCGCAAATTGGTGAACGAACTGACGCCAGCTCCGAAGTCGTCCAGCGCGAACTGGCAGCCGTACTGCTTGACTCTGCGGATGAACTCCTGGGCGACGGTCAGATTGCGGATAACGGCCGTCTCCGTGATTTCGAAGCACAGGTGCTCGGTCGGAAAACGACTTTCTGACAGCGCTTTCAGCAAGAACGACAGGAAGTGGTCATCTGTGATCGAGTCGCCCGACAGGTTGATGGCGAAGGTGGCCGGTCCATGCACATTCAGTGCGTACTGGTCACCGAGATAGGCGATGGCATTGGTGACGACCCAGCGGTCGATGCTCGACATCATGTCGTAGCGTTCGGCGACAGGCAGGAACTCGCCGGGTGACACATAGCCACCGTCCTGCCCGCGCATTCTGAGGAGTATCTCGAAATGCGGCTCCTCGGCCGCAGGATCGGTCGGTCTCAGAGTCTGTGCGAACAGCTCGAAGCGATCTTCTTTCAGGCTGCGCTGGAGCCGGGTGACCCAGTGCATCTGATTGCGCCTCGCGCCCAGTGCGCTGCTGTTTTCACTGTAGACCACAGCGCGATTACGGCCGCGTTCCTTGGCCTCAAGGCAGGCGAGGTCGGCGCGTGCCAACAGGTCCACGACGCCGCTGGCCGATGCGTCGATGTAAACAAGACCGATGCTCACGCCCACATCGAGTTGACGCCGTCCGTCACCACACGCGATCTCGGTGGCCATGCGAACAATCGCTTTAGCACAGCGTTCCGCCGCAATCGGATTGCGATCGCGCAACAACATACCGAACTCATCTCCGCCCAGACGCGCAAGCGTGTCACCGGGCTGCAGCATGGACGACAACATGGCCGCCACGTTCTTAAGAGCTTCATCGCCCTTGTCGCGCCCGAATGTGTCGTTGACCAGCTTGAGCTGATCCATGTTGATGTGAAGGATGGTGGCCAGGCGTCGCTGGTCGCGCGCCTCATCCAGTGCGATACCTACACTGCGCTCAAAGCTCTCGCGCTGAAGCACCCCCGTCAGTGCATCGAACGTCACGCTCAGGACACCAACGGCTCGGTCGGCAAGCGCGGCCGCAAGATTGCGGTCGCTGTTCTCATAATCGCGCTGGCAGGCCCGATTGATGACCAGGAGTGCACCGAGCGGGTTACGATTGCTGTCGAGCATCGGGCTTGCGACGATGCGCTCGGTGCCGGCCAAACTAAGCCCGTGGTTGCGGCGCTCGTCCGGCGTATTCAACACGATTGTCGTCCGGATGCCCTGCAGCCAGAGTCTGAGCTCATCCGACTTGATGATTCGATCGAGCGTGCCCGACGGCAGGCCGTTGTCCGCCGTGACAAAGGACGCCGAGTTGCCGCCTTCCCACATCACCAGCACGGACGCGTCGACACGCAGCGCCTCATTGCAGTTCACCAGCATGTTTTGCAGAATTTGAGCACTTTCGAGTTGGTTACTGACCACGCTGTCCCGGTCAAAAAAGAAATTGAGCTCTTCGTAACGCCGCACAAGTTCGTCGGTCATACCCTCGAGTTCCTCGTCCAGCGGCAGCACCTCATCGAGGTGGGACGACAAGGTGGTCAGCGCCGTGAGCGCCTCTGCGTTGTTGCGTCCGCCTGGCAGCACAGCCGCAAGCAACGGCCCGCTGATCGCGCGGTCAATGAGCGGGAACACGGCGACGCAGCGACCATCCGACAGCGTGACCGTCTGGAGTGGTTCCGATGGCGATTCGGGGTAGCGCTCGCGCAGTTGCCCGACAGCGGGCGCGTCAAGGGGTTGCGTCGCGTCGGGTAGATCGGGATCCAGTCCGATCAACTGGATCGGCACGTCACAGAGCGCCGGGTTCCTGGCAAGGCCAACCAGCGTCTGTACCCAAGGTGCGAGGTACGGGCTTTGCGTCATGTCTCCGCATGCTCGGGCGCTTGCGCCGGGCGGTCGGCGAGCGCGCGTTTCAGGTCCTCAACGAATTTGCGCATGCTCATCGGCTTTTCGATAAACGCGACAGTGTCCATCTTGCGCGACCACTGGCGGTGCTCGATGGCCGTCTTGGACGTGGAGATGAAAATCGGGAAGGTGCGGTCCGGAATCTCCTCCTGAATGCGCAGGCACAGCTCTTCACCCGTCATTTTGGGCATATCGATGTCTGTGACCATGGCATCCGGACGATTCTCGGTAAGCCACGCCCACGCCTGTTCTCCGTGAGCGGCCTGTACCACATCGTAGCCAGCGCGCTTTAGCGTGCTGGCGAGCAGGCGCCGGATCATTGCCTCATCGTCCACAATCAGGATTTGCTTCTGCTCAGCCAACGTCGCGTACCTCGTGCATGTGGCGGAACAGTGTCAGAGTGAAGGTCGTACCGCTGCCGATCTCGCTGCTGACCGTCAACGTACCGTTGTGCAACTCCACGATGTCGCGCGCCAACGCCAGTCCGAGGCCATGGCCTGAGCGATCCCGCACGTCGTCGCTGTCGGAGCGGTAGAACTTCTCGAAGACGTTGGCGAGGTCGTCCGGCCCGATGCCGATGCCGGTATCGGACACGTCGATGACCAGTTCCGTGTCCGTTTCGCGCGCGCGCAAAGTCACCGTGCCGCCGGGATCGTTGTATTTGACGGCGTTGCTCAGAAGGTTATTGAGGACAATACGCAGTAAATCCTTGTCGACGTCGAGCGCGCCAAGTGTTGACGGCAAATCCAGCTTGAATTCCAGTTCGTCGGCGCCGCGGCTGTGCCGGGCGACGTCAAAGGCGTCCGACAGCAGGTCGTTGACACGCACCCGCCGCTTGTCGAGGTCCATGCTACCCATCTCGATCTTGGTCAGACTCAGCATGTTGCTGATCAGCGCAGACAGACGCTTGACCTCATCCTCGATGACGTTGGAGGCCTCCACAATGGTCTCGTTGTCGTCCGGGTCAGCCGTCTGCAGCGCTTCGCTGTACATCGACAGCACATTGAGCGGCGTTTTCAGTTCGTGGGCCACGTGCGCCACGAACTCCGCTCGACTCGACCGCGCGATCGTTTGTTGCGTGGTGTCTCGAATCAACACCACGCACCCGCTCGAGGCGCCCTCTTTCCCGGCGAAGATCGGATAGGCAGACACCGTAAAGGTCTGACCTTCGCGGTCGTCCAGACGAAATTCCATCGGATCGGGCAAGTAACGCCGTGTGGCCCGATGCCGACACTGGCTCAGGAACTGCCGCACAATCGGCTGCGTGCACCAGTCGTAGGACTGATCCGTCGACTGGGTGGGCACGTCCACACCCAGAAGCGACTCAAGACGCTGGTTTGCAACCGAAATACCGCCCGAGTCATTCATCACCAGCACGGCATCTGGCAGGGACTCAAGCACGCGCAGCACCCGATCCTTCCGGTAGCTCAGGAGCTTGGTCGATGTGATAACCCGCTCGTTCTCCGACTCCACCTGCGCGACACGCGCGTTCGCGTACTCCACGAACTGATTGAAGCGGGCAACAAACTGCCCGAATTCGCCGTTTGGGTTGATATCGAAGGTTGGCATCCGCTGTTCGCTGATTGCCTGATCGAGCTGCTTCGCCGCCACGGCCAGCGGGCGAACCTCACGCCGGACAAGAAAATAGAATGCCGGAACCAGCAGGAACACGATGAACGCAAGGGTAGCGAGCAGCGGCAAGTTGCTCCGGTCAAGGAGTGATGCGAGCGTGGCCTTGCGATATCCAATGCGCAGATGCGCGGCCAGTTCACCGTCGGTCAGAAGGGGGGCGAAGAACTCGACCATCGTGTCCCGGTTGGCGCTGCTGGAGATGGTCCGCTCGCCAAACCACTCCGACGGACCGCTCGGCGGCGTCCAGTCCGGCACGATTACGCCGGTCCCCGTGGACTCCGCTACCGTCTGGCCGTTGGTCGCTGTGATCGTCGCGTAGGCCATGTCGTTGCGCAGCGACAGGCCACGAAGGACGGCCGAGCGGCCGGACTCCGGTGCAAGTTCCGCCAGCGACAGAGCGCCAAGAACGCGCAGCAGCTCCACGCCCTGATCGCGCATGCGCGCCTCGCGCTGCTGGAGCAGAGCGTTTAACAGCAAGGCGCTCAGCGCAACGATTACGATGAGCGCCGCAGCGATCATGCTCAAACCGAGACGTTCCCGGCGCCACAATGCGGGTTGAGGTTTTGACATAAGGTTCGAAATCCAGTTCCGAACCAAAAGTATGTCAGCGCGACCCGAGCCGAACAGTGATCCTGTTCGCGCAATAGCGGGCCTGTTCTGTCCGATTCACCTATTCCGGGACGCGCTCTCCCGCCCAGTCGAACACATGACCGGAGTCCGAGGGCTGCAAACGGTCCAGGACGGAAAGCAGTTGCTCCGCGGCGTGCCGCGGCTCAAACAGCTTGCCCTCAGGCACGTTGCGTTGGAACGGAGCGGACAACCCCGTTGCGACCGTGCCGGGGTGCAGCCCGACGATCGCGGCATCAGGATGGCTGCGTCGTGTTTCGACGGCGAACGTCTTGATCAGCATATTCAGCGCTGCCTTGGAAGCGCGATAGCTATACCACCCGCCGAGCCGGTTGTCGCTGATACTGCCCACACGCGCCGACAGCGCCGCGAACACGCCGGGGCGGTCTTTTGCGAGCAGCGGAATGAAGTAACGCCCCACCATGGCCGGGCCCACCGTGTTGACCTCGAAAACCGCACGCATGGCGACAGGATCGATCTGCCGAAGCGTCTTCTCCGGCCGATGATCAGGGCCGTGCAGGGTGCCGGTGGCCACAATCACACGCGCGAGCCCAGCGCCCACGCCAGCTGCCGCTCGCTGGATACTGGCGGCATCCGTCACATCGATGGCCAGTTCCGTGATACCCGTCGCGTTGGGCACGGCAGACGCCGGGCCCTCGCGGTGCAAAAGCCAGATACGCTCGCTGCCCCACGCCTCGGCCGCGGCTTCGGCGAGTGCTCTGCCAATGCCGCCAGCGCCGATAACGCAACAGCGACCGCCGATGTGCTTCGTGATGGCCATGCCGAGGTTTCGGCGATACCGGGCATCTGGATGTTCGGCCCCATTGACGCCGTTGACCAAAGCGGCAACAGTGCGCGCCATGAAAAATGAGACAACAAACAGGCCGTATCAAGTGGCATTTCTGTCGGCGGCCAACGCCAACGTCAGCAATTCTGACGACGATCTGGCCGTTGCGCCGATGGCCGATCTCGGGATGAACGTGTCGACTGTGTCCTGGGACGAGGACCGCTCGTGGCGTGAATTTGACGTCGTGATCGTTCGTTCCACGTGGGACTACCATGATCGCAGTGAGGCCTTTTTCCGCGCGCTCTCCGGAATTGACAAACAGACTCGAGTGGCGAACCCGCTGGAGACAATGCGCTGGAACGCGCGCAAGAACTACCTCGCCGATCTTCGTGAGCGCGGTGTGGAGACCGTCGATACCCAATTCGGGGACGCGCTCGACACCGCCGCGCTCGATGCCCTGTGCGATCGATTCGCGACTTCGGAGTGGATTTTGAAACCTCAGATTGGCGCGAATTCCAGCGGCGTACATCGGTTGCGTTCCGCGGATTTGAACGAGGTGCGCGGCTCGACGAGAACCGCACTTCTGGACGAGTTTTCTGCCAGACCGTTCATGGCCCAGCCTTTCCTACCGGCGGTACTCGACCCCGGCGAGTATTCGGTGTTCTTTTTTGCCGGCCGCTACAGCCATACCATCCTGAAGACACCGACGAGCGGCGATTTCCGCGTTCAGGAGGACTACGGGAGCCACATCCGCGAGGTCGCGCCCTCCGAGGCGCTGATGTCGGCGGCACACCAAACCTTGTGCGCCCTGCCCGAGCGCTGCCTGTACGTTCGGGTGGACCTCATCGAACAAAGCCGCGGCTCGTATGCCTTGATGGAGGTCGAGTTGATTGAACCGTCTCTTTATCTGCGCACGTGCGGACAGGCTCCGCAGAACTTCGCAGACGCCGTTGCCCGATGGCTCAGCGATCGCACTATCGGAGAGGCAGACTGAACACGCCCCCTCGTCACCCAAACCCGGATTTCCCCACATGGCCGCCGTGTGTGACCGCATTGCTGGTCGCGAACGGCCTGTTGTTTGTGCTGACGGAGCTGGGAGGCTGGCGGGTAATTCGTTTGCTGGCGCTCCAGGCCACGTGGTTTGGCCACCGACTGACCCCGTCATTCGAAATCTGGCAGTTGCTGACCTACGGTTTTTTGCACGGTGGTGTGGGCCATCTGGCGTTCAACATGCTGGCCTTGTACACACTCGGACGCGTGCTTGAATACGAATGGGGGCCGCGGCTTTTTCTCGTCTACTACGTTGCCTGTACGGTGATGGCGGGCCTGACCCACATGGCGTTTGCGTATGCCGGCTTTCGTGGTGGGCCGGTTGTCGGGGCTTCCGGCGCGGTGTTCGGCCTGCTGCTTGCGTTCGCGCTGCGCTATCCAAACACGCAAATCATGCTGCTCTTCCCACCCGTACCGATGCGAGCTGCGACGGCGGCCGGCTTGTACGCCATCGCGTCGATGCTCCTCGGCGTGACGGGCCAGGTTCCGATCGTGGCGCACTTCGCGCACTTCGGGGGGATGCTCGGCGGCGCGCTGATGATGGTGGCGCTGCCAGGGCTCTTCGGCCGCCCGGATCAGTCCGGGCGGTGACGGGACTCCAGCGCCTCGAGTCGGGCCTCGAGGTCAGCGATGCGCTCGGTCATTGCCTCCAGCCGCGCGTTGACCGATTGCGCCGGCGAAGCGGACTCAGCCGCGGGCACAGCGACGGTCTGTTGTGCGTCACCCAGACAATGGCTGAATCTTGATTCACGGCGGCCGGGCTCGCGCGGAAGTTCCTGCACATAGGGGCCATCATCGCGCTCGGCCAAAGTGCTTAGAACAGCGGTAACCTCATCGACTGACTCAAACGCGTGCAGTCTGCCGCTACGGCTGCGCAGCTCCCCAGGCGTTTGCGGACCGCGCAGCATGAGCAAGATGAGCACCGCGAGCTCACCGGGCTCGAACGAAAGACGCCCGAACTCGGTGTTGCAGAAACGCTGGCGGTGTTTTGTCACTCGGCTGCCGTATTCCGTGCGCCGACTGATCAGGTATAACGCGTCAAGCTCATCGATGACCGCCGCGATCCGGGCCTCGGAAAGCGACATGACGGGCTCCCGATTGCTTTTCTGATTGCATGCGCTGACAAGCGATTTCAGTGTGAGCGGGTATTGATCCGGCGTTGTAATCTGCTTTTCGAGCAGCGCGCCGAGAACACGTATCTGGTGGTCTGAAAGTTCGAGGCTCAAAGGTCTACTCCGATGAAGAGAGATTGCCAGCGCGGTTCGACAGCCGGGCGCGAATTTCATCCCGCGCTTCGGCCAGTATGCTGTCTCGGTCGAGTGAGTCGAGAATGTCGCGGACCACCTGCTTCGGCCCGCCGTCGCCCCAGGACTTGCCTTCGGCAAGATAGCGATCAGCAACCTTGCCCACCACATACGTGCTGTACCACGCAATCGCACCCTGGGCGCTGGCGGTCACCAAGGTGGACAGTCCTCCGGTCGTCACCTTCAATGCGCTGGACGCCAGATGCACGGCCCAAACCGTGCCCATCAACGCAGCGGCCTGTCCGATCACCACTTTGACAATCGCACCGGCCTCTCGCTCGGACAGAGGCAAACCGTACAGTCGGGACAAGTGGCGAACCATGCCCACGTCGATGATCGCGGCGGCGAAAAGATCGGCCAGTGGAATGGGATTGACCGCCACGGCGATCCCTTTGCCGAGGCAGTACATACGCACCACCCGCTCCGCCAGCTGACGTCTCGCCGCAAGAATGCGCTGGCCCACCTTGTCGCTGAGATCGCCGGCAAAAAGACCGGCGTTCAGAGCAGCCAGAGTCTTGCCCTCCTTTTCGAGCACAGTCCACAGACGATCCTTGAGGCGGCTGACGTCTGCCTCGCGCGCGCGCTCCTCACGCTGCTCGTTGCCTGCACTGTCTACGCGCACGACACGCTCGGGCACCGGGTCCGCAGCAGCGGTCACGATGTTGCGCGGGTCCACCAGACCTTCGCTGTGTCTGGACAGGGAAGCCAGCAAGACCTCCCGCTCGGACTCGGTGTACCGGTCCGTTTTGTTCAAAACCAGCAAAATGGGCCTCGACAACGCCGCAATGCTGGCCAGCGCGGCCTGTTCGGTGCTGGTCAGGTCGCTGTCGACCACAAACAGAACCAGATCACTGCGCCCGACAACGTCCCGGGCCATCGCCTCGCGGTCGTCGCCGTCTGCTTCGTCAATACCCGGCGTGTCGATAAAGAAGATCCCTTCTGCCTCGACCTCCTGCCACTGGCCCATGCTCGCCCGCGTGGTCTCACCGTGCAGCGGGCTGACGCTGAAACGGGGTTGGCCGAGGAGTGCGTTCAGCAATGAAGACTTGCCTGTGCTCACGCGACCGAAGGCGGCGATGTGAAGGTGTCCGTTCTCAAGCTTGTCCAACATGGCCTGCACGGACGCGTAGTCCTGCGCGAGCCCGTCGCGCACGCCATCCGGCAGCCGCGGATCGGTCAGAAGATCACGCAGACTTTCCCGCGCCAGCGCGAGGTGTTGATCACCGTCTGACTGAGTCGTCGTCCCGTCGGGACTCGAGGGCGAGCCGCGCGACGTGCCGAACAGTCTTTTCCATAGGTTCACTGAGTTGCCCCTCGAATTCGGCCGCGGCGTCCCTGGGATCAAAGGCGCCGCGTTCAGCCAGCGTCTGCGCCAGCGAACGCCCCAACGCATCAAAGATCAGGCCGTAGGCAACGGCGTGGGCCGCCCCTCCGGCGACCGTGCCCAGACCCGGAAAGGCCTTGAGCCCGTTGCCTGCTACGGCGAGGGTAAGCGGGATGGCCTTTCCCACCCTCCCCTGGCTGAGCGACAAAAATTCTTCCACGTCCATGTCCCGAACCGACACCCCCCACAGCGCGCTAAGATCACGCGTCATGGCCGTGCCGAGGTAGCCCTGAATGACAATGTCTGAACCGGGGCTGATGGCCGCAAGAGCGCCGACGACGGCCTTGCGCGTGTAGTTGCGGACGATGTCTTCGGCGCGGCGCCGTCGGTATTCGGCTGCCGCCTCGTCGAGTTTCTCGCTTGCGAGTCTGAAGATCGCCTGGTCGCGCCGTGCAACAAGATCGGCCGGATCGCGGGCCAGCATTTCGCGGACGGCGAAGCGCAACTCACCTAGGTCGGCCGGCCGCTCCCGGACCTCCTGTCGCTCGTGACCGTTGGCATCGATCACCGTCACCGACTCTGTGCCACCGGCCGAAACGTGGACGACCGCTGTGCGCACGCCGGAGCGCCCGAAACCGGCGAGCCGTTGCTCGAGGCGGCGACGCAGCTGGCCGAGCTGTGAAGCATCGTAGCGATCCTTCTTGTTCAACGCGACGATGGTGGGCTTATCCAGCGCATGCAGCTCCTTGAGCGCCGCCTGCTGCTGGCGCGTCAGATCACCGTCGCACACATAGATGACGACGTGGGCGCGCAGCGCTTCCTCGCGCGCCAGCTCGTCCAGATTCTCGGTCGCGGCGCCGCTGCCCGGCACGTCCACCAGACGGACCTCACCGCCGGAGCCGGTCTGCCATGTATAGGCCCTAACTTCCATCGTGGACCCGCCAACCGCCGAAACCGCCACTTCGGACTCCGGCAGCAATGCCTTGATGAGGCTGCTCTTGCCCGCACTGATTTCGCCGAACAGGCAGAGCTGGATCGACTGGCTCGCGCGCCGACGCTCCAGTTCATGGAATTCAGCCTTCGCGTCGTCGATCTGCATCCCGCTGGCGTCGGCGGCATCCAGACGTGCTCTCACACTGGCCTCGTCAACCGCTTTTTGCGCCGGTGGCTTCTCGGCCGGCCGACGGGGAACGACAAAGCGAATGACCAGAAATACGCACAGCACCACGACGGACACCAGCGCGCCGACGAAGGCGTACCGCAACGCCGCCGGCCCGGTCTGCAGCCGCGCCCAGATGTTCAGCGCGGACTCGCTGACAAACAAAAGCCCTGCTGACAAGCCCAGCAGCAGGAGCACAATCACCATCGCCAGAAAGAGCCGGATCGCGCGGTCAACTTTCATGCTACGCCGCCCACTCCGCCCACTCCGCCCAGACCGGCCGAAGCCCACCGGGGAGTACCAGGCCGTGGCCAAGATCGTTCCAGCTTTGCGACGGCCGATGGAAATCGGAACCCAGCGACGCCAGCAAACCAAACTCTGTGCAGAGTCTGCTGGCGTGGGAGGTCGCGTCCGGACGTTGCACCCCTGAGATGACCTCCATCGCGTCGCCGCCCGCATCACGAAAGGCCTTGATCAGTTGCCGGCGACGGCTGGACGTCACGCGGTACTTCAGCGGATGGGCCAGAACCGCTTTGCCGCCCGCTGCATGTATCCACGTGATAACCGTTTGCAGCGCCGGCCAATCGGTGCGGACTGCGGCCGGCTTGCCCTTGCCGAGGTAACGCTTGAACGCGGCCGCCACGTCGGGCACCGCGCCGCATGCGACGAGGTGTTGTGCGAAATGGGGCCGGCCGATCACAGCGCCTTGCGCGTAGCGCATGGCACCCGCAAGCGGATCCGGAATGCGACGGCGTTTCAGCTTGTGCGCAATGCGGCGTGCGCGCGTGTCGCGCGCGTCCCGTTGCGATGCGATTCCCGCCAACAGTGTGACGTTGGATGGGTCGACATTGAGACCCACGACGTGCACATCGAGCGGCCCCCAATGCGAGGAGAGCTCGATGCCGCAGACACAGGCAAGGTCGGCGTGCTTGAACGAGGCCAGTTCGGACCACGCCGCGACCGTGTCATGGTCGGTGACGGCCAGCGTCGTGACGCCCTTGGCGACGGCACGGCGGGCCAGCTCCGTGGGTGTCAGTGCTCCGTCGGAGCACGTGGTGTGCGTGTGCAGGTCGATCAGTCCGCCGCTCATGCGCAAAGCCTAGCAGGTTCATCCATTCCATGGATTGGTCATTTTTGAGCCGATTCGGCGCTGCGCCTTCAACCGGTGCTCGCGTACACTGGCGCAATGGACAAGGCGATCGATGTTCTCCAACGCACGTTCGGTTATTCAGAATTCCGTGCGCCCCAAGCCGACGTGATTGACGCCGTGGTGGCGGGTTCTGATGTGCTCGTGGTGATGCCGACCGGCGGCGGCAAGTCCCTCTGCTATCAAATTCCGTCGATGCTTCGTCCGGGCGTTGGCCTCGTGGTCTCGCCGTTGATCGCCCTGATGCAAGATCAGGTCGACGCCCTGGCACAGGTGGGGATTAAAGCGGCTTATCTGAACAGCACCCAGAGTGCGTCCGAGCAAGCTCGCGTCTGGTCCGGGATTGAGGCCGGTACACTGTCAATGCTCTACATTGCGCCCGAGCGGTTGTTGCAGCCCGACACGTTGTCGCGCTTGTCGCATAACCGTATAGCGCTCATCGCCATCGATGAAGCGCATTGCGTATCCCAGTGGGGCCATGATTTTCGACGCGATTACCTGGGGCTGGCGCCGCTCGCGGACGTCTTCCCAGGCGTTCCGCGGATCGCGCTGACCGCGACGGCAACGCCGCGCACGCGCAAGGACATCGTGACCAACCTTAAGTTACGCGCGGTCCGCGAGTGGGTCGCCGGCTTTGATCGTCCCAATCTGACCTATCGGGTCCATATCAAAACCGATCCGCGGCGGCAGGTCAGTCAGTTTGTAGCGCGCTACCGGGGCCAGCCCGGCATCATTTATGCGCTCTCCCGAAAGAAGGTCGAGAGCACCGCACAGTGGCTTGTCGACAGTGGCGTCAATGCATTGCCCTATCACGCAGGGCTCGACACGGCGGTGCGCGCAGAGCACCAGAAACGATTCCTGCGCGAAGACGATGTGGTCATGTGTGCGACGATCGCCTTCGGAATGGGCATTGATAAACCGGACGTGCGCTTCGTCGCGCATCTCGATCTGCCCAAAAGCGTGGAGGCCTATTATCAGGAGACGGGGCGCGCTGGGCGCGATGGCGCGCCCAGCGAAGTGCTGATGGTGTACGGCCTTCAGGATGTCGTGCGATTACGCCAGATGGTCGATGAGTCCGACGCGGACGAGATGCACAAGCGCTCGGAGCGCAACAAACTGGATGCCCTGCTCGGCTGGTGCGAAACCACCGAGTGTCGGCGCCGCGGGCTTCTGGCCTATTTCGGGGAGACGATGGACGGCGCGTGCGGCAATTGCGATGTGTGCCTGTCTCCGCCACCGGTCTACGACGGGACAGTGGAAGCACAGAAGTTGTTGTCCGCGGTGTACCGCACGGGGCAGCGATTTGGCGCGGCGCACGTCATCGATGTTCTACTTGGCCGGGAAACCGACAAAGTGGCCCAGCATGGGCACAACGGTTTGGCCGTTTTTGGAGCGGGGCGCGACACCGACGCGCGCCAGTGGCGTTCGGTGCTCAGACAACTTGTCGGACGTGGCTTCGTCACGGCGGATGCGGCCCGCTACGGCGCCTTGGTTCTGAGCGACACGTGCCGTCCGCTGCTACGCGGCGAAACCGCGCTCACGCTACGAAAAGACGTCCGGCCCGCTCCCGGTCGGCGGGCGGCGGCCAGCTTCGCAGGCGAGACCTTAAGCGACGTCGACCGCGCTCTGTTTGAGCAACTTCGCGAGACGCGCGCGGCACTCGCTCGGGAGAACGGCGTGCCGGCCTATGTGATTTTTCACGACACCACACTGCGTCAGATGGCGTTGCACAAGCCGGCGAGTATGGATGACCTGATGGCGATCGGCGGTGTCGGGGCAACAAAGCGCGATCGGTACGGCGATGCGTTTTTGCAGGTGATCGTTGAAGCGAACTAGCCGTTCAGCGCGGCCATCATGGCGTCGATCTCTTCCTTCGAGTCCTGCATGATCTGTTCGAAACGCGCTGCGGTGAGGTCAACGTGGCGGGCGGACATGTCATTCTCGAAGTCGAAATCCGCGATGGTGCGTGCTTCAAGCTGGTTGCAGATTGTGATCGAGGCGCGCAGCACGTCGGATAACGACGCCGTTCCGTCATGCGGCAAACATTCCTCCTTCTGGCTCGACACCGCCCGGATAAGCTGAGGAGCGAACTCCCAGTTCTCGAGAATGGATTCGCTGATGGCCAGATACCAGTCTTCGAGAATTTCCCGAACGCTCTCCTGATTATCGAAAAGCGCCGGATAGTCTTCGACCTTCGTCAAAATGTAGAGCTTGCCAACCTGATAGATCAGGCCAACAAACATGGCCTGATCCGGGTCGACTTTGGAGCAGTGTTTTGCGAGCGACCGCGACAGCGCCGCAACGTGCACACTGTGATTCCAGAGCTCGTTAAAGAACATCTTCAATGCGCGTTGTTGACGTTTCTGCATCATGTTTTGCATGGCGTACGACGTGGCCAGCGTTCGTATTGCGGTGTGACCCAGCCGCCCGATGGCGCGCGGTACGTCGAGAATCGCATTGCCGCCGCGCTGGTTGGCTGCCGAATTTGCCATCTTCAGAACCCGGCTTGCCAATCCAGGCTCGCTGCTGACCACCCGGGCAATGGTGGCTGCCGAGGTGTTCTCGTCCTCGAGGACGCGCTTGACCTTCATCGCGATATCCGGGAAAGACGGCAGCTCGATCGAATTGCGGTTCAGGTCTTCTGTCAGCGACTGGATAAAGTCAAAAGCCGCTGCATTAATGGCAGCGGAATCGTGTTGTTCGGGTGGGGTTTGAGTGGCGGTGGTCATGGACAACGGGCTCCGTCGAACTACTTCACGTGTAGCTCGTTAGCGGCGTGATCAGGCCCGACTTGAGTCGCAACGGCACCTTGCCTAGGCTCGCGTTATGACACCTGAGAACGCGCGTGCAGCGGCGATCCTCGCTGAGACCTACGGATTTGCCAAACCCGACGTACAAGGTCTCCCCGGCGATGCGGCGCTTAATTTTCTGGCTGTGTGCCCGACCGCCGGCCGGGCGGTGCTGAAGATTCTCCCTGCCGGGGCGGCCCTCGATTCGGCGGAATTACCCTGCGCGGCCATGGCTCATCTCGCCGCCATCCAAATGACCTTTGACACGCCCAGCGTCCGAACGCGCGGCGATGGTTCTACCGTCGGTGAGGTGTCGTGGTTCGGGGACGCGCGGCTCGCCTATGTTGTGACGTACTGCGACGGTCGCATGCAAGCGACGCTGCCTGCGCTTGACGAGGACGCGCTGGTCAAGCTGGGCAACGCGGCGGCCGAAATGGTGGCGGCCCTCGCCGATTTCGAGCATGTCGCGCTTGACCATCGGTCAAGCTGGAACCTGACTGAGGCAGCGGCTCAGGTGACCCGCTGCCATCACATTGCGCCGCCATATGATCAGCGTGCGGCGCGGATACTGGCGCGGTTTACACGCGACGGTCTACCGGTGTTGTCGGCACTGCCGTCGCAGGCGATACATAACGATCTGAACGATCACAATATTCTGTTCCACGTCCGGAATCTCACGGCGACCCCGCAGGCCGTGATTGATCTTGGTGATCTCGCCCGCCAGCCCGCCATTTGTGAACTGGCCATTCTCTGTGCGTACAGCCTGATGCGGCAGCCTGACCCGGTTGCCGCGCTTGTGGCACTTGTCCGCGGATTTCACGCGACGCGCGCTCTGACGGCGGATGAGATCGATGTGCTGCCTTTGTTGGTGAAGACGCGGCTTGCCGTCAGTCTTGCGCACTCCAGTGCGCGCCGCGCCGCGGGCGAGGACGATCCCTACATCGCCGTGAGCCAGGCAGGTGCCCGTGGCGTTCTGGACCGTCTGGACACGTGGCCCGAGCGTATTGTGCAGGCGCGGCTGCGGCACGCGATTGGTTTGCCTGGTGTGGCGCATCGCAAGCGCGTGTTGGGCTATCTCGCAAGCGCGGACCCACGGCCGGTCATGGACGCCTCCAATGGCCTCATTCTGGACCTTGGTGTGGGTAGCCTGGTTCTTGGAGCGGATCCCGCGCACGGCGCGCTCGACGAACTGTCCCGAAGAATAGACCAACAGATGGACCGCGCGCGCGTGGTCACTGCGCTGGGACGCTACCTGGAGCCGCGTTTGCTTTACGCCGCGGATGGCTTTGGTGGGGGACACCCGACGAGCGAGCGCCGGACCATTCATCTTGGGGTTGACGTGTTTTGCGCAGCTGGCGCGCCCGTCTTCGCGCCGTTTGCCGGTCAGGTGCATGCAGTGGCTGATCTGGATCGGCCGCTGGACTACGGGCCAGTCCTGATACTGCGCCACGACCTTCCGGACGGAGAGTGTTTTTTCACGCTCTACGGCCACCTTGATCCGTCGCCGGCACTCGATTGGCAGCCCGGCGACACGGTCAATGCCGGCGAGCTGATCGCGCATGTTGGCGCACCGCCTGGTAATGGCGGATGGCCGCCGCATCTGCATTTACAGCTTCTGCTGGACGATCTGGGTCTCGGTGTCGAGTTCCCCGGCGTTTGCGCGCCCGCAGATATGCACGCGTATGCCGAGCTTTGCCCGAATCCCGCCTGTCTGATCAAGGGAGTCGATCCAGAGGGCGTGGATGCTCAAATCGAACAAAGTCCACTTCTGGCGCGTCGCGCGCAGCGCCTCGGTACATCATTAAGGGTGTCGTACCGGAAACCGCTGCACATCCGGCGCGGATTCGGCGCCTTTTTGTACGATCATACCGCCCGCGCCTATCTGGACTTTTACAACAACGTCGCGCACGTCGGGCACAGCCACCCCCACGTCGTGGATGCGATCCAGAGACAATCCGCGCTTTTGAACACCAACACGCGTTACCTGAACGGCCGCATCCTGGACTATGCGGATCGTTTGTGCGCGCGGCTGCCCGACCCGCTGTCGGTGTGTTTCTTCGTCAATTCAGCGTCCGAAGCGAATGAGCTGGCGCTAAGGCTTGCGCGTCAGGCCACCGGCCGTCGGGACATGCTCGTGCTCGATGCGGCCTATCACGGGCACAGCAGCGCGCTGATCGATCTCAGCCCTTACAAGCACGCCGGTCCCGGCGGTGCCGGCGCGCCCGACTGGGTACACGTCGCCCCTTTGCCCGATGTGTACCGGGGTGAGATTCGTGAGGACACTCCGGACCCGGGGGGGCGCTACGCAGAACGAATTGGCGCTCAGCTCGCCGCCCTGCCGGACAATCGGGCGTGCGCCGCGTTTATCGCCGAGACGCTGCCAAGCGTCGGCGGTCAGATCGTACCGCCGGCCGGCTTCCTCGAGCGCGCCTATGCGGCCGTGCGCGCCCACGGCGCCCTGTGCATTGCTGACGAGGTGCAAACCGGCTTCGGTCGTTTGGGCGACGTCTTCTTTGGCTTCGAGGCGGAAGGCGTTGTGCCGGATGTGGTGGTGCTGGGCAAGCCGATTGCAAACGGCTATCCGATGGGCGCGGTGGTGACCACACGCGCCATTGCGGACGCGTTCGACAACGGCATGGAGTTTTTCGCCACGTTCGGAGGTAACCCGGTGGCCGGAGCCGCCGCGTCTGCCGTGCTCGACGTGCTGGAGCGTGACAACCTGCCCGACCGCGCGCACACGCTGGGCCAGCGACTGTCGGCGGGTCTCAAAGAAATGGCCACGCGCTACGCCATGATCGGCGATGTGCGTGGACGTGGTTTCTTTCAGGGTATCGAGCTTGTGACGTGCCGTGAGTCCCGCAAGCCCAACGCAGTCGCGGCATCGGCGGTGGTTGAACGCCTCCGGGACCGCGGTCTGCTCGTGGGCACCGACGGTCCGGACCACAACGTGATCAAGCTGCGCCCGACCATGGTGACGACCGACGATGATGTCGATACGGCCCTTGCGCTGTTCGACGCGGCCTTTGACAATGTCTCGAGGCTGACCTGAGCCGGATTCAAACCTCCTCCCACTTTCCATAACCACTCGGTTAAAGAGAATCGCCGTTGCGCCGCTACAAGCGGTGACGTCAAACGGCGGGCGCGCGTGCGCCTCGCCACTTCAAACCGAGGTGGAGCTTGGATCTTGCAACCCTAATTGGCCTTGTTGGTGCGATCGCCACGGTCGCCGTAACCATCATTATTGGCGGCTCCGCAAGCACGTTCATCAACGTGCCGTCGCTGATCGTTGTGTTCGTCGGAACGCTTCTGGTTACCATGATCAAATTCAGTCTCGGGCAGTTTCTGAGCGCGGCGAAGATCGCCGTCCATGCGTTTACCAACAAAATACGTGAGCCTGACGAGATCATCGAAAACGCGGTCGAACTGGCTAAGGCGGCACGGCAATCCGGCATTCTCGCGCTCGAAGAAGCGGAGGTGCCGGATCCATTCATGAAGAAAGGCATTAACCTGCTGATCGACGGTCACGAGCCTGAGGTGGTGTCCAAGATGCTGCACGACGACGTGAGCCTGACCGTGCAGCGACACAACACCGGGCAGGCGATTTTCAAGGCGATCGGTGATGTGGGGCCGGCCATGGGCATGATCGGGACCCTGATCGGCCTGGTGCAGATGCTCTCGTCAATGGACGATCCCAAACAAATTGGCCCGGCTATGGCTGTGGCTCTGCTTACCACGTTGTACGGCGCTGTCTTGGCCAACGTGATCGCGCTGCCGGTGGCAGACAAGCTTGCTCTGCGTAGCGCTGACGAAAAACGTATCCGTTCCATGGTCATCGACGCGCTGATGGGCATCCAGGGTGGGCAGAATCCGCGTGTGATTGAGAGCCTGCTGCAGAACTATCTGCCGTCGTCGCAGAGAGCGTCAGATGAGGAAGCCGCCTGATGTCCGATGACGGGCCAGAGGACCCCGGCGTACCTGCATGGGTGATGACGTTCGCCGATCTGATGTCCCTGTTAATGTGCTTTTTTGTGCTTCTGCTCGCCTTTTCGGAAATGGATGCACAGAAATTCAAGCAACTGTCGGGCTCGATGAAGAACGCTTTCGGTGTTCAAGCCGACACCAAGGCGGACTTCATCCCGAAAGGCACCAGTGTGATCACCAAGGAATTCAGTCCCGGTAAGCCGGTGCCGACCAATATCAACGAAGTCCGACAGTTTACGGTCGACAGTTCGCGCAACACCCTGGCATACCTCGAGAAGACCACGCGCGTAGATCAGCAGGTGGAACGGGATCTCGAGCGATTGCGAAAAAAACTCAAGGATGAAATTGGCAAGGGCATCGTCACAGTGAGCCGCGACGGAGCGCGGATTATTGTCAACATCCATGAGCACGGCTCGTTTCCGTCGGGCAGCGACAAGCTACGCGACTCCATTTTGCCGACACTCGATACCGTGGCGGAACAGGTGCTGTGGATGGACGGCGTGGTGCAGGTGACCGGCCATACCGACAATGTGCCTATTCGGACATCGCGCTACCGGTCGAACTGGGAACTGTCCGCAGCGCGCGCCGTGTCGGTCGCGCATCGACTTATGTTCTCTGGAAATGTGCCACCAGTTCGCATGGTTGTGACCGGGTTGGCCGACACTGATCCGCTTGTGGACAATGATTCGTCAGACAATCGGGCGCGAAACCGCCGGGTGCAGGTCACGATCGTTCGCACGTCTGAGGCCGACCCGCTGGCGGGCGACGAGGCGAACGGCGATGACGCGGGATCAACTGACGATGCCGCTGCCATGGAACCTATCGACGAGACACAATCATCATGACGACATCCGGATCTGAACGACGCCGACATTTTCGTGTGCAGGACCAAATTCTCGTGGACTACGAATTGGTGTCCGACGCGGAGGTGCGGGGCGCGGCGGCCAAGATGCAGGTGGTTGATCCGACCGAGTTGAGCGCCACCACGACGCTGAGGCGTCTGGAGATGGAGTTGCAGAGCGCGTTGAGCATGCTGTCGAACCGTCACGGCGAGATTATCCGTTGTCTCGACCTGCTCAATAGCAAGGTCAACACACTGGCGAGTATGATTCCGGCAAGCGGCAAGCAGGATCTTGAGCTTCAGTCGCGGGATGTGTGCGACTGCTCGCTAAGTTCGTCCGGTATCGCGTTTACGGCACGCGAAGCACTGCCTCTGGACAGCCGCATCCGCCTGCGGATGGTGGTCTTACCTGATTATTTCCACGTCACGGCATACGGTGAAATTGTCCGCGTAACCCCCATTGACAACCCGGACGACGGATTTACGCACGTGATCGGTGTGAACTTCCTGCACATTCTTGACCGTTACCGCGAAGCGCTCGCACGTCGCTCGTTGCAAAGAGAAATCGAGGATCGGCGAGATGCCCGTCAGCGTCTCGAAGCCAGGGAGGCCGCTGAAAAGGCCAACGATTCAGCGTCGAAAGTGGGTTTTGGCACGGGCCCGGACGGCGCGGTCTGATCCTTACCTGAACCGCATTTGCGATTGGCGATAAGCCGCGCGAGTTGTGCGGCCTGATCACTGAACCCGCCTCTTGAGTCCGCCGGCGTGTCCTCGTTGACGGTAGCATCCTTTGAGACCGTGTCCGGCACGGTGTCCTGATTCAGACGTAATAGCAGCGATGCTTCCGTTGCACTCAAACCGAGCTCTTTCAACAGGTCCTGCGTCGCCCGTCCTTCGCGGGCAATCCGCCGAGCACTCTCGATACGCGGTGCACCGCCTGCCCGGCTCTCGAGCGCGTCCGTGCGGGCATCGACGCGCCGAAGCGCCGCGATGTGTTCGGCGATTGTCCGGTCGGCGTCGCGCTGCTCCCGCGCCAGACGGTGGACGATGCCTTCGAGCTGAGCCAAATGGGCCTCGTTGGCCGTTGACTGGCGATGATCACGATGGCGCTGGACCATCATCGCCACGCAGGCGAGAACCAACGCCAGTTCAAAAACAGTATGCAAATACATCACAACTTCTCATCGATAAAGAACGAACCACCGTCCGTATCACGGGTTTGCTTCTTCCCTTCCTCGCCTTCGGTCGTTGACTCCTCGGGTGCCGGTCGGTCCTGCTCTGATACCGGGCGTCGCGGAGGCTTGACGGGCGTTGCGGGGGTAATCCGACCAATGCGTGGGCCCATGTCACTCAATCCAGTCAGTGAGACGGGCGCGAAGTCGCACAACGGCTTTGCTGTGGATTTGTGAGGCGCGCGATTCGCTGACCCCGAGGATTTCGCCAATTTCCTTCAGATTGAGTTCATCCACGTAGTACAAAGACAGCAAGAGCGCCTCGCGCTCCGGCAACTTGGCAACGGCTTTGGCCAGGTCATTGCGAAACGCTGACTTGCTGGTGGCCGCATACGGTGACGGGGCGATCTCCCCCGTTGGCTGGATGAAACTCCCCTCCTCCTGCGACTGTTCCAGACTGAACAGTCGGGCGCTCGTCGCATCGCGCAAAACCTTGTGGTACTCGTCGAGGGTCAAACCCAGTTCGCCGGCAACGTCGGCGTCGCGTGCATCGCGTCCCTCGCGCGCCTCGACAACCCGCGTGGCTTCGGTGACACGGCGCAATTTCTGATGAACGGATCGGGGTGTCCAGTCTGAGCGCCGAACTTCGTCGAGCATGGCGCCGCGAATTCGAATTCCGGCAAAGGTCTCAAAATTGGCCCCTTTTGCGGGCTCGTAGTTTCCCGCCGCCTCCAGCAGCCCGATCATGCCCGCCTGAATCAAATCGTCCACATCCACATTGCCGGCAAGGCGATTCACCAAATGATAGGCAATCCGCTTAACCAGCGTGGCGTGCTTGTGCACCAGCGCATCGATGGATACGTCACCGGCGGCGGTGGCCGCGTAGGCGGCGCTGGCCTCACTCACGCTGCGCCCCCATGGACCAGGCGTTCGGCAAAGAACTCAATACAACCCCGTGAGCCGCTGACCTGTGGCCAGCGTTCCGTTTGTTTGGCCATGTCCTCAAAGGCCTTCGCAGCGCGGCTCTGCGGGTAGTGCTCGACAACGCCGCACTGCCGCGCGATCGCTTTTTTGATCGAGCTGTCGCGCGGAATATGGCCCATGAAGTTCAGATGAACTTCAAGAAATCTTGCCGTGACCTTTGCAAGCTTGTCGTACAGGCGGCGTGCCTCGGCGAGACTGCTGGTCTTGTTGGCAAGGATCTGAAAGCGATTGATCCGGTGATCCCGGCTGAGGATCTTGATCAGAGCGTAGGCGTCTGTAATGGACGCGGGCTCGTCGTTGACCACGACGACAATATCTTGCGCAGCGGCGCTGAAGCGGATGACGTTGTCAGCGATACCGGCGGCCGTGTCGATGACGAGGTCATCGATCGGCGTGCGCATTTCTCCGAATGCCCAGATCAACCCACTGCTCTGCTCGGTGGTGATATCGGCGAGCGAGGTCACGCCGGAGGACGCCGGGAGAACCTTCACCCCACACGGGCCGTCGAGCACGATTTCATCCAGCGAGCACTGGCCCGAGATCACATGGGAGAGGTTTCGCTCCGTCTTGAGGCCGAGCAGAACGTCAACGTTAGCGAGTCCGAGATCGGCATCCAGCAGCATCACGCGTCGACCCTGTCGACTCAGCGCCATGGCGAGATTGACCGATACGGTGGTTTTTCCAACGCCACCCTTGCCGCCGGTCACGGCGATAACACGCACCGGGCCTTCGGTATCGGCCCGCCGGAGGCCGTCGGCTTGATGAATGCCAAGGTTATGCATGTGCATGGTGAATCACCTCTGAAAACTGATGCGCCATGGCGCGTTCATTGCTGCGGCGGCCCGTACGGTCGCGCCGACGGTCGGCCTCTCGGACCCACCAGGTGGCTTTGTCGCCTGCGGAGTGCAGGTCCTCGGGGACACGCTGACCGTCCGTGATGTAGGCCACCGGGACGTCGTGCCGCAGCACGTTGGAAAACGTGGCCCCGAAGCTCGCGGCCTCATCAAGTTTGGTCACTATCAGGGCGTGCAGTGGGCTTGCATTGAAACGGCGAATGACTTCGTCCTGACTGTCACGTTGCACGTTGGCCGGCACGGCCAGCAGGCGCTTGATCCGATGCCTCGACGTGCTGGCAATGGCGAGCGTCGCAGTAAGCTTGGCGTCACGCTGTCCGACGCCTGCGGTATCAATCAGAACCAGTCGTCGGTCCTGCAATCGTCCGAGCACGTCGTCGAGCTCGTCCCGATCCCGGGCCAGATGAACGGGCACATCCAGAATGCGGGCGAAGGTGGCTAACTGCTCCTGTGCGCCGATGCGGTAGGTGTCGGTGCTGATCAACGCCAGCGAATCCCGACCGTGCTGAAGGGCACAGCGTGCCGCCAGCTTGGCGATACTGGTGGTCTTTCCCACGCCGGTTGGTCCGACCACCGCGAAGACACCGCCCTCGTCGCAGGGATCGTGCGTGAGGATCGGCAGCGCTTTGGTGAGCACGTTCATGCATGTATCGGCCAGCCCGGCCTGGTTGTTGCCCTCCTCGTGTCTGGCGAGCAGTCCATCGGCGATGTCCGCATCGATTCCGATGTCCGCCAGACGGCGCAGGCGGGCAACGTGCATGGCGTTGGCACGCCCTGCGTCGCGCAGAGCCAGTGTGGCGAGCTGGGTTTCCAGAAGCGTACGAACCGATTCGATATCGCTCTTCAAGCGCATCACGGTCGGGTCGTTCGCAAGATCCAACACGCCGTTGGCGCCTCCGATTGGCGGTCGCGCGACATTGGACAACGCGCGTTCAAAGGCGGGGCCGGATGGCACGACGGCGTCGCTCGACTTCCCTGCCGTCGGTGCGGCCGGCGCGGTCGGCGATGCGGATTCTGGCGCAGATTCCGTCGTCGACTTCGCCATCAGGGATTCGTCATAGTCGACCGCCGCTACGACCTCGACCCCCTCCGGCAGCGAGCGGTTTGAAAGGATAACGGCTTCGGGCCCCTGCTCCTCGCGGACCTGCCGGAGCGCCTGGCGCATCGTCTTTGCCACAAATCGTTTAATTTTCATTCCATGTCCTAACCGACGGTTGCGACCATCCTGATGGCCTTGTCGTCCGGCACTTCATTGAAGGCCAGTACGTTCAGACTGGGCATCGACGACCGTGCCAATCGCGCGAACCACTGCCTGAGCGTGGGGTCGACCAAAAGTACGGGGGTTTCGCCGGCAGCTTCCTGTCGTCGTGCTGCTTCGCCCAAAGCACCGTGCACGCGCTCCACCAGTCCCGGCTCAAACCCGGGAGCGGAGCCGTCCACGGCCGCTTGTTGAGCGTTTTGCAACAACTGTGCCAGTTGCGGCTCAAGTGTCAGTACCGGGAGCTCACGCTCTAAACCACTGATTTGCTGGACGATCGATCGTCCGAGTGCAATCCGGACCTGCTGGACAAGCGTGTCGGGATCTTGACTGTGAGGGGCATGCGCCGCCAGCGCTTCGACGATCTTTCGGATGTTGCTGAGCGGGATCTTCTCGATCAGAAGCGCTTGCAGCACTTTCACCACCACGCTCATCGGCAGCAGTTTTGGTACCAGTTCCTCGACCAGTTTGGGCGCGTGTTGCCCGAGGCGATCCAGAAGCCTCTGCGCTTCCTCATGACCGAACAACTCATGCGCCTGTGATTGCATGAGCTGGCTCATGTGGGTCGCGATGACTGTGCTCGTGTCGACCACGGTATATCCCAGAGTCTGGGCGTGGTCGCGATTGGCCGGCTCGATCCACACGGCGTCCAGGCCAAAGGCGGGATCCTTGGTCTCGATACCGGATATCTCGCCGTAGACCTGGCCGGGATCAATCGCCAGCTCACGATCGATGTGGACCTGCGCCTCTGCAGAGGGCACGCCAAGCAGCACAATGCGGTAGGCGTTGGGCGCGAGCTCGAGATTGTCCCGAACATGCACGGTGGGAATCAGGAAGCCGACCTGCTGCGAGACTTTCTTGCGTACTCCCTTTATTCGATTGAGCAACTCGCTGCCGTGCTTGCGATCAACCAGCGGAATCAGGCGGTAACCAACCTCCAACGCGATGTTGTCGAGCTGGGGAATGTCGTCCCAGCCAAGCTCGGACGGCGCGCTTGGCTTCGGTTGCTCGGCGGGCGCCTCTTCGACCGATTGCTCGGTGCGTTTGCGCAGCATGAGCGCGCCGCCCGCGCACGCGGCCGCAAGCGTCAGAAAAGCGAGATTGGGCATGCCGGGAATCAGACCGAGAATGGTCAGGATGCCCGCCGTCACAAACAGGACCTGACCGTGGCCGAAGACCTGCCCGACGATTTGCTCCCCGAGATCCGACGCCGTGGAGACCCGCGTGACGATGACGGCAACGGCCGACGACAACAACAGCGACGGAATCTGGGCCACAAGGCCATCCCCGATCGTCAGGAGCGTGTAGTTGCGAACGGCATCGCCAAGCGACAAACCGTGCTGGAGCGCGCCGACCGCCATACCGCCGAGAATATTGATGAACAGAATGAGAATGCCGGCGATCGCGTCGCCCCGGACAAATTTACTGGCGCCGTCCATCGAGCCGTAGAAGTCCGCTTCGTCACGTACATCCTGCCGCCGTTGCTTGGCCTCTTCCTGCGTCAATACGCCCGCATTCAGATCGGCATCGATCGCCATTTGCTTGCCGGGCATGGCGTCGAGGGTGAAGCGCGCGCTGACCTCGGATATGCGACCGGCGCCCTTTGTCACAACCACAAAGTTGATGATCACCAGAATGGCGAAGACGACGAGGCCGACGGCGTAATTGCCCCCGACGACAAACTCGCCAAACGCTTCGATTACTTTGCCGGCGGCGCCGCTCCCGGTGTGTCCCTCGAGCAGTACCACTCGCGTGGAGGCGACGTTTAACGCCAGCCGCAGCAGCGTGACGAACAGGAGGACGGTTGGAAATACCGACAGCTCAAGTGGCCGCCCGACGTAAATGACTGCAAGAACGATGATCAACGACAGCGCGATGTTAAAACTGAACAGGGCGTCCAGCGCCATCGTGGGCAACGGCAGAATCACCATCGCCATGAGCATCATCAGCATGACGGGGGCGCCCAGTCCGTTCAGGCTGGGTAGTCGGGCAAGAAGTTTTGTGCGGTCCATCGCGATTCAAAGGCTCCTGTCTAATCGTTCTCGGTGAAGTCAATTTCGGGCGGTTCCGGGCGCAGCGCGCCGAGCTCATCGGCGCGTCGCAGCTGGAATACCCACGTCAGAACCTGTGCCACGGCGTTGTAGAGCCGAACCGGAATGTCGTCGTTCAAACGTGTGGTCTTGTAGATTGCGCGCGCGAGCGGTGGGGCGCGCATCATCGGAATGCCGTGCTCCCCTGCCCGCTCGCGGATGCGCGCGGCCAGCTCGTCGGTGCCTTTGGCGACCACGCGCGGTGCCGACATGGTGGCCGGGTCGTAGCGCAGCGCGACCGCGTAATGCGTTGGGTTTGTGATCACCACATCGGCCTTGGGCACTTCGTCCATCATGCGGCGATTGGCTTGCTCCTGTTGCAGCGCGCGTACGCGTCCTTTCACTTCCGGATTTCCGTCGGTCTCTTTCGACTCGTCCTTGACTTCCTGACGTGTCATTCGCAACTGCTTGTTGTGCTGGAAAAGCTGGAACGGTGCATCGACGGCGGCGATGATCAGAAGCGGCGCGCTGACTACCAGAAGGGCCAGCAAGATCAGATGCGCGGACTCGGCCAGTGAGGTGGGTAGTGGTTGCCCACTCAGTGCCATCAGATCATCAGAGAGTACCCGCAGCATTGCGACCGCCACCGCGCCAACCAGACCAAACTTGGCCAGCGCTTTGCCCAGTTCCATCAGACCGTTGGGACCGAAAACACGCTTGAGACCCTTGATCGGGTTGAGCTTGTCGAGTTTGGGGGCGAGCGCCTGAAGAGAGAATGCCCAACCACCGAGCAGCGCCGGCGCGCAGACTGCGACGACGGCGACCAGGATAAGGAACGGCGCGAGTCCCACCAGTGCTCGCTTTAACGCGGCGGCAAATACAGGAAGCAGCCGCTGGGAATCAAACAACACGGCGCGCTCCGGCGTGAGCGTCTCGGTCATGACATCGCTCAGGCCCGCGGTAATGCCCGGGCCAAGTATCCACAGGGCCATCGCGGCAATGATGGTCACGCCAGCAGCGGTCAGTTCGCGCGAGCGAGGTATCTGTCCCTTTCGACGCGCATCAGCGAGGCGTTTGGGTGTGGGCTGTTCTGTTTTTTCCTGTCCTGTCTCGCTCACGGCGTCACCGGCCTGCCGAGCATGGACGAGGCGTGTCCAAAGGCGTTGTTCAGGAGATCAACAAACACGTCCACCGAACCCGGGAGCGTGTTGGCCATGATCAGAAAACCCAGCGTCATCGTGATGGGAAAGCCAACCGCAAACAGATTCAGGGTTGGCGCGGCTCGGCTGATGACACCGAACGACATATTGACGATCAAAAGCGAAATCATTGCCGGCAGCGCAATTCGCACGGCGCCATCGAAGAGCGTGCTCCCGAAACTGACGAGGTCCCACAGGCCCTCCCGTGCCGGGCCGCCCGACCCGATCGGCATGGTGTCGAAACTCTTGAACAGGGTCTCGATGATCAGGAGATGCCCGTTGAGCGACAGAAACACAAGCGTTGCGAGCATAACGAAGTACTGGCTGACCACCGGCACGTTGACC
This sequence comes from Pseudomonadota bacterium, assembly GCA_039026595.1. GTDB lineage: Bacteria > Pseudomonadota > Gammaproteobacteria > Steroidobacterales > JBCCMA01 > JBCCMA01. The sequence goes on from JBCCMA010000024.1 coordinate 27,765, forward strand.
CCGCGCTGCGGATCGATTGCCACTGCAAAGCCAAGCCCCATGCTCATCGCGGTGGCTTGTCCCGCGAGGATCAGTGCGTCAAAAACGACCTGAATCGCCAGACCCATGGCCACGCCGACAATGATCTGTTCAAACGTCACGAGCGCACCGGCTACGGACAAGGGCGATGGCGCCTCGGCGGGCAGAGTCAGCAGCGGTGCGACGATAACCGTAAGGGCCAGCGCAATGAGGATGCGTACGCGCGCCGAAACCATCGATGCGCTGAACACCGGCGCGACCATCAGCAGCGCGCCGATGCGCACAAATGGCCAGAAGTACAGCGTGAACGCCTGCTCCAGCACGCTGATCGATACCGTCATGGCGGTCAGCCAATCAAATCGGGAATGGACCGATACAGTTGCTCGGTAAAGCTCAGCATCGTACGCATCATCCACGAGCCGCCGGTCGCAACGGCCACTGCGAGCACCAGCAGCTTCGGAATAAAGCTCAGCGTCATTTCGTTGATCTGCGTGGCGGCCTGAATCATGCCGATCAAAAGGCCGATCGCAAGTGCGGACAGAAGCATTGGCGCAGCGATCATGACGGTGAGCGTCAATGCCTGCTGGCCTAATGACATCACGGATTCAGGGGACACGGTGTTATTGCCTCACGTGAAGAAACTGGCGGCGAGCGTGCCGACGATCAGCGCCCAGCCGTCCTTGATTGAAAACATGCGCCGTGAGGGATATGAGTTTCATGTCTCGCAGCCGCAAGTTATCTATCGTGAAGTCA
>JBCCMA010000025.1:0-28227 GCA_039026595.1 Pseudomonadota bacterium
CTAGGATCAATATTGATTTAAATTGGATGATAAAAACCAAATTGAAGTATTATCAAAAAACATTTCCACCGGGGACATGGGCGGCAATCAGATGATGTACGTGAACCTCATCTGGGCGTGGGGCCACCCCGAGGTGTACATTCTGATCCTGCCGGCATTCGGCATCTTCTCCGAGGTGACGGCGACGTTCTCGCGCAAACGGCTGTTTGGCTACAGCTCACTGGTCTACGCGACCGCGGCGATCATGCTGTTGTCGTTCATGGTGTGGCTGCACCACTTCTTCACGATGGGTGCCGGCGCCAACGTCAACGCGTTCTTCGGCATCGCCACGATGGTGATTTCGATACCCACGGGCGTGAAGCTATTTAATTGGCTATTCACCATGTACAAGGGGCGCGTCGAATACTCTTCACCGATGTGGTGGACCGTCGCGTTCTTCATTACGTTTGCAATTGGTGGCATGACCGGCGTGATGCTGGCCATCCCGGCTATCAACTACGTATTCCACAACAGCCTGTTCCTGGTGGCGCACTTCCACAACGTCATCATCGGCGGTTCGCTGTTCGGCTACTTTGCCGGAATCGCGTACTGGTGGCCCAAAGCGACCGGCTTCAAGCTGGATGAGAAGCTCGGCAAGCTGGCGTGCGGACTCTGGACCGTCGGGTTCTTCTTCGCGTTTATGCCGCTCTACGTGCTCGGGTTCATGGGCATGACACGACGCCTGAACTACTACGAGAACCCCGTCTGGAACACGTGGCTGCTTGTGGCGGGCTTCGGCGCCATCATCATCCTGTTCGGCATTCTCGTTCAGTTCTATCAGCTGTTCGCCAGTATTCGCGACCAGAAGCGCAATCGGGACTACACCGGAGACCCGTGGGACGGCCGCACTCTGGAGTGGTCGATGTCCTCGCCACCGCCGTTTTACAACTTCGCCAAATTGCCGGAGGCCCGCGATCGCGACCACTGGTGGGACATGAAGGAACACGGACTCGCCTACAAGAAGCCGGATTCTTACGCACCGATTCATATGCCCGATAACACGTGGGCAGGTGTGGTCATTTCCGGCTTCAGCTTCGTACTTGGCATGGCGATGGTCTGGCACATCTGGTGGGCCGCCATTGTCGGCTTCGTCGGCATGCTCGCATCGTTCATGTACTACAACCTGACCAAGGGCAACGGCTACTACGTGGACGTCGAGACGATCGAACGACTCGAAGCCAAGCACCGTCGGAATGTACGCCGGTCACGCAACCAGCCCGAGATCGAGGACGAGTACGAGACGTCCGACGAAGGTCTGGCGATCAGTCTGTAGAGCGAGCACCAACCCATGGAATATGTGGCAGAACCCATCCCTGAAGGCTACACGGGTGTCGTGGCGGACGAGCACCACCACGACTACGCCGGCGATACCGTCTTCGGTTTCTGGGTCTACATCCTCAGCGACTGCATTCTGTTCGCCGTTCTGTTTGCCGTCTATGCGGTAATCGGTCAGGAGTTCGCCGGGCAGATCACAGCCAAGGAGCTGTTCGAGCTCGACTACGTGCTGATGGAAACGGCACTTCTCCTGTTCAGCAGTTTTACGTTCGGCATGGCGATACTCTGCGCGAACGCGGAAGATCGCCGCGGGTTGTTCACCTGGCTTGGTGCCACAGGCTTGCTTGGGGCCGGATTCCTCGCTATGGAGCTCAACGAGTTTGTGCACTTCACGCACGAGGGGGCCGCACCGTGGACCAGCGGTGCGTGGTCGGCCTTTTACGGGCTGATCGGCACGCACGGTCTGCACGTCTTCGGCGGCATGGTGTGGTTGATCTTCCTCGCAATTCGTTTGCATCGGGAAGGACTCACCACCGAAAACCGGACGCGCCTGATGTGCCTGAGTCTGTTCTGGCACTTCCTCGACATTATCTGGATCTGTGTATTCAGCGTGGTTTATCTGATGGGGGTGCTCTGATGGCTCACCAATCCGCCGGCGGCGCGGCACATGGCAGCGTTCGCGAGTATGTCAACGGCCTGATGCTCTCGCTGCTGTTGACCGCCATTCCGTTTGGCATCGTCATGACGTCCGGGCTGAACCGGCCGATGACCGTCGCCATAATTTTGGTGTGCGCCGTCGCGCAAGTGCTGGTTCAGCTGATTTTCTTCCTGCACATGAACACGTCGTCGGAACAGTCATGGAACGTGATGTCCGCCGTGTTTGTGGTTGTACTGGTGGCGATTCTGATCATCGGCTCCATCTGGATCATGAACCACCTTAATCACAACATGCTATTGGGCCATTAGCGCGGTGGCCGCGTCCGACGCACAGGATGTTCCCGTAAGCGGCGTCCGGCTGGTCATCGCGGCCGGCGTCGCGCTGATTCTGGTGCTCGTTGGCGCCATGCTCCTGACCACCGACCGCGGCCTGTTCAAGGATTATGCGGCGGCGCCGCTGGGCGGCGACTTCACGCTGACCAGCGCAGACGGGCCGGTTTCCTTGTCCGATTTCCGCGGTCAGGTCGTGCTGCTGTATTTCGGTTTCCTGAATTGCCCCGAGGTGTGCCCCACGTCCATGGGCATCTACCGACAAACCCTGAAGCGCCTCGACGCCGACGAACTCAGTCAGGTTCAACCACTGCTCGTGACCATCGATCCAGCTCGCGACGATCCGGACGCGCTGGACGAATTCGGCACCTACTACCACCCGTCGATTATCGGTCTTGGCGGTTCCGACGCCGACATCAGAGCCGTCGCCGACCAGTACGGGGCCTACTTCAAGGCCGTGCCGGATGATGGCGAGGTCGAATATGTGTTCGAGCACACATCGCGCTACTACGTCATCGATCAGTCTGGAACGCTCGTGGCCGCAATGCGCCACAGCACCACCGCCAACGAACTGCTGGCTCGGGTTCGAAGCCTGCTCTAAACGGGTACACTCTCGATTATGTTCAAGCCAGGTCGCACATCGGTCTTGTTTGCGGGCGTGTGCTCGCTGATTCTCGGCATGGGGATCGCCCGCTACGCCTTTACCCCGATGATCCCCATCATGATCGGCCAGACCCCCATGACGGACGGTCAGGCGGGCTGGCTCGCTGGCTGGAATTACATCGGGTATCTGACCGGATTGTTTGTCGTGTGGCTGGTCACCGATCTTCGAACCAAGGATTTCATGTACCGCTACGCGCTGATCGTGGCGCTGCTGGCCACCGTCATGATGGCGGCGCACGAGAACAGTCTGGTCTGGTACGCCAGCCGCTTCATTGCCGGCATCAGTACGGCTGTGGTCTTCATGCTGGGCACCGGGCTTGTGATGAACTGGCTGCATCACAACAACCACGACGCAGAACTCGGGTCCCACTTTACCGGGATCGGCTTCGGCATCATCACGTGCGCGCTGGTGGTGGAACTCACCGGACTGGGCACGTGGTTCGATTTGCACTGGCGGCTCCAGTGGCTCGCTCTGGCGGTGGTCGGATTCCTGTTCTTTTTGCCCGCCTTCTTCATGCTTCCGCTCCCGCCGGAAAAGGAAATCGAAATGGCGCGCGCGGGTGAGATGCTAAAGAAAGTTGAGCCGCCCTCGAACAATTGGCTTTACTTGCTGCAGATCGCGTACTTCTGCGCCGGGTTCAGCAACACATTGAACGTGACCTTTACGTCACTGATCGTTGAGAACCAGCCGCTTGAGGGCCTCGGCACGCGCATGTGGATGGTCGTCGGCGTGTCGGTTGTGCTCGCGCCGGTGATCTGGGATCGCGTGGCACGCCGCATCGGCAATCTGGACGCACTGCGGGTGGCGTTTGTGCTGAATATTGTCGGCAACGTGGTGCTCGCGTCGCAGATCAATATTGTGACCACCATCACCGCCAGCATTCTGTTCGGGATCACGTTCATCGGCATCGTGTCGCTCACGCTCAGCACCGTGGGTCGCCTTTACGGCACGCGCGCCACGCAGGTCATGGCGCAGCTGACGCTGGGCTACTGCATCGCACAGATCCTCTCGCCGATTATCTTCGGCAACCTCGAGTCGGTCACCGGCGATTTTGCCATTCCGCTCTACGTGGTCAGCGGCGTCATGCTGATCGGTTTGTCGGCCCTGCACATTCTCAAGCGTCTCAGGGTGCAACAAGACGCCGCAGCGCACTGACGATGGCGCGCGGTTTTGCCGGCGTTTGGCTCGGGCTGTGGTGTCTGTTGGCCAGCGAGGGCGTTCTGGCCGAGACCCGTTACGAGACCATCGACTCGTTCGGCAAGCACTATTTCAGTGAACCGCCCAGCCGGGTCGTCGTGACTGACTGGACGCTGCTCGAACAGTTGATTGCGCTTGGCATCACGCCCGTTGGCGCCCCGGAACTTGCAGACTACCGGGCCGTGATGCCGTTTGAGACGCTCGATAACAGCATCGAGGATATCGGTTTGCGGGTCGCGCCTTCGCTGGAACGCATTCGCGCGCTCAAACCCGACTTGATCATCGTCGGGACCGATCAGCGGACGCTGGCGCGGCCGCTGTCGCGCGTTACCCGCGTGCTGTTCTATCAAAATTTCAGCCCCCGCTTTAAAAACAACGGGACGACCGCGCGCAAGCGTCTTGGGCAACTCGCCAACGTGTTTCAGGTTCAATCCAGAGCAAATGAGCTTTTGGCTGAGCTGGATCAGACCCTCGCGGATCAGCGTGTGGCCATTGCGACCCGATTCGGGCGCGAGCCGGTCTCGGTGGCGTTACTCCAGCGCATCGCGGACGACGAAGCGACCTACTTCTCGCCGCATAGCGTGAATGGCTATGTGCTTTCTGAGCTGGGTCTTCGCAACGTGACCGACATCGACATCAACAAATTTGGAGAACGGCGCGCCTCCCCGGCCGAAGCCGTCGGACTCAGTGCGGATGCCCTTCTCTGCCTCGGCGACTGCCGCGTGGAAACAAGCCGGACGATCGAGAACATGTTTGCCTATGGCGGTGTACACAGCATGATCGTGCTCGCCGAGCGCATCGGGCGCGCACTGGTGCAGTAGAGCGCGCGCGGTGACGAATTCCAACTCACCTATTATCGGAATCGATCTCGGCACTACGATGAGCGCCGCCGCGTGGTTTGATCAGGGAACCGTACGGTTCATCCGCAATGAGCTGGATGATGTGTTGACGCCATCGGTGGTTGCGGTCGATCCGCGCACAAAGAACGTCGTGACCGGACGGATCGCGAAGGATCTTCTGGCCAGCGACCCCGCGTGTGGCGCGGCTTTGTTCAAGCGCAGCATCGGAGTGGACGGCGCGAGCTTTTCGATGGGTGACCGCAGCTTCACCCCGATTGAGCTGTCGGCCTATATCCTCGACAGCCTGCGGCGCGATGCCGAACGTACCTTCGGCGAACCGGTTCAACGTTGTGTCATCACCGTACCCGCCTATTTTAATGAAGCGCAGCGTCGGGCGACCCTGCAGGCGGGCCAGATCGCCGGGCTCTCCGTCGAGCGCATCGTCAATGAGCCCACGGCCGCAGCAATTGCCTACGGCCTCAATGAGTCGCCGGACGAACTGCGGTTCGTGGTTCTCGATCTTGGCGGCGGTACCTTTGACGTTTGTGTCATGGAGTATTTTGACGGACTGCTCGAGGTCAAAAGCGTGGCGGGCAAGAGCCAACTCGGCGGGGAGGACTTCACGCGAGCGCTGCTGACGCTCGGTCTCGATAAGGCGGGCATTCCGGAATCGAGCTTGTCGATCGGACACTTCGGCCTGATGCTGCGCCGTGCGGAGCTGGTGAAGCGACAGCTGGCCCGATGGCCCTCCGCAACATTGAATCTGGCGGACAATGACGCCGAGCCGCTGACCGTCGACATTTCTGCTGAGGAGGCGAGCGAGGCCTTCCAACCATTGCTGTCGGCGATGCTCGAGCCCTGTCGCACCGCCCTGCGCGGCAACCGCATGCACGCCGATGAAGTGGACGACGTAATTCTGGTAGGAGGTGGAACGCGGATGCCGTGCGTGCGGCAATTTGCCGAAGACCTGTTTCAACGCGAACCGAAAATGGACCGCGACGTAGACCTTGTCGTCGTTCGCGGCGCGGCAATTCAGGCGGCGCTCCATGCGGGCGACGAAGCTCTCGAAGATGTGGTGGTCACCGACGTGGCCTCGCACAGTCTTGGCATCAGCTCGTCACGGGAAATCAGCGGCCGGCGGATTTTCGATCTTTTCTCACCGGTGATCGAGCGCAATACGGTGATCCCGACGTCGCGCTCCGACGTCTTCGCCACGCTGGAGGACAACCAGACCGAACTGTCGATTGAGGTTTATGAAGGTGAATTGCGCCAGGCGAGCGCCAATCGGAAGCTCGGCGAATTCACCGTCAAACGAATTCCGAAGGGGCCCGCGGGCCAACAGGTCTCGGTGCGATTTACCTACGACCTGAGCGGCATCCTCGAAGTTGAAGCCACTGTCCTTGAGACCGGTGAGTCCGTCGCGCACGTCTTCAAGCGCGGCCGAGAGGATCTGTCCGATACCGAGATCGAACGCGCCACCCAGCGCATGCAGGGTCTGAAGTCCGATCCGCGCGAGCGACCGCATTACCGCGATCTGCTCACCAGAGCCCACCTTCTGTATCAGGATTCCACGGGCGAACATCGCGCACGTATCAGTTACTACCTCGACCAGTTTGAATCGGCGCTCAGCACAAGCACCCCCAAGACGATTGAAGCAGCGTTCAACCAGCTAAGCGAGGTGTGCCAACGCCTCGATGGCGGTGAACGCTGGTAATGCGGGACGAGTTACCCGGGACCGATGATCCGTTTGTTCTTCTTGCCGTGGAGCGGGATGCGGATGCCAAGACCATTCGCCGCGCCTACGTCCGCTTAATCAAAAAATTCCGACCAGAGACGGATCCGGAGAGCTTCAAACGGATCCAAACGGCCTATGAGTCCATTCGCGAGGGGGCACTGACGCCGCCGTCATATGAAGAAGACACGCCAGAGCCCGACACCGCGGTAATAACAGCGACTGATCCGTCCGACGCATTGACGCCGGTGACGCGCGTGCGCGAACGGCTCGATCAGCACGGTAAGGATGAGGCCCTCCATGTACTGCGCAAGCTGGTCGACGCAGATCCGACAGATACTGATCTGTGGCGCCTTGGCGATGAGTTGATTGCGCCGGACGGTCGGGAGGCGGTTTCCGAGTGGTGGGTCAAAGCGTTGCTCGCCGGTGCGCCGGTCTCAAAAGAAATAACCGGTACGCTGTCGCCCACAGAAGCGGTGCTCGTATACGTTCACGACGACATCGCATTTGATGTGCTGGAGCGCCAACCGCCCGGCTACGAGCGCCAGCTGCTGGAATGGGAATGGGTGCAGGCGCATTGCGTAACCAACAATCAGGCGCGGCTCATCAGCACACTCTCAGAAGAGTCGTTTCGGCGCACGGCACTCGAGGACCCATCCAGAGACGCGCTGGTCTGGCACGGCGCTGCGTTACTGGCCTGGACGCACCCCGATGTTGCGGCGGGTCTGATGCAGACCTTTCCACCCGCAGCCGCAACGCATCACGCGGACATCGATCGCTATGAACTGCACCGGCAGCTTGCCGCGCCCGTTTCGGCCGCCGCGCAGGCGGGCGCTCTAAGCGATGCCGATACCCGATTTATTCGCTACCAGATGGCGGGGCGGTACGGAGAGCCGCTTCTTCGCAGCGTACTAGCCGACGTAGACCCGCATAAGTTGGCGTCGCTCAATGAACTCGCACTGAATCACAGTGATGCCGCACAGCACTTCGAGGAGGCCGTATCTGTCTGGATGGAGGCCTACACCGACGAAGCAGACAAAGACGACACGGGGTGGTTCCTCGCACTGTGCGACGGTTTGAATGCGCGCGCCGAGCAACTCGGTCTAAATTCGATCAGCAGCCAGGCGCTCGCAACCGCTGCTTTATTGGGCGTGGCTTTTGCTCTTAGTGACTTTGCGGCACAAGTTCCCATGTGGAAGATTCTGCTGCACGGCGCAGGTGTGTTCGGTCTTGTGTTCGCTGCTTTGGTCAGACGCGAGAAGCGTGTTTATGCCAGCGACCTACGCCCACTGATTGAGAACCACACGCCTTTAGGGCTGACATCAGGTGAATTGGCGGGCTGGATCAAGGAGAACGAAGAACGTATCCCGGAGCTCGACAACTACATCGAAAATATCCGTGAGGATCGCGGTCTTCATCTCCTCAATCAGCTTGCCCATCTGAAATCGTTAGTGAAGGACGATCGCGACATGACCGAGCGTGTACGACGCCACCTGTGCGAGCAACAACCGTCGCTTGCACCGTTCCTTGAAGCCCCGACCTCGGAGGCACTCACAAACAGCCTGAGTCAGGTTCTCGGAAGCCAGGCGTCGGCCTGCGCACTTTTCTCGAAGGTGGGCGACGAGGACCCGGTTGCGTTAGCGTTGTTCAATCAATGGCTCAGGACCGTTCATGGTATCGACGATCGCGAGTACCACGATCCGGGGCACACGGTGCGCAGCGAAATGGTTCTTCGAATCAAAAAAGCGGCTCGCCGATGGCAATGGCACTGGCGGCGCCTGGCGTACTACGGCGTGCGGGGTGCCCTGCTGCTGACGCTTGGCAGAAGCCTGATCGCCGGTCACTTCGACATTGCCGCGTTGTTTCTCTGCGCGGATATCGTCCTGTCGATGGCCCATCGAAAGCGGCGGGCGACGCGCTATGCGCGTTTGCTTCGGTTACCGCTCTGGTCCCTCGTCCAATCGATTGCCGTCTCGCCAAGACACATTGAGGCACTGATCAAGGGCGATGAATCCGTTACGCCCGCGCATGCGGACATCGTGGCCGCAAAAGACGACGTGGTTCTACAAACCGGGTTCCTGCTCGCTCAGATTCACAGAAAGCGACGGAGCACGACAAACGTCTGATCCGGCCCGGTCATCCTGACAGCTTAATAACCGTTCTCAGGTAGAAAACAACGCCGCCCAATCCACCACCTTCTGCTCGAGCCGTTCAAGCTGAGGCAGCGCCTTGTAGGTGTGCTCGACGTCGCGCCACCACAGCTCTTCCGATGCCGCATCGAATGCATGCGGCACCGTTGTCAGGGTGAACTGCCGGGAGTGCTTGTAGTAGGTCTGGGCGTACGCTGTAAAAATCGCCAGCGTAGACCCTCCTCGTTCGTGAACCGCCCCCACCGCCTCACTGGTCTCACGCGCAGATGGCAACACCCTCAGGCTCAGAGGGTTATCGTCCTCCGTCTGGCCGGGACGATGGCGCGTCTGGCGTGGAATCGCCAACGCCCGCAGCTTTCCAATGTACTGTCGCCAGTTCACATATCGATCCACCAGCGCATGCCACGGAAAGCGTTTATCGGGGTAACACATCGGATCGAGCAAGAGCATACCAATAACATCGGAATACCCATTGGCCATTCGCACCACGTTGTCCGCACCCGAGCAAAGACCGCCCAGGACGTACTGAACCTGACCAAACCGCTCTTTGATCGCGTGGCGTAAATCCTCAAAGTCGCGTTTTACCGTCGCCAGATAGTCCTCACCGGGTGCAGCCGGGGTATCCCCCTTGCCGGTGAGATCAAAGCGGATACACGGATAACCACTGGCGGCCAGCGCGCGGCAGAGTCGAACACTCATCCGGGAAGGTCCAGTGCGATTGACCAGTCCGGCATTGAAGAAGACAAACACGGGCCCCGAGTGCATGCCGGTCCGCGGCGTGGACAAGACCGCAAAAAGCCGCCCACCGTTCCCGGCCTGCAGGATTTCCTCTACCGGTTCAGCACGCATTCGTGCAATTCCTCAAGGACCGGCCTCGGCAACAAGACATCGTCGGAGCGGGTCAACCAATTACACGCAAACGTGACACGCCGTTTCGTCACGCCGGGTGGCGCGCCTCCATCCGAACGGGTGACGACGCTGGTGACCGGCAGATTCGAGCAGGCAAACGCCTCCCGTACATCGGCAGCGTGGATATCACGTGACAGGGCGGCAGGCAGCGGAAATCCAAACAGCTCATCCTTTATGCTGGCGCGCGCCGCACGTGTGAGCCAGCGGTTACGAAAAACTGAGCGGTCGCGCAAATCAAGATACCCGGTCAAATAGGGTTGGCCTTGCCAGACCGGATCCCACAGGACAACACGTGAGACCTCATCGAGATGAACGGGCAACAGGAGCGTCGCCGCGCGTACGGCAACTACGTTGATGACGTGACAGCCTGAAATAGCCCTTGCTTCTGCAATAGCCCGATGCAGATCGGCTTGCCAGTCACCGAGGCTATGCACCTGTCCGAATGCATCGCCACACCCGCGATAATCAAATCGAATCACGTGCTGTCCGGCGGCCGAGAGCGAAATAGCCAACTCCCGCAGTGCGAGGTGCGTACGGTGATACTCACCGAAAAATGGCGCACAAATCAGTGTGATTTCATCGGAAACATCGCCCCCCGGGGGATGGTAGGTCAGAAGCAGGTCCGGACCATCACCAGCGAGGAAAAAGGGCTCGAGCATCGCGCGTCCAGTAACCCGGAGATCAGGAAAACAGCCTGGATAATAACCCTTTGGGTTTGCCCGGTGCAGCGACGAACAGATCAGGCACCGGCGAGGTCACCACCGACGTATCCCCTCGGACATACGCCCGAAGCGCCGCCACCATCTCGCCCACCAGCGCCTGCACCGCCGGTGCCGGAACGCGATCCGCACGGAAATCGACCTGCGCCACGACGCCCTCCGGCGTGCGTCTCATCCAGTAATCCATATCGCGCATCAGTGCGACGCGTGGCACATCAATCTGATCGAAGGCCAGATCGCCGAAGCGGGTTGGCCGCTCACTCGCCTGTTGGAAGCTGAAGGCCACGCGCGGCACGATCAGGGCGCCGCAATGCGATTCGATCTGCAGTCGCGCCGCATTCTGATGGAGCGCGAGTTCCTTGATCGCCTCAGCCGAACCAGCCAGCGAATCCTCAAATGACTCACCCACCGGCAACGCGAGGGGCAAATCCTGGTAGAACAGGCCAATTACGGAAAACAGCTCCGGCAGGTAGCGACCCGATGTGGCCAGATCGAGCGTCACCGTTTCGGTACCGGCGCTTGTGCCGAGAAGCCGCACGAAGATCGCCAGCGCAACGTCGGCAAGTTTGCGCGAGGCGTTTGCAGCCCGCGCTTCCATTTTCTCAACGATATCGAGCGGCAGTGTGAATCCCGCCGCGGCCACGCCCTCGCCGCGCTCCACGGCCGACCAGTCTGGCAACTCGCCGTGCTCACCGGATCGGGCAACCCAGTAAGCGGCCGTGTCGGCTGCCATCGTCTGCTGCCGCTGCCACGTCGCGAAATCCGCGTACGGCAGGGCGGATCGAGGTGACGGCGGCAAAGTGCCGCCGCGTTGATACGCCGCCTCGAGGTCTTTCAAAAAGACGTCGAACGACCAGCCATCAAACGCAAATTGATGCGGCACAAATCCGAGGTAGTGAATTTGCGACGGCGCGGATAACAGGACCATTCTGGCAAGCGGGTCGATTTCCAGATCGATGACCTGGTCGGCCATCTTCGCAACGTAGGCGGCGGCGGCGGCTTCGGTCCCCGCAAAATTCTCGACGCGCGCCAATGTGGGCCGACGCGCCGAATCCGCTCGTACCGGCTCGGCGCTCGAATCGCAAGACAGCCCGGTCAGAAGCGCATCGTGCCGTTCAAAGACCGCTCCGAGACTGGCCTCCAGACGCGCCGCATCAAGCTGACCCGTAAAGCGGAAGCACGCCGGCAGGTTGTATACCGTGGTGCCCGGCTGCTCACTGATCTGCTGTGCGATGGCGAGTTGACCAAAGGACAACGCCCGCGGTGCCTCGGCGGGCAATCGAAGCGGCCGCTGCCCCGCGTCGCTTGCTGAGGCATCCGTACAGGTGGCCGCCACGCCAGCCAGGTCTTCGATAAAGAGAATTCTCGGATGCAGCCGTACGCTCAGACGTTGCTCGATGCGGAAGATCGCCTCGAGACCCAGCAGCGAATGCCCACCGATTTCGAAAAAGCGCGATTCACGACCCACCGGTCGCTCCGGTTTGATCAGCGTCGTCCAGATATCCGCAATGGCCTTTTCGGCGGCGTTGGCCGGTGGCGTGCTTGTGCCGATTTTGCTGGACACGGCCACGGGTCGCGGCAATGCCCGACGGTTCACTTTGCCGCTCGGACTCAACGGAATCTCGGCGATTGGAAGGAAGTGCTGCGGAATCATGTAGTCAGGCAGACGTTCGCGCAGGAACTTACGAATCTGATTGCCGGGGAGACTGGCGCCCTGTTCGAGCACGCAGCACGCCACGATGCGCTGATCGTGTTCTGACAGGGACCAGACGTAGGCCGCAGCACTGCGCACGCCCTCAAACGCCCGCAGCGCGGCCTCAATGTCGCCGAGTTCAATCCGGAAACCACGCACTTTGACCTGATCATCAAGACGACCAAGCATCTGCACATCACCCGACGCCAGCCGACGCGCCTGATCACCGGTGCGATACAACCGACCATACGGTGGGCGCCGGACGAACCGGGTGTTATTGAGCTCAGGCCGGCCGCGATAACCGTCCGCAAGGCCCGCTCCGCCGATACACAATTCGCCCGGCACGCTCGCCGGCAACGCGTGCCCATCCTCATCAACAATCACGAATCGCGTGTTCGCAATGGGACTGCCGATCGTGATGGACTCAAAGCCTGGCTCAATGCGCTTGCAGCTCGACCAGATCGTCGTCTCTGTCGGGCCGTACATGTTCCAGAGTTCACCAACCAACGGTAGCAGCCGCCGCGCGAGGTCGGCGGGCAATGTCTCCCCGCCGCACAGGGCTTTGAGCTTTGGCCGACCCGGCCAGCGTCCAGCCAACAGCAAACGCCAGGTCGCGGGCGTCGCCTGCATCACGGTGATGTCCGTGCGCTCGATCAATTGCTGCAAGCGTCGGCTGTCGCTTGCAACGTCGCGCGTCGCCACGTGAACGTATCCGCCGCTGTACATCGGCAACAGACACTCGAGAAGTGAAATATCAAAGGACGCCGTGGTCACCGCCAGAAGCCGATCGGGCTCGGCAAAACCGGGCGAGGTCGCCATTGCGTTCAGAAAATTTTGCAGAGCGCCGTGCGAAACCTGCACACCCTTTGGCTGGCCCGTCGAGCCAGACGTGTAAATCAGGTACGCCGGCATGTCGGATGTCAGTGTCGGCAAGGTTGCTGACACGCGCTGCGAGAGCGTCTGGTTCAGTTCGAGCGCCGTCACGCTCACCGACAGCGCGGAGGGCACCGGCCGGTCGTGCACAACCACGCCCGCACGCGAGTCGCCCAGCATGTAGGCCAACCGCGCAACCGGGAAGTCCGGATCCAGCGGCAGCGCGGTCGCACCGGCAAGCTGGATACCGAGAATCGTCGCCGGCAAATTCACGCCGCGCGTCAGGTAGTGCGCCACCACATCCCCGGGCGCAACACCCCGAGCGATCAGCGCCATGGCGAGCGTTCGCGCGCGCTGCATCATTTCGGCTCGCGAAAGTTGCTCTGCCTCGTCGCCCGCAACCGGTCGCTGCGGGTCGATGTCCACATGGCGCGAGAAACCGTCGATCCAGGCGTTGTGGAACGGCGTCACCGTCGGCCCTTCGAGTGCGCCCGCACGGCTGGCACCAGCTCGCCACAAACCGGAGAGCGCGACATCGGGTGTGGCATGGGCCGCATCCAGTATCATCGCGAGTGCGTCCAGCCAGTCAGTGATCGTTGATGCGTTAAACAGATCGGTGTTGTAGGTGGTCTCGATGCGCAGGCCCGCATCCGAGGGCATGACGTTCAGGAACAGCTCAAAGTTCTCGCCGAGACGGGGCACCGATTGAGCGGTCAGAGCATGTTCGCCGACGTTGAGTTCGCCGAACGGTTGGTCGATGTTGAAGATGACGGGCACGATGGGCACCCGCGCCGGATCGCCGCTGTAACCGAGATCGCGGACCAGCGAGCCAAAGGTAAAGTTAGCGTGCTCCTGTGCATCAAGAATCCGGCTCTTCGCAGTCGCCACCAGCTCGCGGAACGTCTGATCCGGCGCGGCCGACATGCGCACTGGCAGCAACTGCACGGCATGACCGAGCAGCGCGGCCAGACCCTCACTGGCCTGACGAGCAACCGGCAGGCCCACTGCAAAATCGTCGCTCGCGCCAAGCCGGTACAACAACGCCGTAACGCCCGCAAACACAGTCTGAACGAGGCTGGCCTGGCATGCGCCTGCGAGTGTTTTGATTCGCGCGGTTGCCGTTGCGTCGATGGTGTAGTCGAGGCGCCGCGCGGAAAACGACCGCTCCGCCGGGCGGGGTCGGTCTGTGGGCAGGTCGAGCTCGGGCACGCTGTCCGCGTACTGCGACAGCCAGTAATCAATATCGCGGTTGCTGAGTTGCTCGGCGTGCTGTCGCTCAGCAAAGTCGGCGAAGGACACCGGCAAGGTTGTCGGCGCACGTCCGCACAACAGGTCCACCAGCTCATCCAGAATGATGTAGAACGACCAGCCGTCGCAGATCACGTGGTGCGCCATCAGGACCAGTTCCGCCTGATTATCTGGCAGCACAATCAGCGTCGCCTGGAATAACGGCCCATCGAACAAGTCCATCGGTGTTGCCGCCAGGGTGTGCCAGACGTCGGCAATCGCAGCCGCGGCATCCGTCTCTGCAAGATGAGAGCGATCGTCGACAACAAGCGCAAAGTCACTGTCGGTAGCCACGCACAGTTCGTCGCCGGTGCGCGTAAAGGTGGTGCGAAGCGATTCATGCCGTTGTGCAATCGTCGTCAGTGCGCGCTCCAGTTCACCCGGATCCACCGCGTACGGGAAACGCAACGACACGCCTTCGTTAAACGCAATGTTGGCGGCATCGCTCAGCAGCGCCGAAGCCAGGATCTCGCGCTGCGGCTCGGTGCTCGGCACCGTACGCGCGATTTCACCACTTCGAAAAGGATCGTAGTCGACAGGCGTATCGGTCATGGTGTCCCGATGCGCTTGCGCGCCACCATTTTGTATTTCCCGGGCTGGTCCGGATCGGGCACGAACCACGCCGGCGCACCGGACGCGTCTTTGCCAAGCCGCGCGCCTTCAACCGGCGGCGTGTCGGGGCGTGTACGAGCCAGCCGTTCGAGCGCCACCGCGTCGCCGGTGAGCAGCCCGTGACGCACAAGCTCGCTGACCGCGCGCCGGAACGCATCGACGATGGCCGCCAGGTCTTCAGCCGAATGACTGGTCGTCAGAAAACACGGCCGATAGTTCCAGGCATGCACGCCGTACAAACGCAGAAGGTAAAACAGCAACTCTCCATACGGCTCATCCTCCGGTACAGAAATATAAAAGTACGACGAGAAACCTCTAACGCTAACGGTGCACGCCAGGCTATCGAGCACAGACAACAGCTCCACGACCAGATTTTCCGTCGTCGCCGCCAGCCGCCGCTGCAACGCGGGACCCTCGTCTTTCAACCGAAGCAAAACGGCGTGCGCTGCCGCCAGCGCAACCGGATGTCGTACAAACGTGCCGGCGAAAAACGTCACCCCCACCTCGGGTGCAGAGTCGTCGCCAAACTGCCAGGCGCCGCCGTCGAGCGCATCCATGAATCTCGATGTACCGCCGATCAGGCCGATGGGATAACCGCCACCCACCACTTTGCCGTAGGTCGCCATGTCAGCACGGATGTCGAAGTATTCCTGGGCGCCGCCGGGCGCCACGCGGAAACCGGTGACCACTTCGTCAAATATAAGTGCGCTCCCGGACGCGCTGGTGATGTCACGGATTGCACGCAGGAATTCGGCGGGCTGCACACCCGGATTGCGGCTCTGTACAGGCTCCACCATGACCGCGGCAAGTTCATCTGCCATGGCACGAATGCGCTCGACGGATTCATCGCTGCCCCACGGCAGCACAATCATATTCGCCGTCATTTCGCGCGGTATGCCGGGCGCCGCCGGCAAGCCCGCGCCGTCGCGTCCTGGGCGAATCACCACTTCGTCGAAGATGCCGTGGTAAGCGCCCTCGAAAACCACCACCTTTTGCCGGCCCGTGACCGTCCGCGCCAGCCGCAGCGCGCAACAGACCGCTTCGGACCCGGTACTCGCAAACGCAATGCGCTCGTTGCCGGTCAACTCGGCGCACAACGCCGCCACCTCGCCAGCCAGAGGCGACTGCGGCCCGGTTTCCACGCCAGCCTGAATCTGGGCGATAACCGCCTCGTTGATGAAGTCGGGCGAATGCCCGAAGAAAATCGGCCCAAACCCGTTAGTGATATCGATGTAATCCCGGCCGTCGATATCGGTCAGCCGCGAGCCCTTCGAGGCACGGGTTACGATCGGATAGACCATCTCCTTGAACTCCGGCTTGAAGCCCGAGACCGTCCGCGGGTCAGCAAGCGTCGAGCGATGCTCGGTTACGTACGCCTTGGAGGCCGCGGTCGCCGCGGTGTACTGCTCGATGGTCTGCTCAATAAACCGTTTTTGTGCATTGGTCAGCGTCCGCGGCGTCGAGCGACGGCGCGCAATGCGCGTGCCGGGCCCACGCCGTGGCGGCGCTTGCGCCGATTCGGCCAACACTGCCGGGACCATGGCCTCGGACGCTGAAGCCGGGCGCGTCGATGCGCCGGTCAGAATGCTGAGTTGCTGACGCATGAGATCGAGTTGTCGCTGGATCAGCGCGCGGACGTCTTCGCTTATCTCGCCGTTAGCGGCCACGCTGTTGGCAAGCGCGGCAAGGCTCTCGGTCTCAACCGGCGTTGGCATCGCACGGACCTGCGGCGCGGGCGCCACCTCCGGCTCCAGCCGATCTGCCAACGCGCCAATGGTGGTCAGGTCTTCCATCAACTGACGAAAGGTGATCTCCGCACCAAAGGCCTGCTTGAGCGACTGAGCCGCCTGCGTCAACAAGATGGAATCGAACCCGAGGTCCAGAAACGCCTCGTCGTCGGTCGCCGTCCCGAGGTCGAAACCAGAGATGTCCTCCAGTACCGAGACAATCTGACGGACGATGCGATCTCGATGGTCAGCGGGGTCAGGCGTCGTCGTCATCTCACGGGTCTTTTCGTTTTCAACAGGTGGGGTCTTGTCCGGTGCGGTTCCCACGGTGGCAGCAGGCACCGTCGCCTTGTCGATCCAATGACGTGTGGGCGCGAAGGGATAGCCAGTTAACGACACGAGCGGGGCGGCCGCGACTTCTTTGGGTACCGATACGGCGGCACCGCGCGTCCACGCGAACGCCGCTGCACTCGGTCCGACGGCAACGTCCGACCCGAGATCCGGGCAGATCGCCATATCGTCGTCACCATGGTCCATCCGAATGAGGGACGACAGCACGCTCCCGGGGCCGGTTTCCAGTGCAACGCCAGAGCCCTCAGCCACCACGTGCGCGACCGCATCGGCGAAACGGACCGGCGCAAGTATCTGCTCCGCCCAATAATCGGCGCTCGTCGCCTGTTCACTTGAGAGCACCCGGCCCGTAACCGTGGAGACAACCGGGCACGATGGCGGCGCCAACTCGAGCGCTCGCCACGCCTCGCGAAGTTGATCGACGGCCGGGGCCATCATCGGAGAATGAAACGCGTGCGAGGTGCGCACATCGCGAACATCGATCCCGGCGCCTGCAATCTCGTTTCGGACGTTTTCAATCGACGGCGTCGGTCCGGAAAGGACGCACAATGCCCTGGCGTTCACCGCGGCGATCACCACATCATCCGACGCAAAGTCACGTGCGGTCGATTCATCCGTGAACACCGCCACCATGTTCCCGTCAGGCTGCGCCTGCATCGCACGACCCCGGGCAACGACCATATCCAGACCGGTCTCAAGGGTCATCACGCCCGCCACGGTCGCCGCCGCAAACTCGCCAACGCTGTGGCCGACCAACCAGTCGGGCGACAACCCGGCGGCGCGCAGGGTCTGGGCCTTCGCCACCTCGTAAAGGTACAACGCGGGTTGCGCAAACTCCGTGCGCTGCACGAGTGGTGTTGGCGCATTCGCGTCTCGCAGCACGCGCTCCAGGTCGATATCAAAACGCGCTTCGAGGTGCGCGAGGCCACGACGCCAAACGCCGCCAAACGTGTCATCCGCCTGCGCAAGCGACAGTCCCATTTCCGGGCGCTGCGATCCCTGGCCTGAGAACAGGAATGTGGTGCTGCGGGACGTCGCGACCTCGCCACGGTAGTGGGCCGTGGGCACAACATGAGCGCGGCCGGCCTCGGGAACCCAGGCCGCGCGGTACGTAAACGGGTGCCGGCCCGCCTGCAGCACACGCGCCACCGAGGCCGGTTCAAGCTGACGCGCATCGGACAACCGGTTCGATAACGCCGCAATCCTCTGCTCGAGCGCGTCCGGCGTTCGTGCGGAGAGTCCGAACCAGCAGGGCGCCGCAGCCGGCACACGCAATGCAGCGTCCGGCGCCTGCTCGATCACCACATGGGCATTGGTTCCGCCAACCCCGAAGGAGCTGACACCGGCCCGACGGGGCCGCGCGTCACCGGGCCAGTCGCGACGCTCGGTGTTCACAAAAAACGGCGATGACGCGAGACCCAGTTTCGGGTTTTCCGATTTGAAGTGCAGCGACGGCGGAAGCACACCGTGGTGGACGGCAAGCACTGATTTGATAAAGCCCGCCGCACCCGCCGCATGGACCAGATGCCCGACATTGGATTTCACGGAACCCACAGCGCAGTGTCCGCGCTCTGTGACCGGAGCGAACGCTCTTTTGAGCGCGTCAATTTCGATGGGATCGCCCATGGGCGTCGCCGTCCCGTGCGCCTCGATCAAACGAATGGACGCCGCCGGCACATCCGCGTACTCGAGAGCGCTTGTGATGGCGCTGGCCTGACCCTCTATGCTGGGCGCCGTGAAGCTGACTTTACTCGCGCCATCATTATTGATGCCAAAGCCACGGACCGTCGCGTAGATGCGGTCGCCATCGGCCAGAGCGTCCGACGTACGCTTCAACACCACGAAGGCCACGCCATCGTTGAACGTTGTTCCGCTGGCTTGAGCATCAAATGATCGGCAGTGCCCGTCGCACGACAGCATGCCGCCCGCCTCGTGCAGATAGCCCGCGTTCAGCGGCGTGCTGATCGACGCGCCACCTGCCAACGCGACATCGCAGTCGAACGCAAGCAACGCTTTGCTCGCTTCGGCAATCGCCACGAGCGATGTCGAGCACGCGGTCGACACCGTGATCGCCGGCCCCTTCAAATCCAGTTTGTAGGCCAGACGCGTGGCGAGAAATTCCGGCTCGCTGGCCAGCGACGTGTTGAACGTGCCAAACGCGGCCTCCGCCGATGTGCCGCGAATCTGGCTATCGCGATACCGGCTCCAGTTGCTGCCCGCGTAGACGCCGATCAATGCTGCAGAACGTCCGGGCACCACCGACGCGTCCTCCAGCGCATGCCAGGCGACTTCCAGGCTAACGCGCTGCTGCGGATCCATGATCGCCGCTTCCATTGGGGACAGACCAAAGAACGCCTCGTCGAAGCAATCCGCCTGGTCGATCACCCCCTTTGCGGGAACGTAGTTTGGCTGCGCGCGCACGTCGTCGGGGATGGACGCGTCGAGTTCGTCGTCCGAGAAGAAACGGACGCCCTCGCGACCTTCGAGGATCATATTCCAGAATGCGTCGACCGACGGCGCTCCCGGGAAACGACCCGCCATGCCTATGATGGCCACGCTCTTGTCCGCATCTGCGATCCGATCGGTCATTGGCCGCGCCCTCGTCGACCTGCCGCCGCCGCTCGTCGGCGTTGCCCACGGCCGCTTTGGGACGACATATCGCCTTGCCCGGTCAATGCGGCCACCTGCGAGCTGATCGACGGATGCTCGAACACAAAGGTCGACGGCAGATCCAGAACCGCGCTCGACTGCAAATGGAACAGCAAGCGGGTGGCATCAAGTGACGTGCCGCCCGCATCAAAGAGGTTGACGTCGCGGCCGGGCACATAGCCAAGAACAGCCGACCAAGCAGCCTCGACGTGCATGCTCACCTCACCGGCCGGCGCAGGGTCGGGTGCCGAATGCGCCGTCATTGGGTCCGGCAACGACCGCGCGTCGAGCTTACCGTTGGCCGTAATCGGCAGCGCGTCGAGGACCACAATGAAATGCGGCTGCATAAACCTGGGGAGTACGGCCGTGGCCCGATCACGAATCGCCTGCTGAAGGCCGTCAGCATGACCCACCACGTAGGCAATCAAACGCATCTCGCCGCCCGGATTGGCTCGCGCCACGACGCGACACTGATCGACGCCAGGGGTGGTCGCCAGCGCGGCCTCCACTTCACCGGGCTCGATGCGGTGGCCCTCGATCTTGACCTGGTCATCCATCCTGCCCAGAAACTCAAGCTGCCCGTCCGCGCGGCGTCGCACGCGGTCGCCGGTTCGGTACGCGCGCAGGCTCGCCCCCCCATCAACGGTCCAGTCAATAAACTTCTCGGCCGTGCGCGCGGGATCCCCGATGTAGCCCAGTGCAAGTCCGTCACCCAAGGCGAGCAACTCGCCAGGTTCACCGTCGGCCACCGGCTCAAACGCGTCATCGACCACGCGCACATCCGTACCTGCAACCGGCGTTCCGATCGGCAGGTCCGTGACTGTGTCCGGCAATGGCGACGGAATGTCGTAGCAGGTGGTGAAGACCGTGTTCTCGGTGGGGCCGTATCCGTTGACCAGTCGTGTGGACGGGCAGGCGGCCAGCATGCGGCGCGCATGCGTCACCGAGACCCGCTCGCCGCCGATCAAAAGATGTTCGAAAGGACGGAAAATCCTCGCCGATTGGTCAACCAGTGCGTTGAATAACGACGCGGTGATCCATGCGTGCGTGACGCGCTCTTTGTCTACGACCGCGCCCAGTGTCTCCGCGTCCAGTCGCTCGCCGCGCGGAAACTGCACGCAGGTGCCGCCGTTCAACAGCGGCGCAAAGACCTCCAACGTAGAGGCATCGAAACCCATCGGCGCGATGGCCAGCCAGCGCGTGGTGGGCCCGAGTGGTGCGAAGCTCGCGGGCGCGAGCAGCCTCAACACGGCCCGGTGAGGCACGGCCACCCCCTTCGGTTGCCCGGTCGACCCTGACGTGAACAGCACATGGGCCAGATCATCGGAGTCGGACTTAACGCGACTCGCCTCTCCGGCGTCCTGCGTTTCGCCGTACTGCCACGACAGGCACTTCACGCCAGGTAAGGACGGGGGCGCGTGGTCGTCAGGGTGCACGAGGACGCGGCTACCGCATGTTTCAAGAAGCTCGCGCACGCGTGAGGGCGGATCGCGCGGCTCGATTGGCACATAGGCCGCGCCGGACATCAGCGCTCCAAGCCACGCCGCGAGGGTTTCCGGTTCGTGTATGGATACAACACCGACACACTGCCCTGACGACACACCCGCGCGTTGGAGGCGTGCACAAAATGACAGCGCGCGCCGATACAGTTCTGAATAGGACACACCGCGCCACGCACCGCCGCGAAGGTAACGCACGGCGTCGAGTTCGGGATGCGCCCGAACGATCTGCTCAAATCGCTGGTGGATCGATGCCATGTCTGTGTGCCCTGTGGCGCCGTGTTTTCTCCGCTGCGACTACACGTCGCACTGACAGAAGCGGTACCCGCTGGCGCTCGTTATCATTGTATGCGGTTCGTGCAGACCGCACCGCCACCGTGAGGTTACCAAGCCGCCCTTATCAACTGTGTAACGCAGATCACATTATTTTGCGTGTAAATCGCCTAACCGCGTTGGGAGGACATTTATTGTCAAATTTGAGGGCTGATCGCGTCCGAAATGCACGGAATTGCCCGCAACCACCCCGGTCGTCTCGCTGTGGACCGCGCCACCGGTGTTGAAATTGCGCGCCAATCTCGGGAAGTTGCTGCTCGAAATATCCAGTCTGAGACGACTGCCTTTGCCGATCCGGTACGCCGTGTCCCTTAACGTAATCCGAATCGGATAGACCGTACCGGGTGTGGCCATTTTCGGATTTTCAAAACCGTTGCGGTAGCGCAAGCGCAAGACACCGTCCTGAATACCCAGCGCGCTGCCGTCGTCGCGGACTTCCACTAACTTGGCCGTGAAGTCTGTGTCGGCAACCGTCGTCTCGACGTAGAGCGTCACCACCGCCCCGCCCACGAGCGTCAGATCGCTATCCAAAGGCTCGGACTGATAGACCAGCACATCTTCGCGCGCATCGAGCGGCGACTGGTCGTACGGCCCGGCACCGACCGACGGGTCGCCTGTGCAGCAGATGGCCCCGCCGCGAGACGGAACGGGGTCTTCGGGATCGTAGCGATACCGGTCCGTACCGTTCGCAGGGGGCTGCCGACGCAGGGCGCCGTCGCCGGTGGGGCTGTTGGCGCCGTCCTGACTGCTCAGGAACCAGGTGGCGGGGGTCGATTCCGGCGGCGGCCACGCATCAAAATCTCGCCACTGGTTGGCATTCAGTACGAACACAGAGAGCGCGGCGGCGGCGGCCGTCCCGCGATCCTTGAGCCACTGATCAAAAAATCGGACGTATTCACGACGATAGTCAAAATTGCCGCCGCGCGTTTCGAGTTCCCCGACTCGATCTACAGCGCGAACGTGTTCTGAACCGCAGTGCTCCGCAGGCGCAACAATCGCGCGCTGGGGCGCTGCGTGCACCCGGTCCTTCGGGAACGCGAGCGCAAGTGAGTGGTGGACCCCCACGTCGTACCACTGATTGATGTGCAGACCGGGCAGCGACCACGTCACCGGTTCATTGAGAAACGCTTGACCCAGCCACCACGCGTCGCCGGGGGCATGAGACACGAAGTCCTCATACCACGTGGGCTCGGACCCCGACCGCGCCACGATTTGACTGACCGGCGTGGACGCCAGCAGGGCAGCGTCTACCGTGCCGCGCTGGTCATGGTACGTATCGCGCGCCCCGTAGTTCGCAAACCAGCCAACGGCGGTTGCCAGGTTGAGTACGCCGCCCTCGTACACACCAAAGTAGCCGTGGCGGTTGTCCATGGCGCCCACGGCGCCGCCCCCGGACTCAACGATCATTGCTCGGTGTGCCGCATGACCCTGGGCGGCCAGAATGTACTGAACCTCGCCCAACGCCGAGCATCCGAACGTGCCCACACGGCCGTTCGACCACGGCTGCGCAGAAATCCAGTCCAGCGTGTCGACCCCGTCACTCGGAATGGAACGGTACACGCCGAACGTCCCGCCCGAGTCGAAGCGACCCCGCACGTCCTGGATGACGACCGCGTACCCCTCACTGGCAAACCACTGGACGGCCTGCAAGCCACCGAACCACTTGTCGCGGCCATAGATGGTCTGCACGTACACCGTCGGGAACGGCGGCGAGCCGGCCGGCAGATAGATATCGGTGGCAAGCTCGACGCCATCGCGCATGGAAAGGCGTTGGCCACCGGTTCGCTCGATCCCGTTCAGGACCGTCCAGACAGACTGAATATAACGATGCTTGAGCGCCACGCGGCGGTCGTAAACCGCCTTGACCACGCACAGAGCCACCGCGACGAGCGCCGCAATAAACAGCCAACGGCGCACAGGACGATTGACAAGAATTTCCATGGCCGTCGAATATAGCGCTGCACATTCGCTGCCCGCCACACACCGGCATGACTGATTCCCCTCCACACCTCGATCTTCCCTTTGCTGCCGAGCATGTGACTGGCGCCATAGCCCCGGTCGACGCGCTTCAGGACAGACTCGCGCCCGCTGAACTGGCAGCGATCGCGAACGCGGTGACAAAACGGCAGCGGGAGTTTCGGGCAGGCCGCACGCTCGCCAGGCGCCTGTTGCGCCGACTGGGTGAATCTGACCCGGTGCTGCCTTCCTCGGCGGAGCGCCACGTGCTGTGGCCAGATGGTCTGACAGGGAGCATCAGCCACAGCAAAGACTGGGCCGCGGCGGCGGTGGCCAGGCGGTCTCAGGTCGGCGCGGTTGGCCTCGATATCGAGCGCGAGCACGGTGTCGCGGATCATCTTCGTTCGCGTGTTTTGCTCAAGGATGAAGCGCAGGGCTGCGCACGGCACGCCGATGACGATGCGACCGTGTATTTCTCTTGCAAAGAAGCGGTCTACAAAGCAGTGCATCCGCACTGCGGCGAGTTTCTCGATTTCCCTGATGTTCAGATTGAACTGGGCGCAAAACGCTTTCGCGCCCGCTGTCTCAAGCCAGGCGTGTCGGCCAGACTGATCGAACTCGGTGCAGGCCAATGGGGGGTGCAAAACGGCATCATCGTCGCTCTATTTACGATCAGTCCGGCGTCTCTGTCCGCCTGAAATAGAACCCGCCATACCCCTGCGCGCGCCAACTTGACCGAAACGGGATGCGGACCTCCCGCGCCTGCATCCAGCGGCTGACCAATTCATAGCCCTGCGCGCTGAATGCCTCGATAAGGGACGCCGCCGACTGAATGCGGTAGGGCAACTCGGTGGCCCCGATGCGTTGCAAGGTCCAGAACGTCCGGTCCTCATGCACAGGGAGCGTGTGCAAAATCACATGCGCGGGGCGCGATGGCAGTGGTGCGATCACCGATTCGGCCGACTGTCGGACGTACTGAATGGTGCCCGCCGACACAAACACGTCGCAGTCCGGCCACGCAGACGATGCCTCGGACACCATAAATTCTAGCCGCGTCTCCGCCATGTCCTCGGCGAATGCCCGTCCTTGTGCGACCGCCGTCTCGAGCTCGACCACCGTCCATCGCACACCAGGGTCGAGTGGAAACAACGTGCGAACCGAATAGAACAGATGCCCCAGGCTGCCCCCGAAATCCACGACCCGACTGTCCCCTTCGATCGCCCTGGCCAGCCAGAACAGCATGGGGTAGTCATGATCGTGCAACCATGCGGTGATATCGACCTGGCCCGAGCGGACGCGGGTGGCCACATTTGCATTGTAAGAGGCATCGTAATCCGACGAGCGATCTGCCCGAACCTGAGACAGGGCGTCGTCGAAGCTGGTAAACACGCCTCGATACGCGATGCCCTCGGCAGCGGGATTGAAATACAGCCGCACATCCTCGCCCCACGGCAACAGGTCAATCGCCTGACGGGCTTTGTTCTTCAGAATCTGTCGAAGTCGCATGTTCTTTTTCCACCTCTCACGGCCGCAAGGCTAGCAAAATCGCATTGCCACCTGCGCGGACCCTGTCCCAAAGCCGCCGTGGCCGCGGCCGCCGACTTGCCCGAGCCCGACAGATTGGTCACAGTGCGGTGATGGCCACGATTCTCATTATTTTCTCAACCACCGACGGGCACACACGCCGCATCTGCGCACGCATTCAGTCGCATCTTGAGGCGGCACAGCACGAGGTGACGGTGGTCGACGTGGAGCAGATCGGCGACCTTGATTTGCTCGCGCACGACAAACTGGTCATCGGTGCGAGCATTCGCTACGGCAAACACAGCAAAGCGATCCGGCGATTCGTCACCGAGCGCTACGCTGAACTCGGCGAGCGACCCAATGCGTTCTTTACGGTCAACGTCGTTGCCCGGAAGCCGAACAAGAACACGCCAGAGACCAACCCGTACATCCAGAAGTTCCTAGAGCAGGTCCCGTGGAAACCGGATCACTTGGGCGTTTTCGCGGGCGTCATCAACTATGCGCTTTACGGACCGGTGGATCGAACCATGATTCGCTTCATCATGTGGATGACGAAGGGCCCTACCGACCCCAGTGCGAACGTCGAATTCACCAATTGGCAGACCGTCGATGAGTTCGCTCAGCATGTCGAGGCGATGTGATGGAAGAAAAACGTAAAGATCTGAAAGTCGAGAAGCAGCGTCGCTTTCTTGAAAACCTCGTCGGTAGTTTCGCCAACGAGCATCCGTCTTTTTACTATCTACCAACCGTTGAGATTGCCGCCAAGATAGAATAGCACATCGCCGATCGCAAGAATCTGAATGCCGCTGATCAAGAGCTGGTTCAGGGGCTCGACCGGCGCCGCATCCAGATTCTGCTCAGCGTTCGATCAGACTAACGCGCCTGATTCGACAGCGGCCTCAGGGTTGGGCGACCAGCCGGAGCTCCGGTTCGCCCGGACCGTCCGTGCTGAGTTCGGCAACAAACTCGGTGAGGTGGCTGGGAAACCAGTGACGCGACATGAACAGCGCCGCGCCGTCGGCATCATAGGTTGTCCGGCGCACCAGCAACGCCGGGCTGCCTTCGGGCACCTCCAGCAGGCTGGCCTGTCCGGCGTCGAAGGCTTTGGCGCCGATGGTTTGTACGGCCCGGGCGGGCCTGTGGCCGAGCAACTCCAGAAAGCTTGTGTCGGTGACCTGCGACCGGGACAGATCGGACGCGAGCTCCTCCCGGCACCACACCGTAATGCACGAAAACGGCAGGCCGTCGACCAGATTGAGTCGGCGCACTGTCAAAACGCGGTCGCCGAGCACGCTGGCCACATCGCCCGGGGCATCCACGAAGCCGAACTCAATGACGCGCCGTCGTACAGCCCGGCCGGCGGCACCCAGTTGACGCTCAATCGACACCAGTGAATCGAGCGTCTGCGCGAGCGGTTCACCCGCCACCATCCAGCCAAGACCCTGTCGGGACGCGATCAAGCCGTCGTCCCGAAGCGTCTCGAGCCCCTTGCGCACCGTCACGCGGCTGGCGTCAAACTGACCGCAAAGCGCTGATTCGCTTGGCAATAGTCCGCCGGCGGCATAGACACCTGCGTGGATGTCTCGGCGCAGTTGGGCGGCGATTTCCTTGTAGAGTACCTTTCTCACTTGTATTGAACTTGTAGCAGACAACCTGCTACACTTGCAACCCGTTCATGAGCCGCAGAGTGAACCACCGTGCTTGAAACCTACCGCCAACATGTCGAGGCGCGCGCCGCGCAGGGCGTCGCCCCACTACCCTTGTCCGCCGAACAAACGGCCGAACTGATCGAGCTACTGAAAAATCCGCCCGAAGGCGAAGGCGAGTTCCTTCTCGATCTGTTGAGCCAGCGCGTGCCCGCCGGCGTCGACGATGCCGCCTATGTCAAAGCCGGGTTTCTGTCGGCAGTCGCAAAGGGTGAGGCTACCTCGCCGCTGATCAGCGATGAACAGGCTGTCACCCTGCTGGGCACCATGCTGGGCGGCTACAACATCCAGCCGATGGTCGAAGCCCTCGACAACGACACGCTGGCCGACGAAGCCGCCGCCGGTTTGTCGCGCACGCTTCTGATGTTTGACGCGTTCTACGACGTGAAAGAAAAAGCGGACGCGGGCAATGAATACGCCAAACGCGTTATGACATCGTGGGCTGAGGGCGAATGGTTCACGTCCAGGCCCACGCTGGCCGACAAGATCACCGTGACCGTTTTCAAGGTCCCCGGCGAGACCAACACCGATGACCTGTCACCGGCCCCGGACGCCTGGTCGCGCCCCGACATCCCTTTGCACGCCCTGTCGATGCTGAAGATGTCCCGCGAGGGCATCGACCCGGACGTGGACGGCGAAATCGGACCCATGAAGCTGATCGAGGAACTTAAGGGCAAAGGTCATCCGCTGGCCTACGTGGGCGACGTGGTGGGCACCGGCTCATCGCGCAAGTCCGCCACCAACTCTGTGCTCTGGCACATGGGCGATGACATCCCCCATATCCCGAACAAGCGCGACGGCGGTTTCTGTTTTGGCGGCAAGATCGCCCCCATTTTCTTTAACACCATGGAAGACGCCGGCGCACTGCCGATCGAGATGGACGTCTCCGCCATGGCGATGGGTGATGTCATCGACGTGTACCCCTACGAGGGCAAAGTCACACGCCACGATTCGGACGAAGTGCTCTCGACATTCGAGCTCAAGACGGACGTGCTGCTTGACGAAGTGCGGGCTGGTGGACGAATCCCGCTCATCATTGGCCGCGGTCTGACCGCGCGGGCACGCGAAGCACTCGGCCTCGAACCTTCAACGCTGTTCCGCTCGCCAACACCCGTGGAAGACACTGGAAAGGGCTATACGCTCGCGCAAAAAATGGTTGGTAAAGCTTGTGGTTTAGAGGGCGTGCGCCCAGATCAATATTGCGAACCTAAAATGACAACAGTTGGCTCACAAGACACCACTGGGCCAATGACCCGTGATGAGCTCAAAGATCTTGCCTGTTTAGGCTTTTCGGCAGATCTAGTGATGCAGTCTTTTTGTCATACTGCTGCTTATCCAAAACCGGTAGATATAGAAACCCAACATTCTTTGCCTGAATTTATTAAAACAAGAGGAGGAGTAGCTCTAAAGCCCGGTGATGGAATTATTCATTCCTGGCTTAATAGAATGTTATTGCCTGATACTGTCGGCACTGGAGGAGACTCACATACTCGCTTTCCAATTGGA
>JBCCMA010000026.1:0-27485 GCA_039026595.1 Pseudomonadota bacterium
CGGCAGCGCATTGCCGCTTTCCATCTCGCGGTGGGTATTTAGATAATAAAAACAGGTTCTTACAATATTGGCACGCGCTTTGCTCAGTCCCGATGCAAACGGACAATCGAGGAGGGCACCGTGAACACAGATCCCATCTTTGGACCCCACGCAGCCGCGCTGGGCGTTTGGCGACAGCGCAACGAGATTCTGGCGGCGAACATCGCCAACGCGGACACGCCGAATTACAAGGCCCGCGATCTGGATTTCAAGACGCTTCTGGCTGAGCGCCATGCCGCCACATCCGGGCCGCGCGTGAACATGATCACGACCCACAAAGATCACTTGTCGCCCACCCGCAGCTGGTCCACCGATTTGATGTATCGCCTACCCATGCAGCCGGCACTCGACGGAAACACGGTTGAGGCGGATGTGGAGCAGGCTGAATTCGCGAGCAACGCGCTGCGCTACCAAGCCAGTCTTCGATTCCTGAACGGACGCGTCTCCAGTCTGAAAGCGGCGATTGCCGGGACGCACAACCGATGAGTCTGTTCCGGATATTTGACGTCGCGGGGGCCGGCATGAACGCCCAGCAGGTTCGGCTCAATGTGACCGCCAGCAACGTCGCCAACGCCGAGTCGGTCAGTGGCAGTGCCGACAGCGCGTACCGGGCGCGCCAGCCGGTTTTCCGTCCCTTTGCAGAATGGATGACCGGTCAGAACGACATGCCAACCGTCCGGGTCGACGGGATCACCGAGAGTCGCGCGCCCATCGCGTCGCGATACTCGCCCGATCACCCTCTGGCCAATGAAGAAGGCTACATCTTTACGAGCAACGTTAATGCGATCGAGGAGATGGTCAACATGCTGTCCGCATCGCGCTCGTACCAGAACAACATCGAGGTCATGAACACCTCGAAAGAGCTGCTGGTTCGCACGCTCACGATGGGCCAGTAGGTCCAGCGCATCACATCGAACGGAGCTAATCCATGAACACAATCGACAATCCTTTCGCCGCGTTCAAACCCACACCGCCGTCGCCGACGCGCGACAACAATGAACTGGGCAGCGAGGACTACCTGACGCTGATGGTGGCGCAGATTCAGAACCAGGACCCGTTCTCGCCGATGGAGAACGGGGCATTCGTCGCTGAACTCGCCCAGTTCAGCACCGTCTCTGGCATCGAAGAGCTCAATCAGAACTTTGCCTCACTGGCCACGAGCCTGTCGTCAGACCAGACGCTGCAGGCGTCGGGTCTGATCGGTCGGGATGTGCTGATGAACAACCCGACGGGCTACCTCGAAGCCGGCAGCACGCTGGGTGGTGCCGTCGATCTGGCGGCCGCCGCCGGTGAAGTGACCGTCGAAGTACGTGACCAGGCCGGTGCGCTGGTGCGCCGGATTTCGCTCGGTGATCGCGGCGCCGGTCTGACCCGGTTCGAATGGGATGGCCGAAACGCCGACGGTGAGCCGATGCCCGCGGGGCAATACACCTTCAGCGCCAGCGGCGAGATTAACGGCCAATCGCAGGCGGCCACCACGCTGGCCCGCGCCCGCGTCAACAGCGTGTCACTGGATGCCCAGGGCGCTGGTCTGACCATAAATTTTTCTGGTCTCGACGCCTTGCCGCTGAGCCAGGTTCGCGAGATTTCCTGATTTTTAACTCTTTCCTGACGGAGACAACCCTATGCCTTTTCGTATTGCTCTTAGCGGCCTGAACGCCGCCTCGGCCGACCTGAACGTGACGGCCAACAACATCGCCAATGCCAACACTGTGGGCTTCAAGGAGTCGCGCGCGGAATTCTCGGAAGTCTTCGCGTCCCAGTCCGGCAGTCTGAGCACATCTGTCTCGGGCAGCGGCGTGCAGCTTACAACCGTGTCGCAGTCTTTCTCACAGGGGAATATTGATTTCACCAACAACGTATTGGATCTGGCGATTGCCGGGCAGGGTTTCTTTCGCCTGAGCGACGACGGCGAACCGATCTACTCCCGCGCGGGCAATTTCAGCGTGGATCGTGAGGGTTTCCTTGTTAATCCGAATGGCGCCCGCCTGCAGGGCTATCCGATCGACTCCGAGGACAACGTCAACAGCGGCATTCTGACCGACCTGCGAGTGATTGTCGGCACGTCCGCGCCGGGCGAAACGTCGGAAACGGAGCTGGGCGTGAACCTGCCAGCGGAGTCGCCACAACCGACGGCCTCTCCGTTCGCATCGTCTGACCCCACCACCTACAACCACACCACCTCGACCACCATTTACGATTCGCTGGGCTCGGCCCATACGCAGTCGTTTTACTTCGTCAAGCAGCCGGCCGATAACACGTGGGAACTCTACACGTTGATTGACGACAACCAGGTGGGCCCGCCGGTGACGGTTCAATTCGCGCAGGACGGCACACTGGCGACACCGGCTGGTGGTCAGATCACCTTGCCCGCCTACGATCCACTCAATGGCGCCGCACCGCTTTCGGTCAACATTGATCTGGGCGAGACCACCCAGTTTGGCAGCGCCTTCGCCGTGAACAACCTCGGACAGGACGGTTTCACGACCGGTCGATTGGCCGGATTGGATGTGGCCAATAACGGCGTGATCTTCGCGCGCTTCACCAACGGTCAGGCGGAGTCACTTGGCGCGGTCGCCATGGCGCGATTTGTCAATCCGAACGGGCTGGAGCAGCGCAACGATACGAGTTGGGCCGAGACGTTCGAAAGCGGCGGCGTGATTCTTGGCGAAGCGAGCACCGCGAGCTTTGGTGTGATTCAGGCCGGTGCCCTCGAGGCGTCAAACACGGAGCTCACCGAACAACTCGTCAACATGATCACAGCCCAGCGCAACTTCCAGTCGAATGCACAGATGATCACCACGGCGGACGAAGTCACGCAGACCGTGCTCAACATCCGCTAATCGCCTGACTGAACGGAGATCACCATGGACCGACTCGGGTACATCGCAATGACCGGCGCCACCCACACCATGCGGGCGCAGGCGGTGGTCAGCAACAATCTGGCAAATATCAGCACCACAGGCTTTCGCGCCGAACTCGTCGCCGCCGACAGCGCGCCGATCTACGGCGATGTGCATCCGTCGCGAGTCAACGTGGTGACGGCCGGTTACGGCGCCGATTTCAGCGCCGGCGCCATCATGCCGACCGGTCGGGATCTTGACGTCGCGATCAACGGCGAGGGCTTCATAGGCGTTCAGGCGCCGGACGGCCAGGAAGCCTACACGCGGGCCGGCGACTTCTATATCGATACCCTTGGCATGCTGAAAACGGCAAATGGATTGCCCGTGATGGGAGACGGCGGACCCGTTGCCGTTCCGCCCAACTCGTCCCTGACCATCGGTGCGGACGGAACCATCTCGGTTGTGCCACTCGGTCAGCCGAGCAATGCGCTGGCCATTGTGGACCGCATTCGACTCGTGAATCCGCCTACGCAGGAACTCGCGCGCGGACGCGACGGCCTGTTTCGAATGAAAGGCGGCGAGACGGCTGAAGCCGACGCATCGGTCACGCTCGTTACCGGCTCACTCGAGACGAGCAACGTCAATGCATCGGCGGCGTTGGTCGAGATGATCGAGCTGTCACGGACCTACGAAATGCAGATCAAGACCATCGAAACCGCGCGCGACGACGCCGACCGCGCTGCGCAACTTATGCGGCTGAGCTAGCGTGGCATACAACTTGCAAATTCGCGTTAACACCGAACTCGGCGACGATTTTTTGACTTCGGACAACGGACGACCTTACTCATGAATACAGCTCTCTGGGCCGCAAAAACCGGCCTCGATGCGCAGCAAACGCGCATGGCGGTGATTTCCAACAATTTGGCGAACACCAACACGACCGGCTTTAAGCGAGGACGTGCATCTTTTGAGGATCTGATCTATCAGAACCGGACGCAGGCGGGCGGCCAGACCTCGCAGATCACACGGCACCCTTCCGGCACTATGATCGGAACCGGTGTGCGGATCGTGGCGGTTCAGAAGACATTCGGTCAGGGCACCGTCGCACAGACCAACAACGCACTCGATGTGGCGATCAACGGGCGGGGCTTTTTCCAGATACTGACGCCGGATGGTCTAACGGCGTTCACCCGCGATGGCACCTTTCAGGTGGACGATCAGGGTCAGTTGGTCACGAATAACGGTTACCCGGTGCAGCCAGGCGTGACCATTCCGCCAGCGGCCCAATCGATCACCATCGGTGACGACGGCACGATTTCCGTTTCGTTACCGGGGCAGGCTGCGCCCACCCAGGTCGGCAATATCCAGCTGTCTGACTTCATCAACCCGGCCGGCCTCGAACCACGCGGTCAGAACCTGTTCGTCGAAACGGCCGCCAGCGGAGCACCGCAGATTTCGACCCCGGGCATCAACGGAGTGGGTCGACTGCAGCAGGGCGCGCTGGAGACCTCCAACGTCAACGCGGTGGAAGAGCTGGTCTCGATGATCGAGACCCAGCGCGCCTACGAGATGAACTCGAAGGCCATTGAAACCACCGACGCCATGCTTCAGTACGTCGCCAATAACCTGTGATGAGGTCGGCAATGAATCACTTGCAAAGCACCCCGTCTCACGTGCGCTTCGACGGCTCTTCCAGTGCATTGTCGAGGTTGCTTGCCGGCGTGGTGGGTTCGCTGGTGCTGGTCGCCTGCGGCAGCGCACCCGTCATGCCCGAACCAGAACCCCGACGGTATCTTGAGGTGACGCCGGCGATTCCCACGGCGTCCAGTAATGGCAGCTTGTTTCAACCCGGCGCGGTCTCTCCGCTGTTTTCGGACCTGCGAGCCGGTCGGGTGGGGGATATTCTGACGGTTACCCTCGACGAGCAAACCAACGCGACCAAGAGCAGCAGCACGTCCACGTCCAAATCGAACAATATCGATTCGGCCACCGCGACGATCTTTGGCATTCCGGTCACATCCGGGGGCAACCCGATTTTCAACACGTCTGTGGATACGTCCGCCACGTTCGAGGGCGAGGGCGGTGCCTCGCAGAGCAATACACTGCAGGGCAGTGTCGCCGTGCAGGTGATCGAGCGCCTGCCCAACGGCAATCTTGTCATCGAAGGCGAGAAACGCCTGACGCTGAACCAGGGCCAGGAAATCGTGCGCGTGTCGGGCATTGTCCGGCCGATCGATATCGAGCCGGGCAATATGATCTCATCCCAGAAAATTGCGAATGCGCAGATTCACTATGGCGGCCGCGGTGCGCTGGCTGATGCCAATCGCATGAACTGGCTGGCGCGGTTCTTCCACTCGCCGTGGATGCCGTTCTGATGGTGGCCCGCCAGGACGTCCGTTTAATCTGGGACACGCTCTATCCGTCAATCTGGCGGGGTGCGGTTCTGGGCCTGATCCTGAGCTGGTCGCTACTCGCCCACGCTGAGCGGGTCAAGGACATCGCCAGCGTCGCGGGTGTGCGCAGTAACCAACTGGTCGGCTACGGTCTGGTCGTGGGCCTGGACGGCACCGGAGATCAAACCCAGCAAGCGCAGTTCACTGTTCAAAGTCTGCTGAATATGCTGCAGCAGTTCGGCATCACGCTGCCACCCGGGGTCAATCCTCAGCTCCAGAACATCGCGGCCGTGTCGGTGCACGCGGATCTGCCCGCCTTTGGAAAGGCAGGGCAACAGATCGACGTCACTGTTTCATCCATCGCCAACTCCAAGAGTCTCCGCGGGGGAAGTCTGCTGATGACGCCCTTGCGCGGCGCCGACGGCAATGTGTATGCCATGGCTCAGGGCAATCTGGTGGTCGGTGGTTTTGGCGCCAGTGGCAATGACGGATCGAGCATCACAGTCAACATCCCGTCGGCCGGCCGCATACCAAACGGTGCCATCATTGAGCGCGAGGTGCGCAGCCGCTTCGCGAGCGATCCCTTTATCTCGCTAAACCTCAACACACCGGACTTCACAACCGCGCGGCGACTGATGGAAGCGGTAAACGAGCATCTGGGCGGTGGCGTAGCCGAGGCGCTCGACGCGACCACGGTGCGGGTACGCGCGCCGGGACCGACATCGGCACGGATATCATTTGTGTCCGAACTGGAGACGATCGAATTGGAGCCGGGCGAGGCGCCGGCGCGCGTGATCGTCAACTCGCGGACGGGCACAGTGGTCATCGGCTCCAACGTGCGTGTCATGCCGGCGGCCGTTTCGCATGGCTCCCTCGTAGTCACGATCAGCGAGCAACCCACGGCGAGCCAGCCGAATCCATTTGGAGCAGGACGGACCGCCGTTTTGCCGGACTCAGCCGTGAGCATTGAGGAAGAAGAGAATCGTATGTTCCTCTTCGAAGCGGGCGTGACTCTGGAAGACATTGTCCGAGCGGTCAATGAGGTGGGCGCGGCTCCGGGTGACCTGGTCGCCATCCTGGAAGCATTGAAGCAGGCCGGCTCGCTCCGCGCCGAACTGGTGGTCATATGACACCGATCTCGCCAACGCTGGCCCGTGCACCGGCCCCGCAGGGCACAGACTCCCTGCGTGCCGTCGCCGAGCAGTTTGAGGCGCTGTTTACGCACATGCTGTTCAAGAACATGCGGGCTGGAAGTCTTGGCGACGGTCTGTTCGATAGCGAACAGGGCAAGCTCTATCAGGACATGATGGACCGCGAGATGGCCGATGCGCTGTCGCGGCAGGGCGGCCTCGGCATTGCCGATATGCTGGTTCAGCAGCTCGGATCTGGCGCAACGCAAACAGCTGCGCCCTTGCAAGCAAAAACAAGCACGGAAATGACACTGCCTCAGCGGGCCTTACCCGTTCGTCGGCATAACATCGCCAGCTCATCTATGGCGGCAGCGCAAGCCCGGCAACCGACCGACGGGGAGGCGAACACGGCAATTGAGTTTGTGAAGTCCGTCTGGCCCCTCGCGAAGAGGGCGGCCGGCGCACTCGGGATTTCGCCCAAAGTGATCGTCGCACAGGCCGCGCTTGAAACCGGTTGGGGGCGCCATGTTATCCAGCACGACGATGGCCGTAGCGCGCACAACTTGTTTGGAATCAAGGCCGACCGACTTTGGCAGGGCGAGCGCGTCAGTGTGGCGACCACCGAAGTCCTCGGTGGTGTGGCGCGCCGCGTCATGGCGGCTTTCCGAGCGTATGCCTCGCCCGCCGAAGGGATCGAGGACTATAAGCGCCTTATGTCAACGCCGCGTTACCGCGAAGCCCTCGATACACAGGGCAACGAACGGGCCTTTGCCGAAGCAATTCAGAACGCAGGCTATGCCACAGATCCGGCTTACGCCGACAAGATTCTGGCGATTGCCAACGGCACCACCCTGACCAGCGCGCTCAAAGCGCTCAAGTCTTCGCCGGAATAGTCGATAGTTTGACGTGTGGGGCCATGTAACGGCGCCATTGAGGAATCACGATGACCATCTTGTCTACCAGCCTGTCCGCACTGCGCGTGTCCCAGCGCGTTCTTGAGGTGACGGCGAACAATATTGCCAATGTGAACACGCCCGGGTACTCGCGGCAGCGTGTTGCGATCAGTGCGCAGCAGCCCACCGAATTTGGCTTCGGCTTCATTGGCAACGGAGCGACAATCGCCGGAATCGACCGGATTTATGACGAGTTTCTCGGCGGCGAACTCACGCGCACGACAAGCGAAGTCGGCCGACTGGACGCGATGTCAAACTACGCTTCGCGTCTGGGTTCCCTTTTTAATGACCCCGATTTCGGCCTCGCCGCGACGATGCAGACATTTTTTAACGCCGCCA
Source organism: Pseudomonadota bacterium (assembly GCA_039026595.1). Lineage (GTDB taxonomy): Bacteria > Pseudomonadota > Gammaproteobacteria > Steroidobacterales > JBCCMA01 > JBCCMA01. Next base: position 7,698 of record JBCCMA010000026.1, read on the forward strand.
ATGAGGTATCGAATGACCCCGCGTCAATCAGCGCGCGCGAGAATATGCTCGGCGAAACACGGGTGGTGGTTGGGCGCTTTAATGAGCTCGCGTCGCAGATTGAGTCCCTCGATAGTGAAATCAATGCCCGAATCGCTGAAGACGTCAGCGACATTGGCGCACTGGCCGAAGAGCTGGCACAAATGAACAGTCGGATCGCGCGCAACTCAGGTGCGGGCGGTGGTCAGGTCCCGAATGATCTGATCGACCAGCGCAACGAATTGGTCAATGAGTTGGCGGGGCTCGTTGGTATAACGACCGCAGAGCAGGAAGACGGTGCGTTAAATGTCTTTCTTGGCAGCGGTCAGCTGCTGGTACGTGGTGCAACCGCCTCACAGATCTCAACCGAGGTCGATCCGCTGGACAGCAACCGTTTGATCGTCCAGCTCGGCGTGCAGGGGGGTGAATCGGACATTACGCGGGCGGTGCAGGGCGGATCACTTGGCGGCCTGCTGGAGTTCGCCGGAAACGGTTTGTCGCTGGCGTCCAATCAGCTGGGCCGGATCGCAACAGGGTTTGCACTCGAAGTGAACGAACAGCACAGAAACGGCATGGATTTCGACGGCGAGCTTGGCGTTGATATGTTTTCGATCGCGGACCCGGTCGTCGTCGAGGCCCGAACCAATACGGGATCGGCGGGTGTCGAGATGACCATCGGTGATCTTGAAAGCGTTGGCACGGACAACTTCGTGCTGCGCTTCGACGGTGTAGCATTCTCGGTGACCAATGAAAGCACGAACACGATCGTTCCTTTCACGGGGACCGGCACCTCGGCGGACCCATTGACCTTTGAGGGCCTTGAACTGGTTGTGGCCGGTACACCGGCGGCAGGCGATCAGTTTTCACTGCAGCCGTTTCGCGACGCGGCCTTTTCGCTGGAACTGGCGATCAGCAACGGACGCGACGTCGCCGCCGCCAGCCCGGTCGTCGCCACGGACAACAGTGACAATATCGGTACCGGCTCGCTGGTGGTTGATCGAGTGGTGGATCCATCCGATGCCGGGTTGCTGACCAGCTCCACCATTGTCTTTACCAGCCCGACCGCCTACGAGGTGAACGGCTCCGGTCCGTTTACCTACACCGCCGGCGCGCCCTTTCAGATCAATGGGGTCGAGGTCACGCTGGACGGCACGCCAGAAACAGGCGACGAATTCACGTTGAGCGCGAACACAGGTGGCATCGGCGACAATCGCAACATGCTCGCGATCTCCGGTATACCCGCGCAGGGCAGCCTCGACGGCGGTCGGGAAACACTCAACGATGCCGTGACCACGCTGGTGTCGCAAACCGGTATAAACGGTCGCGAAGCAGCCCGCGGGCTGGCGGCACAACAGAGTCTTCTGGAACAGGCCGAATTCCGGGTATTGGAAGTCTCCGGCGTAAACCTGGACGAAGAGGCGGCCAGGCTCCTGCAGTTCCAGCAAAGCTATGAGGCCGCCGCGCAGATGATCGCGGTTGCGGATTCGTTATTTGCCACACTTATCAACGCGGTCAACAACTGATGCGCACATCGACACCCCTGTTTTTTCGTCAAAGTACCTCTCAGTTAAATCTGCTCCAGCGGCAGTTGACTGACACGCAACTGCAGATTTCCACGGGCCGGCGAATTCTCAATCCGGCGGATGATCCGGTCGCGTCAGCGCAGATTGGTTCAATCGTTGCAGCGCTTGAGGAGAACGAACAGTTCAACCGCAACGCGGTATTGGCCGAAGGGAGGTTATCCGTTCAGGAGACCACACTAACGGACGTGCAGAACGCGCTATTTCGTTTGCGCGATCTTGCCCTTCAGGCAAACAACGATACTCAGACGAATGAATCCCGTCGCTTTATCGCCGTAGAGGCAGAGGAAATCCTGCAGCAGCTCGTCGAGCTTGGAAATCGCCGCGACGGTCAGGGCAACTATGTCTTCGCGGGCTATCGCGCACGAACAGAACCGTTCGCCCGTTCCAATGATCAGGTCACCTACAACGGCGACAACGGCGTGCGTCAGATACAGATCGGACCCTCCCGGTTTATCCGTGATGGCGATAGTGGTCAGGACGTGTTCATGTCGATCCCCAACGGCAATGGGGAGTTCCAGACCAATGCCGGGGCCGCCAATATGGGCACAGGCGTAATCGGCGCCGGGTCGCTGGTGGGCCTTAGCCGTTGGAACGGTGAGTCCTATGACGTTCGATTCACCGCCACCGACACGTTTGAAGTGGTCGATGGTTCGGGCACCATTGTCAGCACCGGGACCTTTGAGCCGGGCGATACCATCGATCTACCCAACGCGACCGTACGGATTGACGGTCAACCCGAAGCAGGCGATGTCTTTTCCCTCACACCCGCCACCAGTCAGGATCTGTTTGCAACGGCGCAGGGACTGATCGACGCCGTGCGCAATGAAACCCCGGGGGCAGAAGGCGGCGCGCAGCTTAACAACGCCCTGAACAACGTGCTGACCGATCTGGATCAGGGCATTGGCCGTGTTCTGGACGTTCGCGCCAGCGTGGGTTCACGCCTGCAAGTCATCGACACCCAGCGCGAAACCAATGCCGATTTTGAACTGACGCTGCAAACCACGCGCTCCGAGCTGCAGGACGTCGATTTTGCTGAGGCCGTCTCAAACCTTAATCAGCAGCTCACCAGCCTGCAGGCGGCGCAGCAGTCGTTTGCTCGCATCCAGGGTCTGTCCCTGTTTAACGTTATCTAGCATGACGCACCGACTCGCCGTTCGCCGGGTCCGCTGATTCCATTCGTTCGATGTTTTACGGCGCGCCTAGCGCGCCGCCCGCGACATTTCTGTGACGCAGTTCCGCTCCGGGAACAAAAAAACCTCAAGCTTTTTTCGGGTTCGTCGATACAGCCAGTGTCTGACGATATTTTGACCACGTCGTCAGTCGAACAGACGAATTTGAAGCAAGACAACGGAGTACTGGAATGGCTCAATTCATTAACACTAACGTGGCTTCATTGAACGCCCAGCGCAACCTGACGCGCTCGCAGACGTCAATGAACACTGCCATGCAGCGTCTGTCGACCGGTTTGCGTATCAACAGCGCAAAGGACGACGCGGCAGGTCTCGCGATTTCGGAGCGTTTCACGACGCAGATTCGCGGTCTCGACCAGGCCATGCGAAACGCCAACGACGGCATCTCACTGGCTCAGACCGCCGAAGGCGCCATGGCCGAGCTGACCAACAACCTTCAGCGCATTCGTGAGCTGGCGGTGCAGTCGGCGAACGTCACGAACTCACCGTCGGACCGCGCCGCGCTGGACGCCGAAGTGCAGCAGCGTATTGCGGAAATCGACCGTATCGCCACTCAGACCTCGTTCAACGGTTTGCGTGTGCTGGACGGCAGCGCCGGTTCGGCAACCTTCCAGGTTGGTGCGGATGTGGGTGAGACCATCTCGTTGGGTCTGTCGACCAACGTTCGTGCGGACGCCATTGGGCAGATCGCCAGCAGCGAACGCCAGGTAAACGGCTCGGCTCTGACCAACGGCAACCTGACCATCTCGGTCGGCGGTGCCCCGGCCATCGCCGTGGGGGCATCGGACTCCAGCAGTGCCGAGGATATTGCGGACGCCATTAATTCCGCAGGCGTCGACGGCCTGACTGTAACGGCCACAAACGTACAGACGGGCACGTTCGCCGCGATTGGCGGCAGCGCGACCGACACGTACACGCTGACCATTAATGGTGCGAACATCTTTGCCGCGGAAGACGTCTCGGCCGGGCTGTCGGCTGGTGACCTCGTCGCCGCAATCAACGGCTCGTCCAACGAAAGCGGCGTACGGGCTGAGCTTTCAGGCTCTACGGTAACCTTGACCGCGCAGGACGGCCGCAACATCGACGTGACCGAAACCTCATCGGTCGGCACCTCGGGCTTTGCCACTGACGTTTACGAGGGGCAGGTGACGCTGACGGCGTCCGAGTCCATCGCACTTGGCGGTTCCGACGCGGCCATCTTCGGCAGCCCGGCCACCATCACGCGGGATCTGAGCACGTTGGAAGACGTTTCGGTCGTCAGCGTCGCAGACTCGAACGACGCCATTGCGCGCATCGACTCGGCGCTGACCTCAATCAGCTCGTTCCGCAGCGATCTTGGCGCTATCCAGAACCGTCTGGAGTCGACCATCGTTAACCTGCAGACCACCAGTGAGAACCTGAGCGCCTCGCGCGGTCGGATTCAGGATGCCGACTTTGCCGCGGAAACGGCCGCGCTGTCGCGCTCCCAGATTCTGCAGCAGGCGGGTGTGGCCATGCTCACGCAGGCCAACGCACAGCCGCAGATCGCACTGAGCCTGCTTGGCTAAAAAGTCAGACGAAGGGGGCTCCGGCGACCGGCACGCCGGGGCACCCTCAATCTGAACCAACAAACGAAACGCCCGGGACTGGTACGGCATAGCAGTCCCGGGCACTTCAGACGGAGACAGGATTGATGAGCAACGACATTGCACGTTCGTTGGCATCCGCATTGCCGAATCAGAACGACCCACGCCGCAGCCGGGAAGCTGCAGGCGGCAACCAACGGCCGGAACAGGCGGCATCCGCTCGCCGATCGGGGGCCGGAAACGACGCCGCTCGGACCGAGCGTACAGACACCGTTCGCAATGAGCGCGCAGGCACGGAGCGTGCCGAGGACGCGCAGACGACCGCCGAAGCGCGCCGCGAGCAGCTGGAAGAAGCGGCGCGTGAGATGCAGGCACGCACCGGTGAGATGGGCCGCGACTTGCGGTTCGAGGTCGGCGAGGACGGGGACACCACCGTGATCAAGGTGATGGATCCGACGACCGACGAGGTAGTGCGCCAGATTCCCAGTGAAGAGGCCGTTGCCCGCGCAGCCGCCGCGCGCAGCAGTGAGTTCAACCTGATCGACGAGACTGCGTAGACCGACGTGAGGTTTGGCACAAGCCTTGCTCATCGTTTTGGCGTGATGATACCGAGAGTGAATCGATGATTACCGCACAGGGACTGGGCTCCGGCCTCGACGTTGGCTCGATCGTGTCGCAGTTGGTGGCCGTTGAGGGCCAGGCGACGACAGAGCGCCTGGCGCGGCGCGAAGCGTCGTTCCAGTTACAGCTATCGGGTCTCGGATCGTTCCGCAGCGCGCTATCGACGTTTCGCGACTCGGTACGCAGCTTAAGCGACACAAACGTCTTCCAGTCACGCCGCGCGAACTCGGACAACGAGGACGTGTTCACGGCCACAGCGAGCACCAGTGCCGTGCCGGCGTCCTACGATGTCGAAGTGCTCAGTACCGCGTCGGCGCAAAAACTTGCCACGGGTCCGTACGCCAATTCCGATACCTTGAGCTTCGGGGCGGGCGTGCTCACCTTCCAGAACGGATCGGACACCTCGACCCGGTTCACCATTGAGATCGACGCCGAGAATTCGACGCTTGCGGATATTCGAGATGCGATCAACAGCGCCGTCCTCGACGCGGACGGCCCCAATGATGAACCGGGCGTAAATTCGTCGATCCGAGCGTCGCTCGTCAACGCTGACGACGGCACGCGGCTGGTCCTGAACTCGACCCTGACCGGGGAAGAGAACCAGATTACGGTTACGGCCAGCGCCGGCGACTACGACTTCCTGACGTATGGACCCGATGCCACCGGCAGCACGTTGACGGAACTGAGTGCGGCGGCCGACGCCCGCATCCGCGTTGACGGATTCGAGATCAGCAACAGCACCAACCGTTTCACGGACGTGGCGGATGGCGTGAACATCACCGTGGCCAGCGCCGACGTTGGCAACACCGCCACACTGGAGGTGGCGTTTGATCGTGGCCGCGCTGTGGAGCGCGTCAACGAGTTCGTGGATGCTTATAACAGTCTGGTCGATACCTTCGCAGCGTTAAGCAGTTTTGACGAGACGACAGGCGCATCAGGCGCCCTTTTCGGCGATGCCACCTTGCGAAACGTGGCCAGCGCGCTGCGGCGGGAAGTGGGCGGCGGCGGCACGTTTTCCGACGGGAGTTACCGCTCTCTCACGCGCGCCGGCGTGACCACTGAGCTTGACGGCAAACTGACGGTCGATTCCAGCGCGCTGTCCCAGGCACTCGACGCTGATTTCGACGCGGTCGCATCGCTATTTGGTGGCGACGAAGGTTTCGCGACGCGTCTGACGTCTCTGGTCGACCCACTGGTCGAGTCCGGTGGGCCGATCGACAATCGCACCGACGGCCTTGAATCCTCAATCGACCTGATCGCGGACCAGCGCGCGGCTCTGAGTCTGCGCCTGCAGTCTGTGGAAAGCCGCTTGCTGTCCCAGTTTTCCGCTTTGGATTCCATCATTTCCGGTCTGACGGCGACGTCGGACTTTTTGACCTCTCAACTCGTGACGCCGTCCAGCGGCTGATTACCAGGATGACCGCGATGAACGCTTTCCCGAAATCCGCGCTTGCCAGTTACAAGGATCACGGCGCAAGCCTGGTCGCCGATACGGCCGATCCACATACGCTCATCGACATGCTGCTCGAGCGCGCCATTGCCCGGATCGCGATCGCACGCGGTCTGATGCAGCGCGGCAAGGCGCATGAAAAAGGCGAACATGTCAGCGGTGTGACGGCCATCATTACAGCGCTGCAGACTTTTCTGGACCATGAACGGGGCGGCGAGTTGGCCAGCAATCTGGGCAATTTGTACGACTACATGCTCCGCCGACTGATCCAGGCCAACCTCCGTGATGATGAGGCGGCTCTGGAGGAAGTGTCCTCGCTGCTAAAGGAAGTGCGCAGCGGCTGGCAGGGTATCAAGGAGGCTGCTTCAGGCGCAGCCGTGGAGACCTCGCTTCCGGCCTGACTTTCGGAAGCACTCAGGGAAGAGTTCTATGGATAACAAGCAGAAGCCGGTGTTGACCGAACTGCTCAGCACGAGCCGCCAACTGGCGGAAACCGCCTCTGCGGGCGATTGGGAAGCCGTGGCGACGTTACGCGTCCGGCATGAAGAACTGGTGCGTACATTTTTCAGCCATATAAACGGGGCGCCGCTGTCCGCGCATGTGATGTCCGAGCTGGCTCAGGTTCGTGTCTACACCGACATGGTGCTCGAGCTCGCGAAACGGCGGCGCGCCAGCCTCGTAGAGGCCGGACAAGTGCTTCAGAGTCGCCAACGGGCAACCACCGCCTACGCGGAGACGGCATCTCCCTGAGGTTTCTTGCCGCGTCGGCGCGCCGCCGATAGCGGAGACTTCGCATTAAATTTCGCTGTCAATCCACTGACAGACGGTAACGGGCCCGGTCGAGCGCTGATTTTTTGACGCTCACCGGGCCCGTTTGTGACTGCCATCACTGTTTGCTCCCAAGCCCTGCGACTATCGTCTGGGTGTCGCAAGGACGATTAAGACAAACGGCCGAGAACACCACCGCCGTTGTGCTCTGATCACGCGATCACACACATGAACCGTATGGCGCAGTGGAGGCACCAGAAGGCATGAGCGATAAAGTCGTCGCCGCCCCGAATGAGGGCATTCGAAACACCAATCTGATCTCTCCGATGCGCGATGACGCCGGGCTCCCCGGTGCAAAGCTCGAGGCGCGCCTGACCGCTTGCGACCGTCGGCAAATGCCAACCGGTATTTCTGAGCGGATCGCCGAGGTTCGCGCCAAAATCAAACAAGTGGCGCCGTTCCACAGCAACGTTCTGATCACGGGCGAGAGCGGAACCGGGAAAGAGGTCGTCGCTCGCGCGATCCACGATCGGTCCGACCGCGCAAACGGTCCGTTCGTCCCCGTCAATTGCGGCGCGATTCCTGCCGACCTCCTCGAGAGTGAGCTGTTCGGCCACGAGAAGGGCGCGTTCACCGGCGCGATAACCTCGCGCAAAGGTCGTTTCGAAATGGCCGAAGGTGGCACGCTTTTCCTCGATGAAATCGGTGACATGAGCATACCGATGCAGGTCAAGCTGCTCCGGGTTCTGCAGGAGCGTTGCTACGAGCGCGTCGGCAGTAATCAGACGCGCCACTGCAACGTACGCATTATCGCCGCGACGCACTGCGCGTTGCCGGAAGCCATCGACAGGCAGCAGTTCCGACTCGACCTGTTTTATCGGCTCAACGTGTTCCCGATTGAAATGCCACCGCTGCGCAAGCGCCAAAGCGATCTGCCGGCATTGGTGAAGGACCTGATCGGGCAGCACGCACGGGAAGATCGACCGACCCTGCGTCTTGATCAGGCGGCCATGCAGGCGCTGGCGACATACCCGTGGCCTGGCAACATTCGCGAGCTGTCCAACCTCGTAGAACGCCTCGCCATTACCCACGGCAGCGGCTTCGTCGGACTTGAAGATCTGCCTGAGGTCTATCGTTCGCATCTGCCGGCCGATATGGCGCCACTGCCGGAGGCCACTGCGGCGGCGGCACTCGACATCTCAGCCGGACCGGCCCTGCCCGAGGGCGGTCTCGATCTTCGCGAACATCTGATGAGCACCGAGAAGCAGTTCATTCGCGAAGCGCTGGATGCCAGCAATGGCACGGTGGCAGGTGCGGCGCGTCTGCTGGGACTGCAGCGAACGACGCTGGTCGAAAAAATGCGGAAGTACGGCATGACCGCCTCAGGGAAAACGACAAAAACCTAACGTCCAATTGTTGACGTTGGGCGCGCCTCGGGGTCGCAAGTGTCCGCAATCATTCAAAAAAATAATTGGCATTGATATTGCTTCTTTCGCATCGGACGTCGCACAAGCGACAAATCGCCGACGCAATGGCGCCCTGAAAATCGCTGGTTCACAGATCGGAGAACGATATGACGACCGAGCCACAACACGATACGCAGCAGCTTGAGCGCGCCTTCGCCGCCTTCACGCAGCACTCGGCGCAGCTCGAGTCGGCGTTTAACGGGCTGAGGGATCGGGTAGGGCAGCTCAACATGCAACTTGAGCAAGCCAACGATGACCGTGTCCGCGAGCTGCGCGAGAAAGAGGCGCTCGCAGATCGGCTTAGCCGCCTGCTGGGCGCGCTGCCGGCCGGCGTATTGGTATGCAATACGGCCGGGAAGATCATCGAGTGTAACGAGCAGGCGCTGGCCTTTCTTGGCACGCCACTCATCGGGATCGCGCTGAACACTGCGTTTGACCGCGCCGACCGCAATCTTGACGACGGCGAATTGGTCTTGCGCGACGGGACACGCCTGAGCGTCTCGCGGCGCCGCCTTGGACCAATGAATGGCGTTGGACCTGATGAGTCAGTCGTTCTGTTGTCGGACGTCACCGAGACACGCCTGATCCAGTCCAACCTTGAACGCAAGCAGCGCCTGACCGAAATGGGCGAGATGGCTGCGCGTCTGGCGCATCAGATCCGCACGCCACTCAGCAGTGCCTTGCTTTACAGCTCCCAGCTCAAGCGCGCGCAGGTTGACGATGACCGGCGCCGCGCCTACGCGCAACGCATCGCCGATCGACTGAATCAGGTGGAGCGGATGGTCGGGGACATGCTCGGATACGCAAGCGGAAAGCAGGTCATCAATCAACTCGTGCCGTTGTCAGAGTTATTTTCGGACGTGAAGGCTCTGCTGGAGCCTCACATCCGACCCGATGACCGCGTTATTTCCCGGATTGAAAACGATGCCGATCTGATCCATGGCAACCGCGACGCCCTCCTGGGCGCACTGGCCAACCTCGGTTGCAATGCGCTGCAGGTCTCGAAACCCGGGGTGAAGCTTCAGTTCATCGCCAGTCGGCCGGACGCGCAGACCCTCATCCTGGCGGTCGAGGACGATGGCCCCGGTATGACCGCCCGCCAGGCGGCGCGCATTTTCGACGCGTTCTTCACCACGCGCTCCGACGGCACAGGCCTGGGCCTCGCCGTTGTGAAATCCACGGCCGAGGCGCACGGCGGATGCGTGCGCATCGAAACAGCACCGGGCGCTGGCTGCCGGATTGAGATGCACCTGACCATGGCCAGGAGCGAGCGCTCGCAACCTTTGTCCCAATCGACCAAAGACATGATATGTGCCTGAGGAATTCGCTATGACTCACCCCTCAATATCGCTCTGCGCAACACGTTTCTGGTGTACGTCATGACGGCGATGGCAGCACAGCACCTCGACTCACAACCGCAACGGATCCTGATTGTCGAGGATGACGACAACCTGCGCGAAGCGCTCGACGCCTCATTGAGTGACGACGGCTATCGCACCGTGGCGGCGGCGGACGGCGAACACGCGCTGCAAGCCCTTGAGGCGAACGCCATCGATCTGGTCATCAGCGATGTACAGATGTCGCCCATGGACGGCAACGCACTGCTTGCCCGCATCAAGCAGGACGCGCCCGAGATGCCCGTGGTGCTCATGACCGCCTACGGCTCAATCCAGAAAGCGGTCGACGCGATGCACCACGGCGCCATCGACTATCTGGTCAAACCATTTGCAGCGGATACGCTGGTCGAAACCGTCCGTCGTCACATGCCCTTGCCCCAAGGGCAATTGACACTGGACGCGCCGGTGGCCGCTGATCCCAAATCGAGGACCCTTCTGGGTCTTGCCAAGCGCGTGGCCAAAAGCGACGCCACCGTCATGATTCACGGCGAAAGCGGGACGGGTAAAGAGGTCTACGCCCGCTATATCCACAGCCAATCGGACAGGGCGGATAAGCCGTTTGTGGCAATCAACTGCGCGGCGATACCGGAGTCCATGCTTGAAGCCGTCCTTTTCGGTCACGAAAAAGGGGCGTTTACCGGCGCCGCCACGGCCCGGGCTGGCAAGTTTGAGCAAGCTCAGGGTGGCACGCTGTTGCTCGATGAAATTTCTGAAATGGACCTCGGACTGCAGGCCAAGCTGCTGCGCGTTTTGCAAGAGAAAGAGGTTGAACGCCTGGGCAGCACCAAGACGTTGAGCCTTGACGTCCGCGTGCTCGCCACGACGAACCGGGACCTGAAACAGCATGTACTGGCCGGTCGATTCCGCGAGGATCTTTACTACCGTTTGCAAGTGGTCCCGATGGCGCTGCCCGCGCTGCGCGAGCGACCCGGCGACATCATCCCTCTGGCGAAGCACTGCCTTGCGCGATGCGGTGGTGAACGCCATTCACTGCGCTCTGACGCCGAGGCGCGGCTTCTCGCCTATCGCTGGCCGGGCAACGTGCGTGAGCTGGATAACGTCGTTCAACGCGCCGTCATCCTGAGTCCGCACAGCGAGTTGACCGCGCTGGACTTTGCGCTGGAGCAACTCGATCCCGACGCCGAAATCACGGGCGCAGCGGATGTACCTCGCAATCTGCAGTCAGAACTCAGTCAGAAAGAAGACCACTTGATCCTGTCGGTGTTGTCGGAGCCGGGCATGACGCGAAAAGACGCGGCGGCGCGTCTCGGCATCAGCCCGCGCACGCTGCGCTACAAGATCGCAAAGATCCGCGACACCGGCGTCACCGTGCCCGGCGTACGTCAAATCTGAACTCGCTGAGCATTCCCTTTATCGGAACCACACTCATGGACAAGACATCGATCAATAGCTTAATGCAGGAAATGCGCGCCACGGCGGCGAGGCTTGATCAGGCGCACAATCGAACTGCCCTCGAAACGCCGGCATCAGGCGCGAACTTCGCCGACGCACTGGCCGATGCCGCCAAGGCCGTCAGCGGCGTGCAAAAGACCGCTGCAGAAGGCGCCGCGGCGATTGAAGCCGGGGTGCCGGGTGTCGCGCTGGACGAAGTCATGGTGCAGATGCAGCGCGCAGACTTGTCATTTCGAGCGATGACCGAGGTACGCAACAAACTGGTAACGGCGTACCAGGACATCATGAACATGCCGGTATGACGTAGGGCACCGCTGAACCATGGCCACTGTGACTCAAACCGCGGGTGAACTGGACATCACGCCCACATCACCGCTGGCGGCGCTGATGAAAAACGCGGCTGCGCGGCAGCTTCTGTCGATGATGGCCATCGCGGCCAGCGTCGCGGTGGGTGTCGCTGTGGTGTTGTGGACCCGCGCGCCCACGATGGGCGCACTGTATCCAAATTTGACCGAGACCCAGACGATGGAGGTGGTGGCTGTACTGGAAGCGGCGGGTGTGCCCTTCGAGTTGGACAGCGCAAGCGGGCGGATTCTGGTTGAAAAGTCCAAGCTCTATGAGACACGCATGATGCTGGCGGGCCAGGAACTGCCTGCCGGCGATGATGCGGGTCTGGAGGTGCTCTCGGCGGAGCCGCAGTTCGGTCTGAGTTCGCTTCAGGAAAAACTGCGCTACGAACACGCCACGGAAGTCGAGCTCGCTCGAAGCATCAGCACACTCAAATGGGTGAGACGGGCGCGCGTCCACATCGCGCGCGGCAATGATTCTGTGTTTGTCCGCGACCGACTCCCGGCCACCGCGTCCGTCATTCTCGAGCTGGCCTCCGGGCGCTCCCTTGCGCGTGACAATGTGCAGTCCATCGTACACATGGTGTCTTCGGCCATTGCGACGCTCGACGCCAGCGACGTTACGGTCGTGGATCAGTTCGGCAATTTGCTGAGCTCGCCTGAGGACGACGATGCCGCAGCGATGTCAGAACGGCAGTTTGAGCAGAAAAAACGCAAAGAGGCGATGCTCGTTGCAAAGCTGGACAACCTGCTCGCGCCCATTATTGGCGTCGGCCGCTACCGAACGCAGGTCAACGCGAACCTCGACTTCACGGTCACCGAACAGACCTCGCAGCTCTTTGATCCGGCGGCGAGCACGGTACGCAGTGAGCGCGAAACCACCAGCGAGCGCCGCATGTCCGAGGCCGACGGCGGCATCCCGGGCGCGCTCAGCAACCAGCCGCCGGTGACCGGCGCGGACACTGCCGCCGGTGAAGATCCGAATCGAACCGTGAGCTCGAGCAGTGACACCACGCGCAATTTTGATGCGGGCAATCGCATCACGACCACACGCGATGCGGTGGGCGAGATTGTGCGCCTGTCTGTTGCCGTGGCCGTGGACGATGTTCGTGCCGTCGATGCACAGGGCAATGTCACCACCGAACCGCGCTCAGCCGATGAACTGGCTAAGATTGAAAGGCTGGTTCGCGAAGCAGTCGGCTTCGACGCCCAGCGCGGTGACACGATTCAGGTGATCAACAGCGCTTTCCAGTTCAGCGGCGAAGTAGAGGCCCCGGCGCCGCCGGAGTTCTGGCAGGAGCCGTGGTTCCTCGACCTTGTCCGACAGGGCGTGGGCTTGCTGTTGGCGCTGGTGGTCTTTTTCAAGATTCTGAAACCCATGGCCCGTGGTGTGATCGACGCCTCAGCCGCCTCACTGATTCCGCCGCAGGACCCCTTGGCTATTGCCGATGTCACCGATGCTGCCAATGCGACCGCCGCCATCGAGGACCAGAGCGATGCCGTCGACGCGAGCGAATCGCCGGCTGAGCCACCGCCAACGCTCGAAGAGCGGGTCGATGCAGCGCGTCGTATTGCAGGCGAAGATCCAGAGCGTGTCGCGGCCATTATGAAGGACTGGGTGGGCGCTGACGGTGAGTGAGACAACCCTGAGCGGACCGGCGCGAGCGGCAGTGCTTCTGATGTCGCTGGGCGAGGATGAAGCCTCCGCCATCTTGCGACACATGGATGTCAATCAGGCTGAAGTCCTCGGCAATGCCATGCGGGAACTTGAGGGCATTGGCCAGGCTCAACTCGATCAAGCGCTCAGTTCTCTCGAGGAAAAGCTCGAGGAAGATGCCAATATTAAGGCCGGCTCCGACGCGTACATCCGTAACGTGCTCATCACTGCGTTCGGCGAATCAAAAGCCAGCGCACTGCTGGACCGCATCTTTGCAGGCGACGCCAGCGAGAGCCTGGAAGCGCTTGCGTGGATGAGCATCGACAGCATTTACGACATGGTGCATGCGGAACATCCGCAGGTGATCGCCATCGTGATGGCCTATCTTGAGGGCGAGCGCGCCGCGCAGGTCATGGCCAGGCTCGATGACACTATGCGTACCGAAGTCCTGTTTCGCGTCGCGCAGCTTAACGATGTCCAGCAATCCGCGCTTCGGGAACTCGAAGATCTGGTTGCACGACAAAGCGACACGGCATCAGCGAGTAAGACAGAAAAAATCGGGGGCGAAAAAGTGGCCGCCGGTATCTTGAACGCCTTGCCAAGTGAGGCAGAGGAACCGGTAACCGCCGCATTTGAGGAGCGCGACAACGAGCTGCTGCAGCGGATTCAAGAGCTCATGTTCGTGTTTGAGAATCTGCTGGCGGTGGACGATCGCGGCATTCAGACCCTGTTGCGCGAGGTCAGTAGCGATGATCTGGCGTTGGCCCTGAAAGGCGCCGATGCGAAGATGCAAGACAAGATCTACCGCAATATGTCGAAGCGTGCGGCGCAGATGATGGCCGAAGATCTTGAGGCACGCGGCCCGGTCAAGCTGGCGGATGTCGAACTCGCCCAGCGGAATATCCTTGAGGTGGCGCGTCGTATGGCCGACGCCGGTGACATTGTGCTTGCCACCAGTGGCAGCGACTATGTCTGACGCGCCCGCGGTGCAGCGCTGGACAACGCCTGAAGTCGAGGCGGGTGAGGCCAGCTTCAACAGCACGCGGGGTGAACGAGGGTTATCGCTCCGCGACCTTGAGCGCATCCAGAAGCAGGCGTACGAAGAGGCGTTTGCCCAAGGCGTTGAGGATGGCCGTGCGGCCGGCAGACAAGAAGCGGCGGCGCAGATGAAAGATCAGGTTGATCTGCTGAACGCGATCGTTGGTCAACTGGCCGCCCCGTTTGCCACGTTGGATCGCGCCCTCGAAGAGCAAACCGCGCACCTCGCCATGAGCGTCGTCCGCCGGCTATTCCGGCGTGAGTTGAAAATGGACCCCGGGGCCATCGTCGGTGTGGTTCGCGAAGGTCTCGAGGCGCTACCGGTTTCCGCCAACAACGTCCGCGTCCTGCTGCACCCCGACGATGCCGAACTCGTGGACCGCGCGCTGACCGACACGGACGGTGAACGGGCCTGGCGAATCATCGAGGACCCACTTTTGAGCCGCGGCGGATGTCGCATCGAGACGGAGACTTCGCGCATTGACGCGCGCGTGGAGGCTCGTATAGACGCGGTCGTCAACGCACTGCTCGGGGATGAACGCGCCACCGAGCGAGAGACCGAGTAGTGCAGCCAACGCCCTTCACGCCGGAGCAAAACACAGAACGATGGTGCGAACGGTTGCGAAGGCGCGAGCGTCGTATCGACTCGACTGCGATGGTGGTGGAGGGGGTCTTGAAGCGTGTTGTGGGTATGACACTTGAAGCGGTTGGCTGCCAGGCACCTGTGGGCGGACGCTGTGATGTCGTGGCACCGGATGGCACACGGGTCGAAGCAGAAGTGGTGGGGTTCGCTGGAGACAAGCTCTATTTGATGCCCAAGCGCGAACTGCACGGACTGGTTCCGAATGCGCGGGTGATCCCGGTAGGTCGGGCGGGCGAGGTCCGTGTAGGACCAGAGATGCTCGGCCGGGTTATCGATGCGGAGGGCAAACCGCTCGACGGAGCCGGCCACATCAGAGCCGAGGGTACGCTCGCATTATCCCGGCGCGCGATCAATCCACTCTCGCGCGCACCTGTTACCGAACCGCTGGATACCGGCATCCGCGCGATCAACGCGCTCCTTACCGCCGGTCGCGGACAGAGACTGGGGCTGTTCGCCGGAAGTGGTGTTGGAAAATCCGTCCTGCTCGGGATGATGACGCGGTTTACCAATGCCGACGTCATCGTTGTGGGGTTGATCGGCGAGCGCGGACGCGAGGTCAAGGAATTCATAGAGCGGTCACTGGGCGATGCAGGCCTCGCCCGGGCGGTGGTCGTGGCGAGCCCGGCGGATGACTCACCGCTGATGCGCATGCAGGGCGCGCAGCTGGCCACGTCGATCGCCGAGTATTTTCGCGCCGAAGGCAAGGACGTTCTTCTGCTGATGGATTCACTCACTCGCTATGCTCAGGCGCAACGCGAAATCGCGCTGGCCATCGGTGAGCCACCAGCCACCAAGGGGTACCCGCCTTCGGTTTTCGCGCGCCTTCCCAAACTCGTTGAGCGTGCGGGCAACGGCGCAGAAGGCGAGGGGACGATCACGGCGTTTTACACCGTACTCGCCGAGGGCGACGATCAGAATGATCCGATCGTGGACGCCGCGCGCGCCATTCTGGACGGTCATATCGTCCTGTCGCGCGAGGTTGCCGAGAGCGGTCTTTACCCCGCGATCGATATCGAGGCGTCCGTTTCGCGCACGTTCGTGCAGACGGCCAGCCCGGAACAGCGGGCGCTGGCGCAGCGATTTCGTACGCTTTACGGACTGTATCGACAAAATCAGGACTTGATCAGTGTGGGTGCGTATCAGCCGGGACACGACCTGCGGCTGGATGAAGCGGTGGCTCTCTGGCCGGCATTACGCGCTTTTCTCGGGCAGGATCTGGATGAACAAGTGGCGCACGAGACCAGCGTGCAACAACTGCGTGCACTTCTCTCGCCCGAGGAATCCGACACACAGTGAGCGAACGGCGGACCCGACGGCTCACTTCAGTGAAGGCCATTTTCCACGCGCGTGAGCAGCGCTTCGTCGACAATGTGCGACTTGCAGAACAGGGCTTGCGCGCGGCGTCGGACAGACTGGCGTTGCTCCGCTCAGCGGTGATTGAGCACAAAGCGGCTCTCAATGCAGATTATGCTGGGGCGCTACAAAACCACGGCGAATTCCTGAAGCGGCTCACAGCGGCGATCACGGCACAGGAAACGGTCGTGGCGCAGGCTGAGGCGCGGGCCTCTGAAGCACGGCGGGCGTTGACCGCGGCACAACAACGCACTCAGTCCATTGGCAAGGTCTGCGAAAGGCGAACGCGGGAGGAGCAAAGGGCGCAAGACCGCCGTGAGCAGCGTGAGCTCGACGACCTGCCTCGCTCGGCCGGTCGATCCGAGGGGCCCTGAACGTCAGAGCTTAGCGAGCAAGGCCCTACGATCAGGCTTTAACCGGATCACCTTTTGCCGTCACGTCGGAGGCATCCGGCGCACCGTAAATCACCGTTCGATCACGTCCGCTGTTCTTGGCCTCGTACAATGCCTCGTCTGCCCGAGCGAGCAGGGCATCCACATTCTCGTAGCGATCATCGCCGCTTAGCAACGCACACCCGACGGACGTTGTGACCTGAATGACTCGCGCATCGCCGACGTTGTGCTGCGTCTTACGCACGGCATTCATGAGGCGTTCCGCGACGACGCTCACGCCAAGCTCATCTGCACCAGGCAGTACGACCACAAACTCTTCGCCCCCGAAGCGGCCCACCGAGTCCGAGTCGCGCACCACGTCGTTGAGTATCCGACCCACATTGCGCAGCACCTCATCGCCCGCCGCATGGCCAAACGTGTCATTAACCGCCTTGAAGTGGTCAAGATCGACGAACATGACGGCAAGTGGCCAGCCAAAGCGCGTGGCGTTGTCATAGCTTTTCGCCAAAACGTCTTCCAGATGGCGGCGGCTGAATACCTTGGTCAACGCGTCCCGTTTGGTTTCCTCTTCGAGATTCTCGGCGTAGCTCTTTAGCTGATCGACCTGCTCGGCGGCAGATTCAGCCACCTGTTGGCTCTGCAGAGTGCGTGCCGTCAGGATTTCCTGAGCGTGTTCGACGATCATCTGGGCTTCATTACCGTCGATCAGGTCGGTCTCGAACAAATGCGCCATATCCGGCAGCATCTCAGCGATCTTGTTGGTGACCGCAGTCAGGTCCTCGTTGGACATGCCGAGCTGCTTGCGCGCCATCTCGGTCGCCTTCTGCATCGCATCGGGCTGGCTTTCCCGCTCCAGCCAGCCATCGGCCATGGGTCCGGACAGCGCGACAATCAACGACAAATGCTGGCTCACCTCGCTGTAGTCACCCCCATGCATGAAGTGGCTGACCGCAACCGTGTCACGCAAGTATTCAGGGAGTTTCCAGATCGTGAGGAGATGGGCGCTCACCTCAGCGTGATCGGCGCCGAGCTCCGACCGTTCGTGGGCGATCAGTGCATCGTGATCCGAGAAAAAATCGATTGTGGCGTCATAAAAGCCCGGAACAACCCGATCAATGCCCATGACGCCGACGTCCTGTAGCAATGAGCACAGGAAGGCCTCTTCGCCGTTCGCTTTGCGTGTAACGTCCGCCATGGCACGGGCACACAGGCCGCTCATCAGAGTTCGGCGCCAGATGTGGGCAAACATCTGGTTCTGGGTTTTGTCCCGCTTTAGCAGCGGCATGAGCGAAAATCCGAGGGCGAGGGTGACCGTGGCGTGCAGACCCAGCACCACCAGTGCCTGGCGCAGATTTGTACTTTCCCGGCGCCGGGCGTACATCGCCGAGTTAGATACCCGCATGACCTTGGCTGCGAGGGACGCGTCGCACTGGATCGCTCCGGCCACGTCTCCAAGGTTCACGTCGGGCTCCTGGGCCAGCTCGATAACCCGCGCGGCCACGGCCGGCGGGCTGGGCAGGTTCGTGACGTTGTCGAGCAGCTTGCGAAATTCGGGTTTCATCTTTTGGATCGGTCCGATGGCGTTTTGCTAATCAGGCGGGCGGCGCGCTGCGTGCACGCTGCCTTCTGTCAGAGGTCAGCGGCCACCTTGGCGGTGACTTTAGCCCCTGGCGGGTTTCCGGCCCGTTATCAGGCGGGCAGGCTGGCACGAGACTTGCTCAACAGGCCTGTACTTCTGGAAAGCTGTTCTGTAACGGACGACGCAATGAACCTCGACATAATGACCTTAATGGCCGCCTCAGCCGCCGCATCCACCCCGACATCTAACGGCGCAACACCCGCCACACCGACCGGGACAGCCGGCGTAAGCGGGCAGGACAGTGCGCCCAGTTTTGAAGATATTCTTCAATCAGTTACGCAAGAACTGGGCGCGTTTCCGGACGCCGAGGCCGCGCCGCCGACCGCCAGCGCGCTGACCGGTCAAACCGCGCCTTCCCCGGCTGCGACGCCGCTAACGTCGTTAAACCCGGACTCCGGGAACCCGCTATTGACCAGTGCCTTGGCCAGCGGCAACGACTTGCCGGCCGGCGGCGAGCCGTTACCGGTGACGCAAGCTGATTCAATTGAGGCCACCTCGCTCCGACAGCCGACCGTCGCGGTTACTCCCGAGGCAACAACGCCCAGGACGATTCCGGCCAGCACCATTGAAAATACCGCTCTGACAGACACACCGGGTGAAGTCGCACCGTCCGCAAAAACTGAATCGACTGGCACGACGGCGCCAGGCTGGTATTCGCAGGCAGCCACGCGCAGCGACGCCGTCGCCAGCGCTTTGTCATCGCGTGTCGCGCTCGCTGACGACAGCCTCAACCGAACCGCTGCATCGGACAGTGGCGCACTCGCCTCGCTGCAAACGGATGAGCTACGGGCCACGACATCCACCGCAACGCGCCCCACGCCCGCCGAATTGAACGGCCTTGTCCGCGAACAATTTGGCAGTGCGATCGCCGACATCTCCGCTGATGCGACCGCCACCGAAGATGTCCGCTCGGGATTCGGTGATCTCTCACCGGTCCGAACAAGCCGTTCCAGCGATGCCACGGCGCTGCGCGGCTCCGAGGGCCTGACAACACCGCTGTCGATGCAAAAACCGAACTGGGAGCGCGCTTTCAGCAATCAGCTCACGATGCTGGCGAGCCGCGGAATCGAGACCGCCGAGCTCAAGCTCGACCCGCCTTCCCTTGGTTCGGTCAATGTCCGACTCAGCCTTGAGGGCGATCAGGCCCAGTTGGTCGTCCAGAGCGGCAATGGTGTGGTGCGCGATTTAATGGAGTCCGCACTTCCGAAGCTGCGCGAGTTACTGGCGTCGGAGGGTTTCTCCCTCGAC
>JBCCMA010000027.1:0-26792 GCA_039026595.1 Pseudomonadota bacterium
ACCATTTCGGCCACCTGCACGTGGCGACTGGCCGGTTCGTCGAAGGTACTCGAGACCACTTCGCCGCGAACGGAGCGCGCCATCTCGGTGACTTCTTCCGGTCGCTCGTCGATGAGCAACACAATCAGGTAACACTCGGGATGGTTGTGGGCGATCGACTGCGCAATGTTCTGCAGCAGAATGGTCTTACCCGCCTTGGGCGGTGACACGATCAATCCACGCTGACCTTTACCGATGGGCGCCGCCATGTCGATGATGCGCGCAGTGAGGTCTTCGCTGCTGCCGTTCCCGATTTCCATCTTGAGCCGCTCACGCGGAAACAGCGGCGTCAGATTCTCGAACAGCGCCTTGGTGCGCGCGTTCTCCGGCCGGTCCATGTTGATCAGACCCACCTTCAGCAACGCAAAATAGCGTTCGCCGTCCTTGGGCGGACGGATCAGGCCGGAGATCGTGTCACCGGTACGCAGACTGAAGCGACGGATCTGACTCGGCGAGACATAAATGTCGTCCGGACCCGCAAGGAACGATCCGTCCGCGGAGCGAAGGAAGCCAAAGCCGTCCTGCAGAATCTCGAGCACGCCATCGCCCCAGATGTCTTCACCGTTCTTGGCGTGGGACTTAAGGATTTCGAAGATGATGTCCTGCTTGCGCAGGCGGGCCGTATTTTCGAGGCCCATTTCGGTGGCCATGGTGACCAGCTCAGAGATCGGCTTGCGCTTGAGATCCGTGAGCTTCATCGCCGTTTCGCTTAAGGCCAGCTCCTTTTCGTCAAGGGTGCCGAGATCCTCATCGGAATCGTCATGATGGTGGTGGCGATGGTTGGGATTGCGCCGACGCTTGTTGCCTTTGTTGTCGTTGCGCTTGTTGCGGTTGTTAGGTGGCTTCTTGCCGCCGCCGCGCGACGAACCGCCGAGGTAGCCTCTCATAGATTTTCTTCCAGGAACTGGGTGAGTTGAGTCTTGGACAGGACGCCCATGTGTTGCGCTTCTACCTGTCCGTTCTTGAACAGGACGAGCGCGGGTATGGCACGGACACCGTACTTCGGCGGCGTCTGCGGGTTTTCTTGAATATCCATTTTGGCGATGCGAACGCGATCGCCCATTTCGCCCGCCGCTTCTTCAAGAATCGGCGCGATCATCTTGCACGGCCCACACCATTCTGCCCAGAAATCCACGAGCACCGGAACATCGGATTGCAGGACGTCAGATTCAAAAGCATCGTCTGTGATGTTCACGAGATTGTCGCTCATCGGCGGTTCCTCCAGCGGGAAAGTTAAAGCGTGGTGTTTCTGGCAGGACGCTCCGGTTGGCGATCACCCTTCCGTGACGCCGGGTGCCGGATCAGGCACAATGCCGTGATTGTTGTCGCGTTCTGTTCGTCAGGGGGAGCGTGGCCTCGCCGTGGCGGGCAAGTCCGGGCGCGATCGATTCGCGTCTGCGATGAGTATTTTGCAACAAACACAGATTTTTTCAAGCGCTGGCGCCCGGTCCACGAACACCGGCCCCGCGAATCAGCACCGCAACGGACCACAGCATGACCACAACCCATCTGTCCGAGGTCGCCTTTGCCGATCTGGACCTCGCCGAACCGGTGCTGAGCGGCGTCGCCAACGCCGGCTTTACCCACTGCACGCCCATCCAGGCGCAAACGCTCCCACTGGCGATTGCTGGCAAGGATGTCGCCGGTCAGGCCCAAACCGGCACAGGTAAGTCGGCCGCGTTTCTGCTGGCCATGTTCCAGAAGCTGATTTCAAAGCCCAACGAGAATCGCAAGGAAACAGACCCGGCGGCCATGATCCTTGCGCCCACACGCGAACTGGCCATTCAGATTCATAAAGACGCGGTGGCCCTCGGCGGCCACCTCGACTTCAAATTGCGCCTTGTCTACGGCGGCACCGATTACGAGAAACAACGCCAGCAATTAACCGAAGGCGTCGACGTCATCATCGGCACACCGGGCCGCCTCATCGACTACTTCAAACAGGGTCTTTTCGCACTGCGCGATGTGGACGTTCTGATCCTCGACGAAGCCGACCGAATGTTTGACCTTGGCTTCATCAAAGACATCCGCTATCTGATGCGCCGACTGCCGCCGCGCGATCAGCGTCAGAACATGCTGTTCTCCGCCACGCTATCGCACCGCGTGCTTGAGCTGGCGTACGAGCATATGAATGAGCCGGAGCTCATCCGGATCGAGCCGGAAAAGGTGACGGCCGACCGCGTCAAGCAGGTCATCTACTTCCCCGCCAATCAGGACAAGCTGCCCCTGTTGGTGAAGCTTCTGCAGGATATCAAGCCGCAAAGATCCATGGTGTTTGTGAACACGCGGCGCGCAGCGGACGATGTTCAAAGGACGCTGAGCGCAAACGGCTTCAGCGTTGAGGCCATTTCGGGCGACGTGCCGCAGAAAAAGCGCCAACGCATGTTGCAGTCCTTTAAGGATGGCGACCTGCAAATTCTGGTGGGCACCGACGTGGCGTCGCGCGGCTTGCACGTTGAGGACGTCTCGCACGTGTTCAACTTCGATCTGCCCCTCGATGCCGAGGAGTACGTGCATCGCATTGGCCGGACCGCGCGCGCGGGTGCTGAGGGCGACGCCATCAGCTTCGGGTGTGAAGACTATGCCGTCGGGCTGCCACAGATTGAGGAGTACATCGGTTTTCGATTACCGGTCGACCAGTATTCGTTCGACGATCTGCCCGATATCGAAATCCCGCCACGACCGCCGCGCAAGCGACGCCCGGCAAGCGGAGGGGGCGGCGGTGGCCGACGTGGGGGATCGCGAAGCGGCGGTGGTCGCAGCGGCTCCGGTGGTGGCCGTCGACGCCATCCCGCAAAGGACGGCGGTAACGCCGCGCCCAAAGCAGGCGCCGAAGGCGATAAAGGCGCAACGGGCCCAGCCGGCTCCGACGCGCCGAAGCCCAAGCGTCGTCGACGGCGCCGGCGGCGTTCAGGCAGCGGCGACGCAACACCGCAAAAAACAGACTAGGCGGCCACCGGGGAGCGTCAGGCCGTCACGATTAATTCGAAGACGCCCCGGACCGTCACAAATCCCGCCATGTCACGTACGGGTCCGGCAGAATCAGGCTGGGCAATCGCCACGACGTGACCGATGCGCGCCCGTCGCGCTGACTCCAACACACTGACGGTGTCATCAACGAACAGTGTTCTGCTGCGATCCGCCGGATACGCATCAAAAAACCGATCCCAGAACTCGGGGTGCTCCTTCGGACAGCCGAAATCATGCGCCGAGAAAGCGGTGTGCAGTTTTGCCACCAGGCCGGTCTGCTCGTCCTTGATCCCAAGCGTATGGCGGTCGGCGTTGGTCACCAGCGCCGTTTGCTTACCCGACGCCTGCAGGGCGTCCAGAAACGCCGGAGCGCCGTGCAGCCACGCGATATTGCTTGCATGCTTGCGCTGCAGCGCGTCGATATCCATATCGAAAAAATCGGACCAGTGTTCGATGCTGTACCACGGCAACGTATTCCGACGCCGGTCAAACTCACGATAGAGCGTGGGCAGAACGGCATCCAGCGGCTTGCCCATCTGGCGCGCGTAAGCTGCCGGCACAACCTCGAGCCAGAAGTGCCCGTCGAACCTCAGATCGAGAAGTGTGCCGTCCATATCCAGCAGCACGGTGTCGACGTCATTCCACGCGACGTGGTCATTAGAGAGTTTACTCATCGGTGCGTATCATACGGCGTCCACAGAACGAGCACCCAAGACTATGTCAAGTGACCTGCTGCCCTCCATTGTCCGTATCGCCCGCGACGCTGGCGATGCCATCCTGAGCATTTACGACACCGATTTTAAGGTGGAACAGAAGGCGGACGAATCGCCGCTGACCGCAGCCGATCTCGCGTCACACAAGCGCATTGAGGCCGGCCTGGCAGACCTCGACACCCAACTGCCGGTGTTGTCGGAAGAATCACGGGAAATACCGTTTAGCGAGCGCAGCACGTGGCCACGCTACTGGCTGGTGGACCCGTTGGACGGGACCAAAGAGTTCGTCAAGCGCAACGGTGAGTTCACCGTCAATATTGCGTTGATCGACGGCCATCGTCCGGTGCTGGGCGTCGTGCATGTACCGGTCACCGGCGTGACCTACTTCGCCGCGGACGGCGAGGGCGCGTTCCGTCAGAACGGGGATGACGCCGCGACACGTATCGCCGTGCACGACCAGCCACGTACGCCGTTGGTCGTAGGTAGCCGTTCGCATCGCTCTGACGAGGTAAACGCGTACCTCGCCAATCTGGGCGAGCACGACATGGTCGCCATGGGCAGTTCATTGAAGTTCTGTGTGGTTGCAGAAGGGGGCGCCGATGTTTATCCGCGGCTTGGCCTGACATCTGAATGGGATACCGCCGCCGCGCACGCTGTCGTCAACGGCGCCGGCGGCCGCGTGGTCCGGCTTGACGGATCCGACCTCGATTACAACGCCAAGGATGACATTCTGAACCCGCATTTCATGGTGCTCGGCAACCCCACACGGGACTGGCTCAGCTACCTGCCGTGATCGAGGTCCTGTGGCTGTGCGCAGCCCTCGCGGCCGGAGCGTTTGTCTTCGGATCGCTGGCCGCCCGTGAGGCCGCCAACGAGGCCGCGCAGGCACGCTGCGAGCAGGCTCAGCTGCAATTCCTCGATGGAACCGTCGCGTTCGCGCGCCTGCGCCTTGTGCGCTGGCGCGGCGGGCTCGCATGGCAACGGATATTCCGCTTCGAATTTACGGCGGACGGCAACACCCGACTCGGTGGGTTCGTCACGACACACGGGCGCCACGTTGATGCAGTGGACCTGCCGCCGGACGCCTACCACTGAATATGGCCCCGTCTTTGGGCCGGTCGTCCCGGCGGTGTAAACTAGCTGGGCTATGAGCGACAAGATTGACACCGACTGCTTCAAGAATCGTATGAAGCTCAAGGAAATGCGGATAGCTCACCGCGACCTTGATGACGTGATCGATCGGCTGCGGGACGAACCGCACGTCGATCAACTCCGTCTGCGTCGGCTCAAGAAGCGCCGCCTGATGATGAAAGACATCATCGCAAGGCTGGAGAGCGAGCTCATCCCCGACCTGAACGCCTGAAGAGCGCAAGCCGCGCGTCGGCGACATCATGATTATCAACGACCAGATCGAAATCGACGACCGCCTGATCGAGGAGCGGTTCATCCGCGCACCCGGGCCAGGGGGGCAAAACGTCAACAAAGTTGCCACGGCGGTACAGCTTCGCCTTCGGATCAACGACTGCACCGTGCTCGATGCAGACACACGGGCACGTCTGAAGCGCATCGCAGGCAGCCGGGTCAGTCGCGACGGCGTGCTGGTTCTCACGGCAAATCGGCATCGCTCACAGGTTCGCAATCGGGAAGATGCACGCGAACGGCTACGACGTCTGGTGGAGCGTGCGCTGATCAAACCCACCAAACGCAAACCGGCCAAGCCCCCGAGCGCGGCGACCAAGCGGCGACGCGTCGCGGGCAAACGTCAGCGCGGCGAGACCAAAAAACTTAGAAAGCCGCCTTCCGCTAGCGATTGAGACAGGCGCGGGCGCGCGGGACGTCCGGATCGTATTTGCTTTGGGCGATATTCTGCAGTGCGTTGGTGAGCGCGTGGGCGGCCAAATCGGGATCAGCGTGGCTCTCGCACCAGTCGATTGCGGCACGCAACGCGAGCCGATGCGCGCCCATCCTCGTTGCCTCACCCACCGCCTGCTCGAAGCGCGCGCGTGCCGACGGCGGGTCCGCCGCGACAAGGCGCTGGCCATCGAGTCGCAGCACTTCAGATCGCCACGCCATTTCACTGTGGTTGTGTGTCACCGCCAGTGCGGCGTCCACAAGCTGGGCCACGCGGCTCGCATCACCGGCCCGCATTTCCGCGTCAATGACCAGGGCATAAAAATAGTTGTGCGCCAACGCGCTGGGACTGGAGGCATGGAACGCCATGGCCTTGCGTATGTCGTTCAGACCATTCGTCGCGTCATCGTCCGCAATCCTGCTCACACCCAGAACCAGCTGTGCCAGCGCGCCAACGTAAGCGATACCAAACTCCTCGCATCGGGCAAGCGTGTCCTGTGCAAGTTTTGTGCTTGCGCGCGTTTGGCCCGTTTCGTAAAGCAGGCGCGCATGCCAGGCGTCGGCCCACAGCGCACTGAATCGACCCGGCAACTGACGCGCGCTGGCACGGACACGGTCGCTGATCATCAACGCCTCATCCGTGTCGCCTTCAGCGAACGTCATCAACGCCACAATGGACTGGCTGATCACCACCGGGTCCTGACCGTACAGAAAGCCCACCTGAATCACCCGCGCCGGATCGTGCAACGCGAGGACCTGTTGGGATTCACGGCGCGCCTTCTCGAAGTCGCCACCCGAGAAGCTGGCAAGACAGCGGCACACATGGGCCACGGTCATGGACGGGTCATCTCCTTGCTGGCGACCCTGCTGCATCAACCGCTCGGTCAGCAGCATGACCGTATCGAATTCGCCGCGCAGCAGGTGGAACGCGCACAGACCGCCCAACACCTGATAGTCGACATGGGCGGTGGGCTCGCCACCGGCGATCAACGCAAGCGACCGATCGTAAACCGCCGCGAGGCCTGGCGCGGCCCACCCCTGCCGCAGGATCAACGCGGAGCCCTTGAGCGACAGGAGCGACAGCTCGCGCTGGTCCCGAATCTCCGAGGGTGGCAGATGTTCGAGCAGTGACATGGCGTGTTCGGCCTGACCGAACGCTTCAATCGGCGCACCGCGCTCGACGGCCTGCTCACCCGCCCATTGTCGATATCCAAGCGCGCGTTCGGCATCGCCGCCGTACTCAAAATGCTGGGCGACGCGTTCGGGATACTGCTCTGCGAGAGACTGGAACTCCGTCTCCAGCGCTGTGGCGATGGCGAGGTGCAGGGCCTGGCGTTTTGAGCGAAGAACCGATTCGTACGCCGCTTCTTGCAGCAGCGCGTGACGGAAGCGCCACGTGTTGCCTTCCGAGCCGGTGCGACGACGGATGACCTGAGCCTGCTCCAGATCACGCAGCGCCCTGTCCACCCGCGCGCTGTCGAATTCGCTCACGGCCATCAACAGCTCGCCGGGGAAGGTGCGTCCAACGACCGACGCTTCAAGCGCCACCGCTTTGGCATCACCAAGCCGATCCAGCCGCGCCATCAGCGAGTCGGTCAGTGTGACCGGAATGTCGGAAGGCAACTCACCGCCGGGAACGAGCACGCCGTCTTTTTCGACCAGCCAGTCAGACGCCAGCAGCATGCGCGACAACTCCTCCACAAATGCGGGGACGCCGTCTGTGCGCTCCACAATGGCGTCGAGCACCGTCGCGTCGAGGCGTTGTTCGTTGGCAACCGAGCGGATCATGTCGTGGGCAGCATCGCGCGGCAACGGCCCCAAGCGCAGCTGGATCAATGGCGCCGCCTGCGCACCAAGCCGCTCGATATCAAACCCCGGTCGCGCCGACACCACCACAAGCAAGGACTCACGCACCGCACGTTCGATCATCGACGCGGTAAGCGAGAGCGTGGTGGGATCAAGCCAATGCACATCCTCCACCACCAGAAGTCTGGGTTCGCGCACCAGAAAATCCATGAACAGATCGCCGAAGATGGCCGTGGCACGAGCGACGTCAACCGGCGGCTGTCCCTCCGGCAAGGCCACGTCGCACAGCGTCGCGATCAGGTTGACCGCCGGCCCGCGTGCTTCGAGTGCGGCAAGCGATGCCTCGATGCGTGCGTAGTTCACCGCATCGGGATCACGTCGGTCGATTCCAATGGTCTGGCGGAGCAACGTCACAACGGGATACAGCGGCGAGTTACTGAAGTACGCAGAGGCCCGCAGCGCCGTCCAGCGCTGGTCTGCGTCGGTGAGGTTGTCCTTGAGTGCCTGAATGAGCCGCGATTTACCGATGCCCGGGTCGCCGCTGACCAGCACCGCGCCGCCCTCGCCGCGCTGTGCCCGTTCCCAGGCTTGCTCCAGAACGGCCAGCTCGTCGCGACGGCCGGCCAGCGGCAGCAGCTTGTGCTTCACCGCCAGATCGAACGCGGACGACACACCGCTTGGACCGAGAGACTGAAACACCGGTACGGGTCCCGGGAGTCCCTTCAACGCACGCTGTCCAAGCGATTGAATCTTAAATTGATCACCCAGCAGCACACGTGTCTGATCGCTTAACGCAACCGAATTTACGGGCGCGATCGACTCCAGCCGCGCCGCCACGTTGGGCACTTCGCCGAGGGCGAGCGCCTCGCGGCGCGAACCCGCCCCGATGTCGCCAACGACCACCAGACCGGTGTGCACGCCGATCCGAAGCGAGATCTCTACATCAAATTCGTCGCCAAGCGTGGTGTTCAATGCCGGCAGTCGCTCAAGCACATCGTGCGCGGCGAACAACGCGCGGCGCGCGTCGTCTTCGTGCGCGTGCGGGTAGCCGAAGTAAACCAGCACGCCGTCACCCAGATATTGAGCAATAAAGCCGTGGAAGCGCTCCACGGCGTGGGCCACGATACGCTGGTAGCGCTGGACGACCGCCCTCAGATCTTCAGGATCGAGACGCGATGACAGATCGGTCGATCCGGCGAGGTCGGCAAACATCACCGTGATGTGACGCCGCTCCGCGTCCGCCCGCACGTCGTCCGATCTGGTGTTCGCGCTGGCACGGGACACGAGGATCCGGCCGTTCTCAAGCCCCACCGCCGCACGCGCGTCGACCAATTCATCACGAACCGCATCCAGTCGCTCCGGCGAGAGATCGAAATACTCTCTAACCGCGGCCAGTGCGACGCGACCACGTTCGTTGACCAGCGCTTCTACGCGGTCGAGCAGCTCATCGAACGTCATGCCGCCAACCCCACGGTTGGATCAACCCTCGCGCGCTGTATCCGGTTTCCGTTTACCCAACAGAAAGTGCGCCAACGCGGGGAGCAGCAGGATCGCTCCCAGCATGTTTACCAGGAACATGAAGGTGAGCAGTAAACCCATATCTGCCTGGAACTTCAGGGGCGAGAACAGCCAGGTCGCCACGCCAATCGCAAGCGTCAGACCCGTGAACACCACACCGGCGCCGGTGATCTTGAGCGTACTCAGGAAGGCGTCATCAAGCGACGCGCCCTCGTCCATGAAGCCCTTGATACGACTGAAGATGTAGATTCCGTAGTCCACGCCGATGCCCACGCCCAGCGCGACCACAGGAAGCGTGGACACCTTCAGTCCAATCTCCAGCGTCGTCATCAACGCGTAGGCCAGCAACGACACCAGCCCCAGCGGCAACACAATGCACAAGACCGCCATCAGAGACCGGAACGTCAGCAGGCACAACAGAATAATCACCGCGAAGACGCCGATCAGAATCGGGAACTGTGCCCGACTCACTTCCTCGTTTGTGGCCGCCATAACGCCCACGTTGCCGGTGGCCAGTCGGTACTCCACCCCATCGAGCGCGTACTCCCGGTTCCACTGTTTTACGGCATCCACCACGCGCGCGATGGTCTCCGCCTTATGGTCTTCGGTGAAGATCATCACCGGCATCACGCTGCAGTCGGCGTTCAGCAAGCCCGAGCTTGTGTCGATGCCGTTTGTAGCCTGAACCAGATTGGCCTGGTTGCGCGACAAAATGCGCCATTTGAGGCTGCCCTCGTTCCAGCCTGCGTTCACAATCTTCGCCACCTTGGAAAGAGAGATCGTGGACTGCACGCCCTCGACGTTGTCCATGTACCACGCAAACTGATCGATGTTCGTAAACTTGGCGTAATCAATGCACGCCTCGGGACCGGCTTCGACAATCGTGGAAATGATGTCCACGCCAATAGAGAAGCGGTCGGTCACCATCTGCGTATCGATGTTGTAGCGCGAGGTCTCACGCAGCTCCGGAACGCCGGACTGCAGATCGCCAATCTTGATATTGGCGCCCTTCCAGTAGCCCACGCCGAGCAACAATAACGCCACCATCATCGCGGCCGTCGCCGGACCGCGCCGGGTCATGCCGGACAAGCGCTGCCATAAGGGGTCGAGCCGCTCGGCGCGCTGAACCAGCTTGGCCTTGTATTCGTCGCTGAACGACACGTAAGACATCAGAACCGGCAGCAGGACAAGGTTGGTCAGGATGATCGACGCCACGCCAATACTGGCCGTAATCGCCATTTCCTGAATCACACGGATCTCGATGTAGTAGATCGTGATGAAACCGACGGTATCGCTGAGCAGCGCGATGATGCCGGGCACCGCCAGCTTGCGGAAACTGGCGCGAGCCGCTGCCATGCTGTCCAGACCGTCGAAAACCTCGGCGCGGACCGCCGTCACCATCTGCACACCGTGGCTGACCGCAATGGCGAAGACCAGAAACGGCACGATAATGCCGAAGGGATCGATACCGAAGCCAAGCCCGGTAAGCATGCCCAGCTGCCACAAAACGGCGATCACCGAACACACCAACGGGATAGCAGACAACCACAGCGAGCGCGTATACAAAAAGACGAGCAGCGCCGTGATCAAAAACGCCACCAGGAAGAACACCACCACCATCTGGGCGCCATCTGTGACGTCACCGAGCACTTTGGCGAAGCCAATGATGTGAACGCCGATGTCCTCGTCCTCAAAGACGTCCCGGACTTTTTCATCAAGCTGGTGAGAAAAGTCGACAAGATCAAGTGGCTCGCCGGTTTCAGGATTGGTCTCGAGCAGCTGCGCACTGATGATCGCGCCGGAAAAATCGTTCGCGACCAGACGCCCCACAATCTTGGCTTTGAGAATATTCTGCCGGACCTGATCAATGCTTTCATCCGTGGGCTGGAAGTCCGCGGGCACGACGTTGCCACCGGACAATCCGTCTTCAACGACCTCAATAAATCGCACGTTCGGCGTGAACAGGCTGCTCACTTTGGCGCGATCCACACCCGGCAGGTAGAGCGACACCACATCGGTGGCCTCTTTGAGAGCCGTGAAGAATTTGGGATTGAAAATATCCCCGTTCTTATCAACCAGCGCCACAATGATGCGGTTGGCGCCCCCGAATTCCTCCTGGTATTCAAGGTAGGTCTGCATGTACGGATGCTTGGTCGGCAGCGTTTTGGTAAAGCCGGCATCAATGTGCAGACCGCGCGCGAGGAACACCATGATCGCGCTGATAATCACAAAGAAGGCAATAACCGCTTTGCGATTACCGAAGATCGCATTCTCGATCGCGGCAACCAGGCCGCCGGATGTATTGCGGCTCATGGCGCGCCTCCATTGCGATACGCGTCCTGGGTGAGACGCACCACACCCGCCTCTCCGGCGAGGACGGCCGCGCCGTCCTCAGCCGACAGCGCGCTCATCGCGCCCTTCCGGTCAGACTGTCGATGCAGTGTGAAGCCTTTACCATCTGAACTCTCCAGCACCACACCGGCCAGTCCAACGACGACGACGCTGCCGTCTGCACGCCGAAAACCGGACGTGAGCAGTGCGTCGACGCCGGTCTCAATCGGATCAAAGGTGCGGCCCCGATCTTCCGATCGGAACAAATTGCCCCGCATGCCGAAGGCGAGCAACGCGCCGTCGGTCAGCGGCAACGCGCCGAAGAACGAACCCTCATAATCCGGTTCGAGCTGATACCAGTCTTCGCCACTGTTATCCGAGCGGTAAAACGTGCCCGCCTCTCCTGCGATGTACAGCGTGCCGTCGTCGGCCTGCGCAATCTGATTCAAGTGGTAGTCGATGCCGTAGTCCTCTTCCTCGGCATCGTCTTCCTCGGCATCGACTTCATCGGATGCCGCGTCATCGTCGGAAGGAAGCGGGTCCGCGCGAAAGGTACGTTGTTCCCAGTTCTCACCGCCGTCCGTTGATTCGAGATAAAAGCCGTAGGCGCCGATGGCCACAATGCGTTCAGGCGACGGCATCCAGACGTCCAGCAAGGGCGTCTGATAGTCCGGGTCGGAGTAAACGACTTCCCAGGTGGCCCCGGCATCCGCTGTGCGAAGAATGACCGCATCGTGGCCAACGACAATGCCGTGCTCTGGATCGGCGAATGCAACGCCAGTCAGGGCAGCCCTCGAAGGGACCACCACCTGCGCCCACGACCGCCCGTCGTCCGAACTCCTCAGCACGTGACCGTGCTCGCCAACGGCGATGAGCTGGTCACCCGTCCGAACCACGTCCAGCAACATGGACTGTGCGGCGTCCGCCGCCAGATAAGACGGCAGCGTCGCCGGATCGACGACGTCTTCCTGCGCATAAACTGCACAGGCACCCAGAGCCAGCACTGCGGCCGGCGCGATATAGCCCTTTACCACACAACCCCCCAGTTGTTGTGAGCGCGTGAGGTCGCACGCGCGTGAAAAAAAGCCGGGCGCAAGGCCCGGCTCTCATGTCATATAAGCGCGCAGCGGCCTAGCGGACGCCCGATGAGCGCAGCGCCTGCTGCGTGAAGTTGCGCTTTTTGTGCTTCACGTCCAGCTGATACATATCCGCTTCATTATCGAGCCCAAACGCAATGTAGCGGGCGGACTGCAGATCGTAATGCGTTTCGAGCGTTGTCCAGAAGTTCTTTACATCGTAGTAATTGATGCCGTGCCCCTCCGATACGCGCCAGATCTTGTCGCTCTTGTCGTACTGGTCGACCACCAGCGCTTGCCACGAATCCTCATCCAGGTAGAACGTGCGACGCTTGTACTGGTGGCTCAACCCGTCTTTCAGTGTGGCTTCGACCACCCATACGCGATGCAGTTCGTAACGCGCGAAATTCTGATCGATGTGACCAGGCTGGAGAATCTGCTCGTACTTCAGATCTTCGCTGTGCAATTTGTAGGCGTTGTACGGCACGTACATTTCACGTTTGCCAACCAGCTCCCAGTTGTAACGCTCGGGGCTGCCGTTGTACATGTCGTACTGATCCGAGGTCATCAAGCCATCGGACCCGGAACGCGGGTTATCGAACGCGACGTTGGGTGCCCGGCGCACGCGGCGCTGACCCGGGTTGTAGACCCAGGCTTTGCGGTACTCCTTGTTCTGGTCGAGCGTTTCGTGGACCAGAAGAACGCGACCGGCCAGCCGTGCCGGCGCCACCGTCTTTTCCTTGAAGTAGATGATGACGTTATCGAGTTTTTCCTCCGTCATTCCCTCCATCGAGTAGGGCACCATGATTTCATCGGAAAACTCGACAACCTGATACTGCCCGCCAGGCGTTACCGCCGCCTGACCATAGAAGCGTGACCCGCTTTCGGCACGCCAGCGCAGGATGTGATTCCAGATGGCTTCAAGGCCGTTGGACGGAATCGGGAACGGCACACCGATGACGGCACCCGTGACGCCATTTCCACCCTCGGCCAGATTGGCCGTGGTCGCGATACGTTTGGTCGCGTCGTAAATTCGCTGCGGAGCCGACGCGCTGCGCCGCGTCGGATAGACAACCATCTTGTAGTCGTCGTACTTCTCGAGAAGCGCCTTGTTACCGACGGTCAGCTTGTCCGCGTACTCTGCCATGTTGGCGCGGGTAATCGTGAACAACGGCTTGTCGTCGGCGTACGGATCGGGGTGATGGTCGCCCGGCTTAAAGCTGGCCGGCGGCGTCGTGATTCCGCCTTCCCAGGAAGGGATCGTGCCGTCATCGTTGCCGGCCTTGATGCCGCCGAGCGGCGTCAAGTCTTTGCCCAGGCGCTCGGCCTGATCCGCGCCGATGGCCGCGCTCGCCGGCATCGACATGGCAAGCAGCGCAAGGGCACTGCATGCGGTGATAGATACTTGTTTAAACATAGATGAAGTCTCCGTTGATCGCGTTTTCGCCGCGAGCGCGTGGTGCGATCCACGCGCACCGCGCGATGTCACCAGCATTCCCAACGAGAAGGCCTAGAAAGCGTAAGTGAGGCTTGCGCCAAGAAAATCACGGTCACGCAACAAATTTTGACTGCCGCCACCGTGGAACGCCGTGTAACTCAGGCTAAAGCTCCAGGCGGCAAGATAATTGCCCCGTACGCCAACCGTTAGAGCCTTGCGACCCTCAATAAAGTTCCCGGCGGGTCCCGGCGAGATGCCGCTGACGTCGTGCTGCCACGAGAAATTGGGGATCAGATTGACCGGTCCGATCGCGTTGTTGTACTCGAGCAAACCCAGCACACGGTAGCCGTAGCTCGTGGCTGTGGGGAAGAAATCAGTGCTGAGTACCTCTTTGCCCGGGTGCGCAAGATCGCCGAGGGCCTGGTTGCCGCTGACGAACGTACCGGGCGCGTCAAATCGCAACTCAGACTGCAACGGCATTCTGTGGACGTGTACGACGGCCCCTTCGGCGACCAAAGCACCCTGGTTCGCACCGAACATTGGCCCGAACAGGCGCGTCAGAGTTACCTGGAACTGACTGACGTCCTGACGACGGAAACCCCGGATCAGGCCGCCGGGCGTGGCATTGGCGTTGAACTGCGGGCTCACTGAGTTCAGCGAGAAGCTGCCCAGCTGGCCGAATTGACCAAACTGGTCGCGAAGCGAGCTCAGACCAGCGAAAAGAAGCTCAAGATCATCGACCTGCAAGGGCAGATCCTTCTTGAGCGAGTACTCGCCCTGCACCGCCACCTGACCAACGGTTGTGTTGAAGCTCACGCCGATGTTGGTGATGTCTTCGGGGAACTCCGTCAGATACTGCGCCGTAGAACCAAAGATGTCGGTCGCGTAGTAGCCGGCAACCGTCGCCACGCTCTGTCCCGTAATCGCCGCCTCCGCGATACCCGCCGCCGCAAAGCTGGGCACGGCCGCGTTTGCCGCCGCCTGACCGGCGGCGATGGCCGCGTTGAAATCTCCGGGGTTGGTCACCGCAAAGGACAGACCGGCGGCTCCCGCGATGTCCGCGGCGCCGCCCGCTCCGGCGCCGGCGCCAATCGCACCAGCCGCGGCGAGTCCATCGATCGAGCCATTTCGGGCGCTCAGAACCGGCAGCCGGCTGTGGTAGTTGTAGTAGTAGAAACCGAACTCGGTTCCGTTATTGATTTCGTCCGCGTAGTACCGGACCGCGAAGCCATATTGGCCGCCATCGTCCGGCGTGATCGAGCTGCCGCGCGGGATCGCATTGAACGGACGGGTTGGATCGGAGAAGCGAGGATTCGGGGTATCTGGCGTATCGCCGAACCCGAGGTGAACAAAGCCGCCGCCGTCCGAGGCAAAGTCGTTCGACGCGAAGAAACTTCCCACGCCCTCCGGTTCGGTGTCGTCCCAGTCGTACTGGTAGACCAGCTCAACGGTCAGATTGTCCGTCGGCGCCAATGAAAACCAGACGAGATCCTGGGCAAGCAGCGCGTTGCGCAACTCGGCACCCGGGATACGCAGTGCGCTCACGTTGAAGTGGTTGATGACGTTGTTGCCACCCTGAATAAACGTGCTTTCACCCCAGTTGACAACCTGCTCCCCGATGCGGAATTCAGCCGGCATATCGCCGATGTCGAAGCGCCAGTAAACAAACGCATCGAGCACATCACCGTCTGCGCCGCTACGCTCCAGCGCCCCTGAGTTCAGCGACGTGCGCTGTCGCGAACCGTTCTCGAGCTCGAAGTCGTAGAACGTGAATCCACGACCGAAGAAGCCAAAATTCTTGTAGTTGAGCTCCAGCTCGCTCGTCAGCGACAGGATGGAGCTGGCCAGCCCGCGATTGAAGTTGAGCGTGCCATCGTCATAGTTGACCGAGAATGCGCTGCCACCATTTGCCGTACCGACCAGACCGTCATTGGCGGCTTCCATGCGCCAGATACCCCCAAGGGTCACGCTGGTATCAAAACTCCCGCTGAGCTCGCCCTTCTCAAAGGACACCGCGTGTGCGGGCGCTGCACCAACAGCACACACCGCCAACACGCACGACAGGCGGCCATACGGCCGTGCCAATTGCGTCAATCGCATTGAATTCCCCATGTGGATCGTAACTTGGTTTTATTAGCAGGTCGGCGCCGCTAGAGACCCCCGAAGTCCCCGCTGAATGGCGATTCCAGCAAGCCAAACAGGAACATACACGGCAGAGAAAACCATCTCACGTTGCATCGCAGCACAGCTGGGATTGTGGCGCTAAAGTCGCACCGTCAGGCGTGCGTCACCTGCAGGATGCTGTGTCTGATCCGGTCGCTGAGCACATTGCGTGCGTCTTTCTCGACCGCCGCGACATCGTCGTCAAACGCGATGCGGTTGTCGTCATCCACCCGAACAACCCCCGCCTCTCGCAACTGCGTGATAAATCCGGCAAACAAGCGGCGGTCGAAAAACTCCGGCGCGCTGAGTTCGTGCAGCATGGCCATACGCTCGGCCACCTGCTGACAATGCGCCTCCAGCTCCTTGGCCGTGAGCGCTCCACTGCCCACCTTTAGCATGACCGCCAGCACCAGATAGTACCGCTCGATCGTCTGCAACAGACTCTGCGCAAGGACTGAGAGCTGGACAGCGGCAAACGTCTTGGACGGCGGCCTGACCAGGCGCGCGCCGTCCTCTTTCTCACGCAGCAGATCATGTCCCACCAATGCGGCAATCATGCCGTTGATCTGCGCCGAGAATGCTTCATCCGACAACGCAACACACAACTCGCGCTCAACAAACGGGAATGCCAGGCCACACAGCCGGTGGATTTCCGAGCGAGGCATGGATTTGTTGTCCAGAAAACAGCACGCGATCATCGACGGCAGTGCCAGAAGGTGCAGCACGTTATTCCGCGAATAGGTCATCAGCACCGCATTGATACCCTCAAGATGCACGACGTCTCCCAGCGCGTGCTCGCGCCGGCTGATCACACCCAGACCTTCCCCGTAGGCGACGACGCCGCGACCATCGAGGTTTGGCAGCGTCACCAGATCCGAATACGGCACCGTGCGCAAAAGCGAGAGATACAGATCAATCTGGCGCACAAGATCAGTCTCGATCATCGCCTGCTTGGGCGTGGACAGCAGCGCAAGCGCCAAAAGATTGACCGGCGTAACGGCCGCGGCGCGATTCACGCGGCGTAGAATCTGTTGCCCCAGCGTGTCCACAAGTGGCTTCAGGAACTCAGGCTTGTCATCCGGCGTGTAAGTGCGTTCCCGCCACTCCGGCGCTTGGGCATCAAGCGCCTCGTGCAAGTGAATTGGCTCACCGATATTCACATGCACGTGCCCAAAGTCGTTGCGCAGGATGCGTGCCGCGCGGAGAACACCGCCGAGCGACTCACTGCGTTTGGGTTTGCCGCCCAGTTCGCTCAGATAGCTGCGCCCCTCCGCCAGTTTGTCGTAGCCGATGTAAATGGGGACGAACACCACCGGTCGCTGCTGATCCTGCAAATAGCTGTGCACGGTCATCGACAGCAGACCGCCTTTGTGGGTGAGTAGACGCCCAGTGCGGCTGCGCGTGCCCTCAACGAAGTACTCAATAGACACGCCGCGCGCGATATTGCGACGAAGGTAGGCATCGAACACGCGCGCGTAGAGCCGGTTTCCGCGGAAACTGCGGCGGATAAAAAAGGCTCCGCTGCGTCTCAGGATCGAGCCCACCACAGGCAGATTAAGATTGACGCCGGCGGCAATGTGCGGGGGCACCAGACCGCGCTCGTACAGCAGATAGGACAGCAAAAGATAGTCCATATGACTGCGGTGACACGGCACGTAAATGACCGTGTTGCCGTCAGACACGGACTGAAGTCGATCAAAGTGACTGAACTCGACGCCGCGATACAGTTTGTTCCAGAGCCACCCGAGGAAGATGTCCATGAACCGGATCACCGGATACGAATAATCCGCCGCGATCTCCTTGGCGTACTTCCGCGCCTTCGAACGGGCACGCTCCAGCGGCCAATCGTTCGCTTTAGCCTGATTGATGATTTCCGCGCGAACGCCGGGCGTGTCGAGCAGCGCATCCACCAGCAAGCGCCGGTGAGATAAATCGGGCCCGATGGTGGCTTCGCGGCGCCGCCGAAAATGGACCCTCAGCACGCGCGACAGCTTGCGCAGTGCCCGCGCCTCGTCGGCCGACTCTGCAATGAACCGCGACAAGACCACCGGCTGGGAAAATTGCACAAGCGTCGTACGACCGTGGACAAGAATCGTCAGCATTTTCCTGAAGCGGCCCACAACGGTCCACGAGTCCGAAAACAAGGCTTTCAGGCTCGACTTTTCCTTGTCCGGGCGACGACCCCAGAACACGGCAACCGGCACCACCACGACATCGCGGTCCGGATCCACCGCGCAATGATGGATAAGAGCGTCCAGCCCGGCGGGCAACCTCGGGTCAATGCGCCGTACGATGATGCCGCGCATCTCGCGCAAATAGACCACGGGCGGACAGCCGTCATGACGGGCGATCGGTCTCGGCAATCCCAATTGCTCGCAGACTTGTTCCAGAACAAGCAAATCCGATATGCCGCGCACGTCCAGAACGTAGGCGATACGTTTGTCTTCCGGCAGACCGAGATCAGCTATTGGCTTGGGCAGCACGCGCGTGCGCACCCACGCGAACATGACCTTGCGCAGCAGAAAATAAAAACCGGCACGGAGACGGAAGAGCATCGTCAGCCAGCCCGCCACGTACGAGTGTGTGCGGCACACAGCACGTGCGCCACGTCACCGTGTCGTCTCATTCACCAGGTACCCATTTGAAGACGCCCGCAGAGAATACGTGGCCGTGCGGCGACTGGAAAGCGCGCATACGTATGCGGCAGTGCAGGAAAAGCGTCAGAAGCGCAGCAGAATTTCGTCCGATCGCGGTGCCCAGCGATAGACTCGCATACTGACGCGGCCGTCGTTTACGACGACCCCCTCGCTGAGCAGGTGTGTCCGCTGGCGTCGGTAGCCCGCCGTGGATTTCGCCATTGCGATACGACCATCGGCGCGCAACACACGGAACCACGGCACGCTACGCCCATCCGGAACATGGCGAAGTGAGCGAGCGACCTGGCGGGCGCCGCGCGCAATACCAGCCAACTCGGCCACCTGCCCGTAACTCGCCACGCTTCCAACCGGGATCGCCTCGATGACACGCCAGATCCGCTCGTAGCGTGCGGCGGTCGAGCTTGGATCTGGACGAGAAACGTCGCTGGTGTCGGGAAGTCGTGGCATGCCGCGATGCTACCGCGCGGCCAGCCCCGATGTCAGGCTAGTCCGGGTTGTATGCCCGTATCGGCTGTGTCTCTGGCACGCTGGATATCGAGCGCACGTTGCAGAGACTCGGCCGCCGCCTGCGGCTGCTGCATCGCAAGACGAATCCGCCCAAGTCGGCGCAATACCTGTGGGCACTCGCCGTGCACCTTCACATATTTCTCAAGAATTGAAGCAGCTGCGTCGTGGCAGCCCTTCGCGACAAGGCGATCAGCAGAGTGGATGGCGATGGCTCGAACGTGGGACATGAATGCGCGCGGCAATGTGTCTTTAGCGGCCGGAAAGGATGCCGCGATCGTCCGACCGGAGCGCGGCGAACGGTCACACTTCCGTTGTCCCAGCTATGTCTTTTTTGCCCTTTCCGCACCCGGTCAAAGTGAGACGGCGGCCCGCGAACGCGTCACTACATTCTGCGACGATCGTGTTCCGCCTGTTCAAGTCGAACCTCTTTATGGCAAATCTCTCCGGCCCGGCTGCGCAACCACACATTGTGGATGCCGCAGGGGCCAGCCTCGTCCAACTGGATTGGTCGGCCGTGCTGTTTCTGATGACGGGCGTCATGGTCTGTGGTCTGGGCCTTGCGTTCACCGTGCGCGAGGGCGGGTCGAAGTCCATCATGCCGTTTCTGTTCACGACTGCGGCAGGCGCACTCTGGCTCGTGTTCGAGGGCGTGGCTCGCGGCACGCTGGGCAGCAGCGCCAGCGCAACGGCGTTCCGGTTGGCGCTGGTCTGCGCCGCCTGCGTGCCCGCCGCATTCCTTTGGTTCACGCACACAGTGACCGGTGGACGAAAGTCGACCGGCATCAGTTTGATCGTGGCGCTCGCGACGGCGTGCGCCCTGTCCGTTTTACTTCTTTGGCCTGGTACCGACATTGCGCTGAACGGGACGCTGAGCTTCGGCCCGGATGCTGAACTACTCGGGACGGCATTCACGGCGCACTTTGCGATCGTCATGTTGGTCTCTGGCATCGCCTACGCCACACAACTGCGTCGACATCGCCTGTCAGACTACCGCCACCGGCGCGCGCGCCTGCTGATCATCGCCAGCGCGATTGGCGCGTTATGCAGCATCGGCTTCCTGCCTGCGCTTGGCATTGCGTTCTACGCAGACAGCTCGCTGGCCGTTGCCGTTTTCTTCTTGCTGGTCGCCTACGTCATGGGTCGATTCAGAATCAGCGACATTACACCGGCGCTGGTGGGCGCACAGATTGCACAGGTCATGCCGGACGCGTTACTGGTCCTTGACCGCGACACCATCGTGCGCCAGCTCAATCCGGCGGCGCTCGAACTGCTGGGGGTCGAGGCGGATGCGCTGATTGGTCAGCCGGCGCGACGCGTACTCGGACGAGGCCATGTCAGATCACCGATCAATACGCTGATCGACGGCAACCCGGTCGATGACTTCGAGGTCACGATCGACCTGCCCGATGGGCAGACCCGGACCGTCAGCATTTCAGCCACCGCTGTGCGTGAGTTTGACCAGTCGCCCCGGGCGTTCGTTTTCATCCTGCACGACATCAGCACGCGCAAGGCCGCAGAGGAGCGCATTCGGGAACTGGCGTTTTACGATACGCTGACCGAGCTCCCGAATCGCGCGGGGTTCTTCAATGAGATTTCCCGACGAATCGAGCGCGACCGTATCCAGAGCGGCGCAGTGCTCTTCCTCGATCTCGACCGCTTCAAGCTGATCAATGACACCCTGGGTCACGACGCGGGTGACAAGATGCTCGCGGTCGTCGCAAGACGACTGCAACACTGCCTCCGGCAAGACTCATCCTCTCGGGAGGATGGCGATACGATCGTGGCACGCTTCGGTGGGGACGAGTTTGTGGTGGCATTGTGCAACGTAGATGACATCGAACAGGTGGTCACAGTTTGCCAGCGCGTTCTGCAAGCGTTGGCACAACCGATTGATCTGGGTGGGCAGGAAGTCTTTAGCGGTGCAAGTATCGGCGTGAGCCGGTATCCCTGCGACGGCGACAATCTTCAGACCTTGCTCAAGTGCGCCGATCTCGCGCTGTACGAGGCCAAGGCAGACGGTCGCAACGCGTATCAGATCTATGACGAGACGCTGGCAAAGCGCTCGACCGAGCGTGCCCGCCTCGAGGCGGACATCCGAAACGCGCTCGAGCGGGACGAGTTCCGTGTCCATTATCAGCCGATCGTAGACTACCGCACGGGTCGCATGGTGGGCGCGGAGGCACTGTTGCGTTGGCAGCATCCAAGGCGCGGCGCTGTGCCGCCAGATGTGTTCGTGCCTGTCGCCGAGGAGATCGGCGCGATGTCGCAACTGGGTGAGCAAGTCCTCCGGGAAGCCTGCACAGCACTGAAGTCATGGAACGAGCGCGGCTTCGACCATATGTCGATAGCGGTCAACCTCTCGGACCACCAGTTCCGCCGCCGCGACCTCGCCGACAATATTCAGGGCGTGCTCAGGGAATACGACCTCGTGCCTGACCGACTCATTCTGGAAGTGACCGAAGCGATCATCATGAACGATCCGGACTTCACCAGAGACACGATTCGGGCCCTGAAATCCGCCGGCACGCGCATCGGTGTGGATGACTTCGGAACCGGGTACTCGTCCTTCAACGACCTGAAGCAGCTCGGCGTCGACATGATCAAGGTCGACGGCCGCTTCACGCAAACCATGGCCGACCAGGACAGCGACGGCAGCGTGGCGCGTGCCATTATTCGCATGGCGCAAAGCCTGAATTTGCAGGTGATTGCCGAGGGCGTGGAAAACACGGAACAGGCTGAGCGGCTTGATCAGGTCCAGTGCCATTTCATGCAGGGATTCCTGCATGGCGCTCCGATGAGCGCAACCGACTTTGTGGCCCATCTGGACCACGAGCGCGGGGCCGGAAGCCCCGACCCCACACTGTCGCTACCGGCAGTGTCCTTCGGCGGCTACCAGTGAATGCCGCGCGTGAGTTGCGCGATCGCAATCTGCTCGGGCGACGTCTGACCGGCTTTTTCTGACTTGCCCTGAGCCGCGGCGGAGTCGCCGAACAGCTGGAAGGCCTCGTTCATCCCGAGCTCGGTCATCTTCGGTAACAACAGGTGCGCGATCTCCGCCGAGATACCAAGACGCGTTGCAATCCGTTTCGGACGGTGCACGATCGCGTCGACCACCATATCCGCGGCCTCCTCAGGGCTTTTGGTCGGCACATTGTTGTAGAGCTTGGTGGGCGCGATCATCGGTGTCCGAACGAGCGGCATATTGATGGTTGTGAAATGCAGGCCGGCGTGGGACAGCTCAGAGGCCGCGCAGCGGGTGAAGGCGTCCAGCGCCGCCTTGGATGCGACGTACGCTGAAAAGCGCGGGGCATTGGACAGCACACCGATCGACGAGATATTGATGACGTGCCCTGTCCGGTTCTCCATCATCGACGGCAGCAGCCCCATGATCAGTCGAAGCGCGCCGAAGTAATTCAGCTGCATGGTGCGTTCGAAGTCGTGGAATCGATCCATTGAGTTGGCGATGCCGCGACGGATCGACCGACCGGCATTGTTGACGAGGATATCGACCTGGCCATGGTCGGCCAGAACCTTTTCCACCAGCCGATCGCAGTCCTCCAGATCCGAAATATCGCAGGTGTAGATGTGGGCATTGCCGCCGTGCTG
Organism: Pseudomonadota bacterium; assembly: GCA_039026595.1. GTDB lineage: Bacteria > Pseudomonadota > Gammaproteobacteria > Steroidobacterales > JBCCMA01 > JBCCMA01. The sequence goes on from JBCCMA010000027.1 coordinate 22,676, forward strand.
CACCACCTCGTCCCGCGCCTCTTCGAGTTTGTCGAGTGAGCGCGCCACCATGACCACAATCGCACCGCCCTCGCCCATCTTTATGGCCGTGGCCTTGCCGATACCGGACGATGCGCCGGTCACCATGACCACCTTGCCCTCAACGCGCCCGCTCAGCGAGCGGTCGATGTGAAGATCGGGGTCGAGGTGACGTTCCCAGTAGTCCCACAACCGGTCAGCATACGACTCGATCGGAGGCACCGAGATCCCGCTGCCTTTGAGAGCCTTGGTGGTCTCGCGGCAGTCAAAATCGGTGGGGTAATTAACGAACTTAAACGTCTCCAACGGTAGGTCAAAGTTCGACAGCAGCGAATAGACCATTCGACGCACGGGCGTCAGCGCCCACAGACCCTGCCAGACGTACTTTGGAACGATGCCGAACATGCGCGCGTTTACCCGCATGGCCATGGCAGGTGCGTGCCCCGCTTTGGCGAAAATATTGAGAACATCCCCGATGCGCTTCGGGTCGGGATCGGTCAGGTGGAAGCACTTGCCGTCCAGACCTTTCTTGTGGGAGATGTGAGTGATTGCATCGACGATGAAATCGACCGGCACAAGGTTGATCCGTCCACCTTCGATGCCGATCGTCGGGAACCACGGCGGCAAGAGCGCGCGGGTTTTCTGAATCGTCTTGAAGAAATAGTACGGGCCGTCGATCTTGTCCATTTCACCGGTTCGCGAATCACCGACGACAACGCCGGGCCGATACACGCGCCAAGGTATCGGACACTCGTGACGAACCACGCCTTCCGACTCGTGCTTGGTGCGGTGATAAGGGCTCTTGGACAGCCCCGTGGCTTCCGCGAACATGTCCTCACGGAACACCCCGTTGTATAAGCCGGCGGCCGCAATTGAGCTGACGAGGTGAAAACATTTGGCCTTGATTTCGCCTGCGAGCTGTACGGCCTGACGTGTGCCCTCGACGTTGACCTGTTCGAGTGCCTCAGCCGTCGCTGTGATGTCATACAACGCAGCCAGGTGATAGAAGTGGCGGACTTTTCCGCGCAGTGTCTCAAAGTCTTTCTTGCCGATCCCCAGGCGTTTCTTGCCGAGGTCGCCCTTGATCGCCACCGCGCGCTTTTTGTCTACGCCCCAGTATTCATACAGAGCAGACAGGACCTTCGGGTCCTTCTTGCGCACCAGGAAGTACACCGTGCCGCGTTTTTGCAGCAGCTCTTTGACGAGGCGACGGCCGATAAAACCCGTCGCACCGGTCACGAAATACGTCATTCGTCCACTCCGTCTTGTTCGTCGGTTTGTGTTTCCGCGTCAGTTAGCAAGCCCGCTGGGGCCCGGCGGCTGGAAGAACCGCTGCCGCATAATACCCAGATCAAGCACGTTGACCACACCATCGCCGTTGAAGTCGGCGTTGGCATCGTCGGTAAAGAACACCTGGCGCAGTTGTCCCAGATCAACGAAATTGGTAGTGCCGTCGTTGTTCAGATCGGTGTCACACGCATTGCCGAACCCGTCAGAATCCGTGTCGCGCTGATCGGCGTTGGGGACGGTAGCGCAGTTATCCTGATCGTTATCGAGGCCATCCTGATCGCCGTCGGTGCCTATAATCGCCGGCACGGAGCACAGCTCCAGCCCCCATGCATCCAGACGCCCGCCGTCCGACGGGAAGTTGTCTGACACATACAAACGCCAGTCGCCGGTTCCGGTGACGCCATTGAATTCCGCCAGTGCGGCGGTCGGCAGATGGGTCCCGCCGCCGGTGGGCGGACACGGAATGGGCGTGGACGCCTCATCATCGAAATTCAGGTCGAAATTGTCATCGGCGCCACAGATCCGGTTCATCAGGGTCACGGTCGTTCGGGTCGGATGGCGCCTCGAAGCACCCGTCTCGCCTTCGCTGTGGCCCTCGTTGACCGGACCCTCCAGCCGGAACTGCAGATCCCCGACGTAGGTGTGCAAGCCACTCACGTCGATCACATTCACATCGGTCACCAGACCCTCAAGATCGGTCTGCAGCGTTGAAATAACCGTGGGCGTGCCCCCTGACAGGATATTGAAGGGCACATCGTCTGCCGCAAACACCCGGCAGCTCTCCGCCGCCGTGGTGAATGACGCGGTCGCCGTCTGCGACGTTCCGCATGCATTACGGGATCGTACGCGCCAGAAATAGGTCGACTCGGTCGCAAGCGCGCTGACCGGCGTGAAGCTCTGGGCCTCCACATTGCTGGCCGACGCCACGATGCTTTCGAACGCCGCATCGGTGGCCACATCCACGTCATAGCGGAACGCGTCTGCGGCCGCGCTCCAGAAGAACGGTTGAAAGACCGATAGTCCCGTCGATCCGGAAAGCGGGGTCACCAGCCCCGCCGTGCCCGGCAGGTCAGCTGAAACGGACACATCGACCGAAATGGAAAAATCGTCAAGGCCGTCGCTCGCGGTCACGGTCAACGGGTAGACCCCGGACACCACACCGGCCACATCGATGGAAAGCGTAACGTTTGCCGGCGGCACGATAGCCTGTGGTGTTACCTGAACCGTCATGCCCGCCGGCGCACCGCTGACTGAAAACGACACAGCGTTGTCGAACCCGGGACGCCCCGCGAGCGTGACCGGCGCGCTGCCAGAGCCGTTGCCGCAAAAATCAAGATTGCTGGTGCTGGAAGCCAACGTGAACGGCGCCTCAAGCGCTGTCGGCCACAGTACGAACAACCCTTGCTCGATGCCGGAGACGACGATGTTGCCGCTTTCGAAATATGGATAAACGCTCCACGCGCCATTGAATGACGCCGAATCGCTGCCCGGAAACACATCAAAGAAGCCGTTTTCACTAACGACGCCGGAATCGATGTTGCTCAGATCGAGGATGCGCAGCCCGCTGCGATAGTTCGCCTGAAAGGCAAAGCCGTCCTTGATGTACAGGTTGTGGTCAATCGACGTGGTCGGTGCATCGTAGGTCATCGACAGCCGCGGGCTGTCGAGATTGTCGATGTTCCAGATATAGGTGCGCGTGTTGTGACCGTTGCGCGATTCGTCGAGCTCGTCATCAAGAAGCAGTAAGGTCTGTTCTTCATTGATCCAGCCTTGGTGCGTGTAACCACTGCCCTGATAGGTGCGCCGAGCGATCAGTTCGGGATCGGATTTATCGGTCACGTCGACGATGGTCAAGGTGTCTTCGTTGTAGTTGAAGCAGATCTCGCGCGAACCGGTGCCGTTGTTGTAGTCCGCGTCGGGCCCGATGTAATTGACGCACTGCGCGTCGTGCGTGTAGCCGTCTTCGCTGTAGCAGCCGGCAAACGTCGGATTGGTCACGTCCGCAATATTGATCATGTGCAGGCCGCCATTGCAGCTGTCGTCCGCGTTACGCGTCCCAAGCGCATACGCAAAACCGGACGCGGGGTTGATCGCAATGTTATGCGCGCTGCCAAAGTCGTCGTAGTGCGTGGTCTCCTGAAAAGTCTGCGGCGGGTCCGTCACATTGCGCAGTTGGCGCAAATCAAACACCTGCATGCCGTGATTGGCGGCTTCGCTCACAATGAAAGCGTGGCTGTTGTACGTCTTGATATCCCGCCACGTTGAATTAGTCGTGTGCGTGGGCAAATTGCCGAGGTACACGGGGTGGTCCGCGTGTGTGATGTCAATAAACGCCGTGCCGTTCGAGCGGCCCATGATCGCGTATTCGCGACCGGTCAACGCGTCCGTCCATCCCCAGATGTCATTGCCCTCGCCCCCGCCGATCGCGCTGAGCGGCGTGAACGAAAGAAGATCGATGTTGTTGCACGGATATCCAGCCGCGACGCCGTTGACGCAAGGTACGGCTTCGTCGTGCCGCGCCGGTAAGGCACTCATCGCGCGATGCAAGCTCTGCCCCAATGGGGTCACCGGACAGGCGAACGCAGATTGCGCCAGTGCGGTGCATACAGCGATTGCGGCCAGCCCAATCCAGCCTGACCTGGAAACGCGCACGCGCGGTCGAGCCGCACCAATCTTTTGAACCGATGACATCGACGGAATCCCCCTGCTTGTATGGGCTTTCCGTGCGTCGCGAGCGATATCGCGCGCCGGCAGCCTCGTTATGTTTCACGAGTCTAGTCCTGGACGGGGTGTAGAAAAAAAGGCTTAC
>JBCCMA010000028.1:0-25988 GCA_039026595.1 Pseudomonadota bacterium
AAGCCCTCCGCCTCATCCAGACGGTCTTCCCGGAGCGCACACACACCCGCGTTCGCGTAAGCCGCTTCCGGTGTTCGGTAGCGTGGATTGCGCGCGGCTTTCAAAAGAAACGTCTCCGCGTCGTTGAAATCGCCGGTTCGGCACAAGTATGCCCCGTACATATTATCGATGACGGGATCGTCATCGCTGACCTTGATCGCCTTCTGGTAGTGCTGACGCGCCTCGTCGGACAGACCGACGCGCTCGTACGCCAGCGCCAGCGTGGCGTGCGCCTGCGGGTTTTGTTCATCGAGGTCGACCGCTTTCTGCAGCTTTGTCAGCGCAGCTTCGAGATCGCCCTTGCGCAGATAGGCCGCGCCCAGATTCAGGTTGGCAGCGGCCGCTTCACGCGGCGAGCCCGTTGGCTTTGGCTTACCGCCCTCGGTTATGCAGCCCGTACTGAACGCCAGCACAAGTGCGCATAAAAGCAGACCGGGCCATCGTGTCATGACGCCTCCCGAACCAGGCTGAATTCCTTGCGACCCAATCGTATGCGAGTGCGGTCGGCCACCTGACCGGCGAGCTGACCGCACGCAGCGTCGATATCATCGCCGCGCGTCCGTCGGACCATTGTGCGAATCCCGAGCCGGTGCAGCTGATTATTGAAGCGCTTGATCGCCTTGTCGCTCGAGCGCAGGTACGCCGTCCCGGGAAACGGATTGAACGGAATCAGATTGACCTTGGCGGGCCGATTACGCATCAGAGCGGCAAGACCGCGCGCGTGGGCGGGCGAGTCGTTCACACCGTCGATCAGTGTGTATTCAAAGGTAATGGACTTCGCATTGGTGGTGCGTGCGTAGCGCCAGCAGGCCTCGAGCAGTGCGCGAATCGGGTGGCGCTTGTTGATCGGCACAAGCTCGTCGCGCAGGCTGTCCTCCGGCGCGTGCAACGACACGGCCAGGGCCACGTTCACATCCTTCGACAGTTTGTCGATGAGCGGCACGAGGCCCGACGTGCTGACCGTGACACGGCGGCGCGACAAACCGTAGCCATAGTCGTCCTGCAAAATTTTAAGCGCGGGCAGAACGTTTTTGTAATTGGCGAGCGGCTCGCCCATGCCCATGAACACGACGTTCGTCACGGCGCGGCGACCCGTGTCGCCACCGTCGAGCGTGCGCGTGGCGTGGAACACCTGCGCGACAATCTCGGCTGCGGTCAGATTACGGTTGAACCCCTGTGCGCCCGTTGCACAGAACGAGCAATCCAGTGCGCAACCCACCTGGGACGAAATGCAGAGCGTGCCCCGACGCGCTTCCGGGATAAACACCGTCTCGATCGCCTGCCCGTTGCCCACGTCGAACAACCACTTGCGCGTTCCGTCACTCGCCGTCCGGTCCGACAGGATGGGCGGCACCGCCACCGTCGCCTGCTCAGCCAGACGGCCGCGCAAGCTCTTCGCGATGTCGGTCATTGCATTGAAATCATCGACGCCGCGCTGGTGCATCCAGCGCATCACCTGCCGACCGTGAAACGGCTTTTCGCCAAGCTCCGTAAACCACGCCTCCATCTCCTGGCGCGGCATTCCGAGCAGATTGACAGGTGAGTCGTTCACGGTCGGGTACGTGGGGATCAGCGCGTGCGCGGGCAGACGCCGTCGTCGCCAAAGAAATATTTGATCTCGACCGCCGCCGTTTCCGGCGCATCCGAGCCGTGTACGGCGTTGGCGTCAATGGACTCGGCAAAGTCGGCGCGGATGGTGCCCGCGGCGGCTTCCTTCGGATTGGTGGCGCCCATCAGCTCGCGATTCTTCGCGATGGCGCCCTCACCCTCGAGGGCCTGAATCATGACCGGACCGGACGTCATGAAGCTGACCAGATCGTTAAAGAACGGACGCTCCTTGTGCACGGCGTAAAACCCCTCTGCCTCTTCTTTGGTCAGGTGCGCCATGCGAGCGGCGACGATGCTAAGGCCCGCTTTTTCAAAGCGCGACAGAATTTCGCCGATGGCGTTTTTGGCCACCGCGTCGGGTTTGATAATGGAAAGTGTGCGTTCGATCGCCATCTGCGTTCTCCAGCGCCGCGTAATTTCAAATGACAATAGACCGCCCGGTCGCGGCGATCCGAGGCGGCCATAACAGGAAATCCATTTTGGTACACGGCCGCGATGGGCCGGACGTCGGGCGCGCCCCAAGCCCCTGATTTTACGCCGGGAGGTAACTTTCGCGCAACGGCGGGCCCGCCGCGGCTACACGCTGAAACTTTCTCCGCAGCCGCATTCACCGGCCACGTTGGGGTTGGCGAACTGGAACGCCTCGTTCAGGCCCTGCTTGACGAAGTCGACCTGGGTGCCGTCCAGAAACTCCAGATGCTCGCGATCCACGACGATTTTAAGCCCCTCGGACTCGAAAACAGCGTCGCCGTCCTGTATGTCGTCGGCGTAATTGACCACATACGCGTAGCCGGAACAGCCGGTTTTCTGGATACCGATTCGAAGGCCGATGCCCTTTCCGCGGGCTTTAAGCCGCTCATCGACACGGGCGGCCGCGGCAGGAGTCATACTAAGCGCCATGGCAGGCAACCTCGCTATCTGATGAGACGTCCTCGCCGCAGACCGCTGCCGCGCAGGCACGCAGGGCGTCCTCGGCGACCAGAACGGAGGAGCGTTTTTCGACCGGTAGCTCGAGCGCCTCGGTGATCACGTGTCGGTCCAGAGTGAAGTTGTCGGACAACACGCGTCCGGGCAAATAGTCGGTCAGCCAGGACGCAAGGGCAATGGTGTGCGGGCAGCCGTAGGCACGAAACCAGGCCTTGACCACCGACCTGTCGGCGCCGATCTGCAGCTGAAATTCGATCCAGGCGCCGCGGTCCACGCTACCGGCGCGCCCGCATACGGCGCCCTCGCCCGGTCCTTTATAGGAGCCGCCGGCGCGGCCACAGGGACCGTCAGCGGGATTGCGCGGGTGGCGAAAGTGATCTTCGACCAGCGCGTTGTAGGTCAGGTCGCTATCCATGATGTGGCTCCGATTGGGCGTGCCGTCAGACTCCGTCTGCGTAATTGTTCAGCGCGCGTAATCTCGGCACCTCGTCGTGCAGCAGCCGCACGGCTTCGTCGACGTCACGCTCGGTGGTAAAGCGCCCGACGCTGAACCGCAGCGAGCTCTGTGCGAGCTGGTCAGACAGTCCCAGCGCACGCAACACATATGACGCCTCCGCCGTGGCCGACGTGCACGCCGAGCCGCTCGAGACCGCCAGGCGACGCAGCGCAAAAAGGAGGCTTTCGCCTTCTACACCCTCGATGCTCACATTGAGAATGCCGGCAACGCGCCTGCTCCTGTGACCGTTGATGCGGACACCGCCCAGTTTTTCAAGGCCCTGCCAGAGACGGTCGCGCAGCATACCGAGGCGCGCCGTCTCAGCGTCAAGGTGTTCGGCCGCCACGCGAAACGCTTCGCCCATCCCGACGATCTGGTGGGTCGCCAACGTTCCGGAGCGCAGGCCGCGCTCATGACCGCCGCCGTGAATAATGGGCGCCAGATTGGTGCGCGGCGATGAACACACGTACAGCGCGCCGATCCCTTTCGGGCCATAGATCTTGTGCGCTGAGAAACTCATCAGGCACACGGGCAGGGTCTGCAGATCGATCGGCAACTTGCCGGCGCTCTGAGCCGCGTCCACGTGGAACATCACACCCGCCTCCCGGCACAGGTGACCGATTGTCTCAATATCCTGCACGACGCCAATTTCATTGTTGACGTGCATAATCGAGACGATGAGCGTGTCGTCGCGAATCGCATCCTGAACCGATTGCGGATCGATCAGGCCATCGGCATCCGGCAACAGGTAGGTCACCTCGAACCCTTCCGACTGCAGCTGCTTGCACGTATCGAGAACAGCCTTGTGTTCGGTGCGCGCGGTGATGACATGCCGTTTGCCGCGCGCGGCGCCGTAGTGGAGCGCCCCCTGCAACGCCAGATTGTTCGATTCCGTGGCGCCGGATGTCCACACGATTTCACGCGGCGTGGCGTTCACGAGTGCGGCCACATCGCGGCGAGCCAGTTCCACCTGCCCCTTGGCCGTGCGTCCGACCTGATGGGACGATGCCGGATTGCCGAACACGCCGTCCACTGTGAGGCAATCCGCCATGCGCTTGGCAACCTGCGGGTCGACCGGCGTGGTGGCGGCGTAGTCGAAATAAATGGCCGGCGGAATAAACGACGTGACGTTATCGCGCTGGTCAGCGTGGCTACTCAGTTTGATCAATGTGGTCCTCCACGGCGCTCAGAAGGCCGCGCAAAATGTTGATCTCGTTGTGGTCCGGCAGCGCTCGATTGAACAGGCGATTGAGCCGGCGCATCAAGTGTCGCGGATTCTTGGGGTCCAGGAAACCGGACGACAACATAACGCGCTCCAGATGTTCGTAAAAATAGCGCATCTCGTCGAGCGTTGCCGGACGTACCTCCGGTTCTTCAGGCGCCGTTGCAGCGGGTTCAACCAGCGCGCGACGCGCCTCATACGCCAGCACCTGCACGGCCATGGCCAGATTGAGCGAGCTGAACGCCGGATTGGTGTCGATGTGCACAAGGGCATGGCAGCGCGCCAGCTCGTCGTTGGTGAGCCCCGTTTTCTCGCGCCCAAAGACGACGGCGACGCGCTCGCCGTCGGGGCGTTCCACGAATTGCGCGGCGGTACCAGCCGGATCGGCGACCGGCCAACGCAGCGACCGCAGTCGAGCGCTGGTGCCGTACGCGCGCACCGTTCCCGCCAGCGCATCGTCAAGCGTGTCGAACACGCCCGCTTGTTCGAGGATGACGTCGGCGCCTGATGCGCGGGCCGTTGCCTTGTCGTGCGGGAAATGCCGCGGCGTGACGAGGCGAAGGTCTGCAAGACCCATGGTGCGCATCGCTCGGGCGGCGGCCCCGATGTTGCCGGGGTCTGTTGTGCCCACCAGCACAATGACGATGTCCTCAAGCCGCACAGACCGGCCCTTGTGCGCTGTGTTGGCATTCGGTATTCTTGGGTCTGGGGGCAGTCATGGTGTTCGTGTTCCTGTCATCGTGCTCATCCGCGCAGCGCAATTGAAACTCCGACCGTCCAAGGAAACGCCCCAAAATGTCCCAGGCCCTTCTGAACATCGGCGTCAAAGCCGCTCGCCGCGCCGGCAATATTATCGTGCGCGGGCTCCAAAACCTCGACAATCTCCAAATCGAGCAGAAAGGCCAGAACGACTTTGCGTCACAGATTGACCGCAATGCCGAGCGCGCCATCATTGGAGTGGTGCGCGAGGCCTATCCGGACCACGCAGTCCTCGGCGAAGAGTCGGGCGCCGACGGTGATGGCGATGTGCAGTGGATCATCGATCCGCTCGACGGCACCACCAATTTTCTGCACGGCTTTCCGCAGTTCGCGGTCTCGATCGCGGTCGAAGTTAAAAAACGCGGCGTCGCCGGCGTGGTCTACGATCCGATGCGTCAGGAGCTGTTCACCGCGGTCAAGGGCGAAGGCGCGCAACTGGACGGCAAGCGAATTCGGGTCACGCAGCGCCGCGGCTTGCCCGGATCGCTGCTGGCCACCGGCTTTCCGTACCGCAGCTTCGACGAGTGGGCCGACCGCTACTGGGACATGCTGCGAGCCGTCAGCGAGCGCGCGGCCGGTATCCGGCGCCCGGGCTCGGCCGCGCTGGACATGGCATACATCGCCGCCGGCCGCGTCGATGGCTTTTGGGAAATCGGGCTGTCCCCGTGGGACACGGCCGCCGGCGAAATCCTGGTGCGCGAAGCGGGCGGGTTGATCAGCGACCTGCACGGGGGCGAAGAGTGGCGCGACCGCAAGCACATTGTCGCTGGTGGGCCAAAGGTGTTCCGGGAGCTTCTGAAGGTACTGCGGCCGCTTGCGCGGCAGGTCACGTCCGTGGGCTAGGAGTGGGTAATGACCGAGGTGATGGACAACCGGGTTGACGACGACACACTCGCCGAGGCGCTGAAAACCTGCGACAGCGCACCCATCCACATTCCGGGCTCCATTCAGGGGTTCGGCTATCTGTTTGCAACCGATCGGGATGTGGATCGCATTGAAGCGGTGTCGGACAACTACCTGCAGGATATCGGCGCTGACCGCTCGGACGTGCTTGGGAGGGCACCGCGCAACGTGCTGCCGGAGTCTGTTCTTCACGACATTCGCAACGTGCTGTCGCATGACACCAGCGCACAGCAGCGTGAGGCCGCCGGCGCCGTGGATATCAACGGTGTGGAGCACCACGTATCCGTGCACCGCCGGGGTCGTTTTGCACTGATCGAGCTTTTGCCGGAGCGCGCGCCCATCAACGAGCGGTTTGCTCCGATGGAAGAGGCGCGGCGGTTTTTGCGTCGCGACCCGCACGTGCGCCATCCCCACGATATTTTGCGCAATTGCGTCGGTTTGCTGCGCGCACTGGTGGGCTACGACCGCGTCAAGGCGTACGTCTTCCTGCCTGGCGCCGATGGCGAGGTGATCGCCGAGGCCAAGCGCGCCGACATGCCCAGTTTTCTGGGCTTGCGATTTCCGTCGTCCGACATTCCCAAGCAGGCCCGCGCCCTCTACGCGCGAACGCCTATCCGGGTGATTTCAAATGTGCCGGCATCCAACGTGGCCGTACACATGGCCGATGCGTCGACCGACGAACTGGATTTGTCCTTGGCGATTTTGCGCGGCACGGATCCGGTACACACACGCTACCTGCTGAACATGGGGTTAACCGCCACCATGTCGGTGCCCGTCGTGGTGGAGGGCGAGCTGTACGCGCTATTTGCGTGTCACCACGACACCCCACGCGCGCCGGACGCCTCGGCGCTCATGGCCGCCGAACTGGCCGGCAAGCTGATCAGTCTGCAGGTGGAGCACGCCGTGGAACTCCAGCGCCAGACCGAGCTGCGTCGCTGCTCAACGCTTGCCAGCAAGATTTTCGTGGCCGACGACAGCGAGCTGTCATCGGGCATCAATATGGCCGCCGCGGCGGGCGAACTGGTCGACGCGCTGCCGTGCGACGGCGTGGTCCTCAGTGTGGACGGCGCCCTGACGCTGCACGGCTCCTGTCCGAACGAACCCACCTGCCACGCCATGTTCGCGCTGGGCGGGTACAGTCAGGACGGCGTGCTGTCGCTCAATGAACTATCGCGACATCTCCCCGGTGCCAACTGGGGCGCCACGGCGGGGGCGCTTATGCTTAGCATCAGCGCGACACCGGACGTCAAGCTGGGCTTCCTGCGCAATATCAGTGCGAGCACTGTGTTGTGGGCCGGCGCGCCGGAGAAGGACATTGAGACCACTGCCGACGGCATCCGGCTGAATCCACGCCATTCGTTTGACAAGTACGTTCAGTCCGTTGAGGCACGCTGCGACGACTGGTCGACGGACGATTTCACGGTCGCCAAAGCGATGCGCAACGCGCTGCTCGACGCGTTCGGCACGCAGCAGGAACTGCGCGACCAGCGCCACCGGCTGGGTCTTCTGGTGCGCGAACTTAACCACCGTGTGCGCAATATTTTGTCGCTCGTGCAATCGCTGTCGGTCCAGTCCCGGGCGTCGGCCACCTCGATCGAGCACTACGCAGAGCTGCTTGAAAAACGCATCATCGCGCTGTCCGGCGCGCACAATCTACTTACGCGCAGCAACATGAGCGGTGTGGAGTTGCGTGAGCTCGCCGAACTCGAATTCCAGCCCTACGCGCAAGACCCGCCCCGGACGGTGATCGGTGGACCGGATGTCTGGTTGCGGCCGGACGCGGGGCCAATCATTGCGCTGATCCTGCACGAACTCACATCGAACGCGGCCAAACATGGCGCGCTGTCCAACGCACTCGGTACGGTCCATTTCCACTGGCGCCACGAGCGCGAGGGCCTGCTGATTCAGTGGCGCGAAAACGGTGGCCCGCCGGTCACGTTGCCGGAGAAGCAGGGGTTCGGGCGCTCGATCATTGAACACGCCCTGCCCTATGAGGCGGGCGGCGAAGCTCAGCTGCGATTTGCGGCCAGCGGTGTTGAGGCCGACCTGTGGCTGCCGGGTGAAATGATGTGCTCCCCGCCGAACGCCACACCGATGCGCGCGCTGTCAGAGTCAGATTCGGGCGCAAAGACCGCTACCGGACGTCCGTCGCCGGCGCAGACCACAGAGCGACCTGCGCTCGTCGTGGAAGACAATTACCTCGTGGCAGTCGAAGCCCAGCGCCTGTTGAACGCGCACGGGTTCGAGCCGGTGCACACCGTATCCAGCGTGCCTGAGGCGCTGGCCCGCATCGCGAGTTCGCAATTCGAGTTTTGTTTGCTGGATGTCAACCTGCAGGGCACGCTCAGCCTTCCGGTGGCCACGACACTGCAAAGTCAAGGCACACCCTTCGCGTTTGCCACCGGCTACGGCAGCGAGGGCGCCGAAATTGCGGACGCGTTTGATGTACCCGTGTTGGCCAAACCAGTGGACTCGGCCAAGCTGATCCAGATTCTCAAGGAGGTCGCGCCCCATGGCCGATGAACCACAGCCTGGCAAAACCGGGCTTGGTCCGTGCATTCTGATCATGGACGACGACGCTGTTCTTGCCGAGCAGTGGCGCGCGGCGCTCGCCGCGGCCGGTTGTCATGTCACCGTTTCGCATTCTGCCACCGAGGCGGTGGCGGTGGTCGAGCAGGAGCATATCGATCTGGTCATCATCGATCTGCTGGTTCGCACGCCGGACAACCCTGGCGCGGAGGGCGGGTTGAGTCTGCTTCGAGCGCTGCGATTTTCCACCGAACGCAAGTTGCGCACGCTCAAGATCATCGGTGTGTCGGGCTACAAGCCCTTGGGCAAAATGGGCCTTGCCAAGCAACTGATGACCGAGTTCGGCATCGAAGGGTTTCTCTCCAAGCCGTTTGAGTCGTCGGACCTCGTCAAACTTGCTGCCAAGACGCTGGCCGGGCCGCCGCGCCTGTAGCGCGGCTTATCGCTGCGCGGGCGGCGTGCCGGCCACCTTGGCGACCAAGGCGGCGTGCGCCGTCAGGTCAACCGGCCTGAACCGTCGCTCAGCCACGGGTGGATGATTCGCCACGCTGGTGCCAGGACGCCAGTTTTCAACCGGCCGGATCGGCCGAGGCACAAAACCGCCTCCGCAGTTCGGGCAGACGTTGTCGAGAACGTTGTGCACGCAGTCTTCACAAAATGTGCACTCAAACGAACAGATCATCGCGTGCGTTGACGACGGCGGCAGATCGCGGTCGCAATGCTCACAGGACGGTCTCAGTTGCAGCATGGTCGTTGTCTCATCATCGCGCTAGCTCGCATCAAGTAGGTGCGGAATACGGTCTTTGTAGGTCCGGCTCAGTTTCAGCTCCTTGCCGCACGACAGCGTCAGAAAATACTCCCCGTTGATGTGCGGGCGCGCGGAGGCCACGTAGTGCCGGTTCACAATCGTAGACCGGTGCACGCGCACAAATCGGCCGGGATCGAGCACATCAAGCAGATTTTTCAACGTAGAGCGCAACACGTAGGTCTGGCCATTGGCATGCACGCACATGTAGTCACCGGCCGCATCGATCCATGCGATATCCGTCATATCCACCATCACCGTGTGTTGGCCGTCTCGTATCGCCAGTCGCGCAGGACGCGCGACGTCTGCGCTCGACGTGTCGTAGGTCAGCGCACTTTCCAGCGTCAGCGCCTCGCCCGTCATGTCGCAAAGCAGATCAAGCAGCTTCGCGCGGTGCTCTGTTGCGGCACGTGACCGGCGTTCAACGCGCGCCCGCTCAATGGCATCGGTCAGGCGCGCATCGTCGATCGGTTTGAGCAGGTAATCGAGCGCATTGGCCTCGAACGCCTTGACGGCGTATTTATCGAACGCGGTGACAAAAATAACGGCGGGCATATCGGCACCGGCAAGCTGGCGTAGGACCGCGAAACCGTCCATACCCGGCATCTGAATATCCAGAAAGACGATGTCCGGTTTCAGTCGCGCCACATCCTCAAGCGCCACCCGACCGTTACGACTTTGGCCGCACACCGTCACGCCGTCGATGCCACCCAGTCGCAGCTCAAGCCCGCGTCTGGCCAACTGTTCATCGTCAACGATGAGCACGCGCAATTCATCCGTCATTGGCCACTCCCGGATCGAGGGGCAGATTGATCGTGGCGACGAGTCCCCGCGGGTCGTTGGGCGCCAGCGTCAGCGCCTGCTGGTCGTTGTAAAGCTGGCGCAGGCGCTCACGCGTATTCTTGAGTCCCACGCCGCAACTGCCGTTGCCGCCGTTCGGCGCGGCAGACAAGCCCGGTCCATCGTCTGCCAGCGTGAGCACCAGCTGACCCGCCTGTACACGTGCGCCCAGCGCCAGCGTGCCACCCTCCTCACGCGGTGTGACGGCGTACTTGATCGCATTTTCCACCAACGGCTGGAGAATCAGGCTTGGTACCAGCGCATCCAGCGCCCCACTTTCGATATCGCGGCGAATCGTGAGCCGTTCGCCAAAACGAACGCGCTCAATCTCGAGATACAGATCAACAGCCTCCAGTTCCTTGCGCAGCGTGACGCGCTTCATGGGGTCGTTATCAAGCGTAAATCGGAGAAATCGGCTGAGCCGTGTGACCGACTGGTTGGCCAGTTCATTACGACTATCGAGGATCAATGTGGAAATCGCGTTCAGCGTATTGAACAAAAAGTGGGGATGCAGCTGATAACGGAGCATCTTCAGTTGCGCCTGATGCGCAGCCGCCGTGGCCTTCAGCGTCTGCTCCGTCTGATCCTGCAATCGTTGGTAATACTTGATTCCAAAGTACAGACCGGTCCAGCACAGCAGAATATAAAACGAGCCCAGCACACCACCGAAGTAGTCGGCCCAGTGAGAGGGCTGCCACCCGCCTTTGATGACATCAAAATAAAGCTGGTTCTGAATAAAGCGCCAAACCAGCGCCATGCTGTAGCACATACCGAGCATGCCCACGGCGATGACCGCGGGTGGGCGGGGCCATAGCGCTCGAAACGCGGGCCGCATGAGGAGCGTGAGCGCAAATCCAAGCGTTGCCGTGCCCAGAATGACGATGAAATAGCGGTCGGGTTTTTCGTGCGCCAGTGCGCCGAGGTACGCGGCCAGCACATAGCCCGTCCAGCCCGTCACGTTGAGGACCCAGAACAGACGGGTGCGATCCCGAAAGAGCGGAGCAAGCTGTAACGACATGGGCAACACCGCAGAAGTCTGCTTGGAGTGTAAACGAGCCGATGAGCAGGCAGGCACCGATTGGCGTGTTCGGGCGTCGTTTCGTCGCGTCCGGTCGTACGCGCTTCGACGCGCTGACCGCGTGAAGGCCGCGCAACGGACATAACGCCCGGACCCATGCCATACTGGAAAAAAAGGACGACAACGCCATGACTTCAAAACGACTGCTGGCGGGGATAGTCATCAGTGCCGCGTATTGCGCGGCCTCGGCTGCAGACACACCAGACTCGGCACCCGCGCGCTTTGATCTTGGCGCCAAACCACTCACAACCGTGCTGACACCACCGAAATTACGGAAGGCAGAAGACGTCACCGTACGGTGCATCGCGCAGATTTCAAACAAGGGCTTTATCGCGCAAGTGGGCTGCTACCCGATGCGGGACAGCCAGGATGCACGCCGAGTCATCAGGCGCATCGAAGAGGCGACCGTGCGCACCACGATCCAGCCGGCCGTGGTCGATGGCCGGTCTGCAACCGTCTGGGCGTTGTTCCAGATCAGGGTGCAAGGGGGCGACCGCGACCGCACGTGGGCGCTTTACCCGAATCACCTTGACGATCCAAAGCTGAACGATATGGGGTTTATTGCCCCTCAGCGCGTGTCCATCATCTACGAACCGACGTGCCGCACCATTCCGGTCATACCATTGGAGATTCGAATTAACGCAGTGGGCAATGCCGATCAGATCGCCGTGCCGCCCGGCGTCAATGACGCTTGCTACGACGAAATCGCGGTAATTGTTCAGAACAACCGCTTTATCGCTGCGCGTCGCGACGGCACGCCCGAAGCGGGCGTCATGGCCACCTCTCTGGTGCAAAGCCTGCGGGGCCGCGAGCGGCAGAGCCTGCTGGATCAAGAATTCGAACGGATGTGGTACGGCAACTATTAGCCGTCAACCAGGACCACGCAGACAAAAAACGCCCGGACAAGGCCGGGCGTCTGATCGATGGTTCTCGCGTCCTGCTATGGCAGCGCGTCGATCTCAGCCACCTCTTCTTCAGAGGGCAGCAAGTCGTCGATCGTGATGTTCAGGCCAAGGGCCGTTGCGCTGGCCACGTAGATGGACGAATACGTTCCCACGATGATGCCAACAATCAGAGCGATCGAGAACGGCTTCACCGACTCGCCGCCAACGAAGAACAGGGCCAGCAGTACGAGCAAAGTGGTCACACCGGTGATGATGGTGCGCGCCAGCATCTGGTTGATCGACAGGTTCATGATTTCGGCGGGCGATGCCTTGCGAACGTCGTGGAAGTTTTCGCGAATGCGGTCGAACACGACGATGGTGTCGTTGAGCGAGTAACCGATCACCGCGAGAACCGCCGCCAGCACCGACAAATCGAACTCCAGTCGAAGCAGCGAGAAAAATCCAACCACGAGAATCACGTCGTGGATCAACGCCGCGACCGCGCCGAGTGCGAACTTCCACTGAAAGCGGATAGCGATGTACGCAAGGATCAGCAGCAGCGCGATGATCATGGCCGTCGCGCCCTTTTCCCGAAGCTCTTCACCCACCTGTGGACCGACGAACTCCACACGTTGCTGCACGACACCAGCATTCTGCTCGCGCAGAACGGCGGTGACCTGGTCACCCACGGTGACGCGCGCCTCATCTGACGCGGTATCGAGCTGAAGATTGCCACCGCTGACCTCGGGAGGCAGACGAACCAAGACGTCGCGCGATGAACCAAAGTACTGCACGGTGGCCTTGTCGTAGCCGTTGCTCCCCAGCGCGGAGCGGACGTCCGGCAGCGCCACGTCTTCCGGGTAACTGACCTGGACCAGCACCCCGCCGGTAAAATCAACGCCGAAGTTCAGCTTGAAGACCGCCAGCGACGCAATCGACACCAGCAGCAGGATGACCGACAGACCCACCGCCATCCGGCGGCGACCCATGAATTCAATGCTTGGCGTTTTGCTAAGGATACGCATATTTATGTCCGCCTAAATCGCAAGTTTCTCTACCCGGCGACCGCCGTAGTAGAGGTTAACCAGAGCCCGCGTACCGATGATCGCGGTGAACATCGAACTCGCGATTCCGATGCTTAGCGTGACGGCAAAGCCGCGGATGGGGCCGGTGCCGAACAACCACAGCACCAGCGCTGCAATCAGTGTGGTCACGTTGGCATCCGCGATCGACGAGAACGCCTTGTCGTAGCCGGCGTAGATAGCCGCCTGCGGAGTGTTCCCATTATTGAGCTCTTCACGTATTCGCTCGAAGATGAGGACGTTCGCGTCCACGGCCATGCCCACCGTGAGCACAATGCCCGCGATGCCGGGCAGCGTCAGCGACGCCTGCAGCAAGGACAGTACGCCGACGATGATCACCACGTTCGCGAACAGCGCGAAGTTCGCGAACAGGCCAAAGACCTTGTAGTACACCAGCATGAACACCACCACGCAGATAAAGCCCAGCTGAATGGCGAGCTTCCCGCGCGCGATGTTGTCCTGACCCAGCGTGGGGCCGACGGTGCGCTCTTCGACAACGAAAATCGGCGCCGCGAGTGCACCTGCGCGCAGCAGAAGCGCCAGATCCTGCGCTTCGCGAACGTTCAGACCAGTGATCTGGAAGCTGTTACCAAACACGCCTCGAATCGTCGCAAGACTAATTACTTCTTCGGTGGTGGTCACGGCGCGCTCACCCGTGTCCGGATCGATTTCAGCGCTGGTCTCAATGAACACGACACCCATGCGTTTGTTCAGGTTGTCCGTGGTGTGCTGAAGCATTTTCTTTGCGGCCGTTGCGTCCAGGCGAATGCTGACCGCCGGGCCATCCTGACTGGCCGCCGTGGACGTTGCGTTGGTGAGCTGGTCTCCCGTGGCAATCAGACTGCGCTGAAGCAGAACCGGCAGCCCCTGCTCGTCCTGAAACAGCAGACACCCTGCCGGCGCACGACCCGTGCGCTGCGCCTCGGCGGCGCTGCCGGTTTCGCACTCGCCGCGCCACTCCAGCGTGGCGACCACTTTCAGCGTATCGATCACGCGCGACGGGTCCTGTACGCCCGGCAGCTGCACGACGATGCGGTCCTGACCTTGCTGTTGCACAACCGGCTCGGCCACACCGAGTTGATTCAAACGACTGCGCATGGTCGTGATATTTTGTTCAACGGCGAACGCTTTGCGGGCATCGATCTGCTGCGCACTCATGCGAATGGCGATGGACGGCTGACCCTCGGCATTAGTCTCGTTGAGCATCTCGAAGCCGGGGTCGAAATCGCGAATCAGGCGCGCCATTTCATCCCGGTTTTCCAACCCGTCGCGCGAGGCCACGCGGATGGTGTCGCCGCTGCGTGAGACCCGAATGCGCGGCACCTTATTGTTGCGCGCAAGCAGCTCGAAGTCGTCGACATAGGTTTCCATCGATTTTTCGATGGCCGACGGCGTGTCCACTTCGAACAGCAGATACACCCCGCCGCGCAGGTCGAGGCCCTGGTGCACCGGGCGCATATTCAGACTGCGTAGCCACTTGGGCGAGTTTGACGCGAAGTTCAGGGCCGTCTGATAGTCGCTGGCCGGAAGCGCGCCGAGGAAATCGTCCACGATATCGCGCGCGCGCAGTTGGGTGTCCGCGTTGTCGAACGTGGCGACCATCGTGCCCTCGTCCCAGAACACGTCGCTGTAGGTTACGCCGGAATCGTCCAATGCCCCCTTGATAGCGGTGTCCAGATCGATGGGCACGTCGTCGCCGTTCTCGCGCGTGACCTGCACCGCGAGCGACTCGCCAAACAGATTTGGCAAAGCGAAGAAGCCTGCCAAGAGCAGTACGGCGGCGACGGTGGTGTACACCCAGGTTGCGTATCGGTTCATCGTGTCGAGGTCCGTCTAGTCTTTGTAAGTGCCCTTCGGCATCACCGCGCCGACGGTGTGCTTCTGGATGCGGATGGCGGTGTTGGCGGCGATTTTCAAGGTCAGGAACTGCTCCTCCACCTTTTCGATCCTGCCGAGGATGCCGCCGTTGGTCACCACTTCATCCCCTTTCGAGAGTGCCTGGACCATGCTGGCGTGCTCCTTGGCCCGCTTGGCCTGCGGCCGCAGAATCAGGAAATACATCAACACCATGATGGCGATCATTGGCAGCAAAATGCCGAAGCCGCCCGGCGGCGGTGGAGCCTCCTGGGCCCACGCAGCTTGACTCAACATAAGGTTTTCTCGCGGTTTTTTGACATTGGGCGGGACAGGACCGGAGCCGCTGACCGCCAAAATTAGCGCGCCATTATGCCACAGGTTTTGCGCTTGTCAGGCGGCGATTTGCGGCCCATCGGAGCAGGTCGTCGAACCGCCCCTCACGGATGCTCCGGCGAATGTTGTGCATCAGGCGCTGGTAGAACCGGAGGTTGTGCAGACTCATCAGCCTGGCCCCCAGCGACTCGCCACAACGGTCAAGGTGCTTCAGATAGCTGCGGGAGTAATTCTGGCAGGTGTAGCAGTCGCACTCGGGGTCGATCGGGCCCGTATCGTGGCGATGGCGAGCGTTGCGGATCTTCACAACCCCCTCCGACGTGAAAAGGTAGCCCTTGCGGGCGTTACGCGTCGGCATCACGCAGTCAAACATGTCGATACCTGCCGCAACCGCCTCGACAATGTCCTCGGGTCGCCCGACGCCCATCAGGTAGCGGGGCCGGTCAGCCGGCAGTTTCGGCGTCGCGTAATCGAGCACCGCATTGCGTTCCTCGTGACTTTCGCCCACCGACAGTCCGCCCAGTGCGTAGCCGTCAAAGCCGATGTCGAGGAGCGCGTCGATCGACTCATCTCGAAGGTCCTCGTACATGCCGCCTTGCGCGATACCGAACAGGCAGCCCGGTCCGTCTGCGTGGCGTTCGTGGCAGCGGCGCGCCCAGCGCATGGA
Organism: Pseudomonadota bacterium; assembly: GCA_039026595.1. Taxonomy (GTDB): domain Bacteria; phylum Pseudomonadota; class Gammaproteobacteria; order Steroidobacterales; family JBCCMA01; genus JBCCMA01. The sequence goes on from JBCCMA010000028.1 coordinate 16,030, forward strand.
CAGCGCCATGGACTCGGCGGCCTCATCACGGGTGGCCGGATACGGCGTGCATTCATCAAACGCCATGATCACATCCGAGCCAAGCGCATGCTGCACGTCGATGGACCGTTCCGGTGTCAGCTCGATGCGGTCGCCGTTGACGGGCGATCGAAACGTCACCCCGTTTTCGTTGAGCGAGCGCATTTCGGCAAGGCTGAACACCTGAAATCCGCCCGAATCCGTCAGGATGGGGCGTTCCCATCGATTGAAGCCGTGCAGCGACCCGTGCTCAAGAATGACCTCGGTGCCGGGCCGGAGCATCAGGTGGAAGGTATTGCCCAGAATGATGTCGGCGCCGGTGCCGCGCACCTCTTCAACAGAGAGGGTTTTTACCGCGCCATAGGTGCCCACCGGCATGAACGCGGGCGTTCGCACCTCGCCGCGCGCGAAGGACAGCGTGCCGGTGCGCGCGCGCCCGTCAGTGGCGTGTATCGCAAACGGGAGTTTGTCCGTCACGGGCGCTCCGGCCAGATCAATGTGGCGTCCCCGTAACTGAAAAACCGATAGCGCTCACCCACCGCGTGTTGATACGCCGACAGCACGCGCGCCTGCCCGCCGAGTGCACAGACCAACATCATCAACGTCGATTCCGGGAGATGAAAATTGGTCATCAGTCCATCGACCGCATTAAAGGTAAAGCCGGGGGTGATGAACAGGTCTGTCTCGCCCGAGAAGGCCCCGAGCGAACCGCTGCGAGCGGCGGATTCGAGCGTACGCAGCGACGTGGTCCCGACGGCGATCACGCGTCCGCCACGCGCCTTCGCTGCGTTAATCGCCGTCGCTGTTTCGGCGCTGATCGTCGCGACTTCACTGTGCATACGATGACGGGCGATGTCGTCCACACGAACCGGTTCAAACGTGCCCGCGCCGACGTGCAGCGTCACCGTGGCGCGGTGAATCCCACGCGCATCGAGCTCGGCCAGAAGCGCATCATCGAAATGCAGTCCAGCGGTGGGCGCCGCCACCGAGCCTGGCTGACTGGCGTAGACCGTCTGGTAGCGTTCGCTATCCGCGTCGTCCGTCTTGCGCTGGATGTAGGGCGGCAACGGGATATCGCCGAAACGTTCGGCGTAACCTAGTACATCGTCGGAAAACTCCAGCACGAACAACCCACCGTCGCGCCCGGTCACCGAGGCCGTCATGCCGTCCTCGAGTACGAGCACGGCGCCCACACCCGGCGTATTGCTGGCGCGAACAAACGCGCGCGCGTTGCGCGCATCGATCAATCGCTCCAACAGGATCTCAACGCGGCCGCCGCTTTTCTTGCGGCCTAACAGCCGTGCCGGAATGACCCGGCTGTCGTTGAACACCAGTACGTCACCGGCACGCAGTTCGGCGGGCAGATCGCGCACCGTTTGATCGCGCGGCGGCGTGTCCGGTGGCAGCACCAAAAGCCGTCCGCCCGCGCGATCGGCGGGCGGACTCTGAGCGATCAGGTCAGGCGGGAGTTCAAAAGCAAAGTCTTGGCGCTGCATCGCCGCGCAGCATAGTGGATTGCGCGCGGCGGGGTAAGCCGAGCGTCAGTTTCGGTCGCGAAAGCGATGGATAAAGACGTCTGCATCGGGCCCATTAAAATGCGACAAATCGGGCAGGTTGACATCGACGGTCAGCGTCTCGCGCTGACGAACCAGTTTCACGGCCACGGTTCCCTTCGGCTCGACCCGGCCCAGCGCGCCGTAAAGATCATCCAGCGAATCGACCGCCACACCGTCGAGCTCGACAACGACATCGCCATCCCGAAGATCCAGCGACGCGTCTTTCGGGGCACGCACGATCAGCAAGCCAGAGGTTACGCCAAAGTAATCGGCGAGCCCTGGGCTCAGCGCTACGACCTCAGCGTCCGGCCACAGTCGACCGAAGTGGACGTTGTGTAGACCGTCCATTGCCATTTCGATGGCTTGATGAACCGTGCCACTCAACGCGTCACCGCTGAACTCAAACCCGTCGGCGCCATCCATGTCGGTGGCAAATGAGAATACAAAGTCGTTGCGCTTCTCGCCGCTGATGACATTGATCGTGCGCTCAGCGCCGTCGCGCTGGACGGTCACCGCCACCGCCTCGCCGGGCGTGACGCGATTTAAATACTCGACCACCCCCCCGTTGCCGCGAGCACTCGGCAGGCGCGCCCCATCGAGGGCAACAATGCGATCCCCGGACTCGAGGCCAGCAAGGTCCGCCGGACCATCCGGCGAGACGGCGGTGATGGCCACGCCGTCGTCGTTGGCATCACCCAGTATGACGCCCAGAAACGCGCGCTTTCCGCCCTCAAACGGGTATTCCACGGCGTGCATCGCGCTGAGCATTTCATCGTCCACCAGCCCCAGGCTGAGTTCGGCGAGCTTTTCGGAAAGCGCCTCGATCTGCTCGCGCGTGTTTTCAAGCTCCTCTTCGATCCGCTCGCGCTCGGCGTCGGTGAGCTTTTCCGCCGCCACGGCTGGAACAGGGGTCGCAGCGGTCAGCCAGGCCGCCAGCGTCAGGGTGAATACGCGCATAGCGTTGAGTCGCATCATCAGGTCTCCTTCAATTGATTCGAATATCGCGGCCGGTGCCGCCAGGACCGCCGTTCAGCCGCACACGGCGTACCGCGCTGACCTCGGACATCCGGGTGAGGCGATCGGCCTCGGTAACGGTCACCAGCGTGTTCATCAATTCCACACGCCGCGACCAGTAGTCTTGTGGCTCGAGCGCGGCGTAGCGCCCGTCGAGGCGGCGCACGCGCGCCTTGATGCGCTCCGCGCGCCCGGCGGCGGCGAGCCGCTGTACGGCGCCGGACTGGTTGTCCAATACGCGCCAGATCTGTTCGAGCTGCGCCGAGCGGCGCATCAGTTCGGCGACATCCTCCGTCGCGTCGTCGCCAGTCTCGATCACCTCGGCCACCTGTTGTTCGGCTTGCGGCGGGTCAGGTAAATAGGCTGCAACGACACCCAACACCACCGCCACCAACGCACTCGCAGCAATGGCCGCCCAGCGCACAGCGCCACCCGTGTCCGCCGCGGGCGCATCGAACAACCCGTCCGCCGGCTGGGGCGCCGATTGTTCCGGCAATGCGCGCAGCCGCGCACGCATCTGTGCCAGACGTGCAAGCTCTGCGCTGGACTCAGGGCACGACAACACCCGCTCACGCTCCGCGTCGCCGGCAGTGCCGTCGGTGACGCTCAGGAGGTCTTCAAGATCGGCGCGCATGTCATGATCTCCCGTTGGGTGGGTGGTGAGCCGGTCGACCGGTCACCCTGCGTGGCTGGCTCCCCCGGCAAAGGCGAGTCCGCCGGCGGATCGAGCGCGTCGCGCAGTGCGCGATGGGCGCGCGCAAGACGCGATTTGGAAAAACTGACCGTGCGCCCCATGGCCTCGGCAATCTCACGGTGCTTGAAACCCTCAACATCGTGCAGCCAGACCACCGCGCGCGACACCGCATCCAGCGTGGCAAGCGCTCTAAGGAGATCGATCTGATCCGAAGTGCTGTTTTCCGGCGCATCGGCCTCTACGAACATCTCCGAGCGCGTATGCCACGGTGACCGAAGCCGCTGGAGGCACTGGTTGATGGCGATACGACGTAGCCACGTTGAGAAACGGGACTGCCCCCGAAACGTGCCGAGCTTGTCGAACGCCCTTATAAAGGTGTCCTGAACGACATCCTCGGCCTGCGCACGGTCGCACAGGATGCGCATGGCCACTGTCATCACGCCGTCTGCATGCTCGATGTACAACGCGCGGCGTGCGTTGCGATCGCCATTGGCAGCCCGGGCGCAAAGCCCGGTGTCGTCGCGTGTTGTGTGGGCGGTTTTGCTCATCTCGAAGGTACAGACGCGCGGCCGGCCTAAAAGGTTGCAAGTCGCGCGGACTATTTGCGCGGCGCGCCGAAACACGGTTTTGCTGTGGCGTGCGCGTTGACCGCCCTTGAACCCCGCTTTAGACTCCGCCCGTCATCCAGTCTGGGCCGGGGTGGCGGAACTGGTAGACGCGCCGGATTCAAAATCCGGTTCTGGAAACAGAGTGAGAGTTCGATTCTCTCTCCCGGCACCACCATCCTACGTACACCATGAAGTACTGCAGCGAGTGCGGCCAACCGGTCGACCACCGAATCCCCGACGGCGATAACCGCGAGCGCGCGGTCTGCGACGCCTGCGGCATCGTGCACTACCAAAACCCCAATATGGTGCTCGGCTGCATCCCGGTCTGGAACGATCAGGTTTTATTGTGCAAACGCGCGATCGAACCCCGTCGCGGCTACTGGACCGTGCCGGCGGGTTTTATGGAAAACGACGAGTCCATCGCCGAGGCCGCAGAGCGCGAAACGCAGGAAGAGGCGCTCGCCGACGTCGAGATTGGGGAACTGCAGGCCGTCGTTGATGTGGTACACGCGCGCCAGGTGCACATTTTCTTCCGGGCCACCATGCGCAATGACCAGTTTGGCGCGGGGATTGAAAGCCTTGATGTCCGGCTGTTCGACGAGGCCGACATCCCCTGGGACGACATCGCGTTTCCATCCACCACGTTCGCATTGAAGACTTATCTCGAGGACCGGGCGGCCGGGGTGCAGCGCGTCCACCGGATCGAAATGGCGCGCATGCCATTTCGCCCGCCCAAGGACTGACGCCGGCCCTTGCGTAACGAATTATCCTGCTGCACAACCGCGCTGGGCGACGCCGCTATACTTGGCACTCCTTACACAAGCTTCAGGTTCATCGATGCCCTTCGTCGTGACCAACGCGTGCATCAAGTGCAAATACACTGACTGCGTGGAAGTGTGCCCTGTGGACTGTTTCCACGAGGGTCCAAACTTCCTCGTCATTAACCCGGAAGAGTGCATCGACTGCACGCTTTGCGAGCCCGAGTGCCCGGTCGAAGCCATTTATTCAGATGACGAGATCCCGCCGGGTCAGGAAGTGTTCGTGGAGCTGAACAAGGAGCTCTCGCAGACCTGGCCAACGATTACCGAGAAGAAGGACGCCCTTCCCGACGCCGCGGACTGGGACGACGTCGACGACAAGCTGCAGCACCTCGAGCGCTAAACAAAAAACGCCGGCGCAAGGCCGGCGTTTCATCGATTCTGAAAGCAGCTTTCTATTTTCCGCCGCCGCCCTGCTTTAGCGACTCTTCGAGCTTGGTCACCAGGCGCTGCGCCGGCAGGTAGCCCGCGATCAGCTCGCCGCTGGCCGTAACGATCGCCGGCGTCCCGGTCAGGCCGACGGCGCGACCCAACTCATACTGCGCCTTGATGCTGGCATCACCGCACGCGTTCGGCGTGATGGTATTGCCCGCTTTGGCGCTGGTCAGCGCGGCGTTGCGATCGTCTGAACACCACACCGATTCCGCCTTGTCCCACGATGCCGAGCCGGGGCCCGCGCGCGGGAAAAACAGGTACCGAACTTCGACGCCCAGCGCTTCGAGGTCCTCGATCTCGGAGTGCAGTTTGCGGCAATACCCGCAGTCGATGTCGGTGAAAACGGTCATCGTGTGTTTGACGTTGTCCGGCGTGAACACGATCGCGTCGCTGTCGTCGACGCTGGCAAGCACTTCCACCCGAGCCTCGTTCAGACGGCTGTTCGTGTAATTGAAGTTGGTTGCAAGCTCGATCAGATCGCCGCGCATCAGATACTTGGCGTCAGAACTGACGTAGACCACCTGGCCGCCCAGCATGATCTCGAACCAGCCGTCCACGGGTGTCTCGCGGACTTCGGTATCGCCGAGGCCGGGGAAGGCGGCCTTGATTGTGTCAATGCCGTCGGCGGTGGCGGTACTCGCCACAATAGCCATGGTCAAACCAAGGCAGAGGTGTGTGAATTTTTTGAGCATAGTCCCTTCCAGGCGGAGTGTCTGACGCAATTGGACCGCGAAGATCGCGGTCCGTTCGTGAAGCTTGAGCGCGCTAGTCTACCAAAACACCGGCCGGTGACCAGCCTGAGAAATCCGGCCGTAAACCCCTGTTTTGGCGACAGATCACCCGCGAGGGTGATGCTGAGAATGGAGGTTCTTCAGTCGCTCTCGCGCCACATGCGTGTAAATTTGTGTCGTCGACAGATCGCTGTGGCCCAGCAGCATCTGCACCACGCGCAGGTCGGCACCGTGGTTCAGCATGTGCGTGGCAAACGCGTGGCGCAGAGAATGCGGCGAGAGCTCCTTGCCGATCTTCGCTTTACGCGCATAACGTTTGATGATGTGCCAGAACGCCTGCCGGGTCATTCGGTCACCGCGGCGCGTCGGGAACAGATAATCAGTCTGACGCTCGAGCAGGATTTCGAGACGGGCGCCGCTGACAAAACGGGTAATCCAGTCGGTTGATACCTCGTTTAGCGGGATCAACCGCTCGCGGTCGCCTTTACCCAGAATTCGCACCACGCCCTGCTCCACGTTGACCTGGCCGAGCTTCAAATTGATCAGCTCAGACACACGCAGACCCGTGGCGTACAGCAACTCAAGCATCGTCCGATCCCGGAAGCCGAGAGGCTCGTCCGTATTGGGCGCCTTGAGCAAATCCTCAACCTGCGCTTCGGTCAACGTTTTGGGTAACGTGCGGCCGATTTTCGGCATTTGGATGTTGGAGGTCGGATCGTCCTTGAGCTTGCCTTCGCGGACGAGGTAGCGGAAGAAACGACGGAAGCTGGACAGCTGGCGCGCAGTGGAGCGCGGGCGTGCGCCCTTCTCCGCCCGCTCGGCGATAAACGCCAGCAGGTCGGCGCGTTGCGCTTCGGCCACGTGCGTCTCGTCGCGGGACTCCAGCCAGCGCGTCAGCGCCGTCAGGTCAGCGCGGTACGCTGCCAGCGTGTTTTTAGACAGGCCGCGTTCCATCCAGATGGTATCGAGGAACTGATCAATCATTTCCTTGGGTGCGGGGAAGGGGCTACCGCTTGTGTTCATATTACCGAAAGACCCCTCAGACATGCTTACACTCACTGGCAATTCCTCTGCCGGTCCCTGTGGGCGCCGGTTTTGTCGCTGATTAAGACGTGTTGCCGCATTACGCCCCGCAGAATCACCCAGTTGGTCCCGGGGCGCCGTGAGCAGAGTCACAGATATGGCAGGCTTTCTGACATAACCGTGATCCCGGTCACGCCCGCCCGATTTTGGGGCGGTGCGGAGCCGCATCACCTGCGGCGTTATGGGCAAACACTAGCGTGCGATTCCGGGTAAGCACCGTGATGGCGGTCGCGATAACGCCCACAAAAAAGCCCCGGCGCCGCATTGCGGCACCGGGGCTGTGACCGAGGGCACGCTCTAGGTCGGCGAGTACGTGCTCGCCTGATCCTTGAGGTACTGAATCCACGACGACGCCTGCTTGGCCGCGCGTCCGCCCAGCCGGCTGACGCGGGTGAACGTGGCTTCCGCCTCGTTGTTGCGATCCATCTCCATCAGCGCGACGCCTTTGAGCAACAGGACGGTGCCCTCTTCCTTGTTGGTCAGGCCGCCACGATCCAGAGCCTGATCTGCCGACGACACCACATCGTCCCAACGGTTGCGCTCCGAATAAAGCTGCGCCTTGCGGGCGTAGAGCTTGCCGGTCGGCGCCGCCGACGCAAGTTCGTCGATGATCACCACCGCTTTTTCAAACTCGCGGGCCTGCTCCCACGCGGCGAGCAGCAGTTCGAGATGCTTGGTCGTGCGCTGTACGCGCCCGGCCTGCATTTCGCGGGACATGATCTCGCCGGCCTCTACCGGGACATCGAGATACATCTTCATCCGTGCCAGATTCACGATATTTGGCTCATCCGCCAGCACACCGCGGCGATAGCCCAGTTCCAGCGCCGACATGGCCGCGTGATCGTCGCCCAGCTCCTGATAGGCGCCCTGCAGCATTTCCCAATTGGTTTTCTTGTCCGGCCAGATCGAGATCATGGTCCGGGCCGTGCGGGCCGCATTGCTGAACTCCTTGAGCTCGAAGTACATCGCGATCATCAGCTGATACCAGCTTTCCTTGGGATCGTCGGTGGCGGCAATAGCCTTCTCGATCCACGGCAGCGAGTCACGGTAGCGTTTGAGCTCAGCGTAGGACGAAGCGATCAGGATGTACGCCTCAGGCGGCGGATCGGGCTCGGCGACCAGCCATTTCTCGATCGTCTCGACCGCCTTCAACCACTGCTGGTTGTTCGCGTAGAGGCCGGCAAGTGAGTACAGCATGCCCTGCTGAGCCTTGAGCGGCAGGGCATCGAGGGCCACGCAGCGTTCAAAATATTCCAGAGCTTGGTCGTACTTTTCCTGCTGGGCGTACACAAAGCCATATGTTTGCAGGACCAGTGCTTTCTCGTAATCAGAAAGACGCAGCTTTTCTTCCATCTGCCGCAGCAGCTCGATGGTGTCGGCGAAGCGGTTCTCACCCAAAGCCTCGTGGGCTTGGGACAAACGTTTGTACGCCCGCTCCGACATTACCGTATTTTTTTCTTTTTCCTTGTCCTCGTCCTGCGCCGCGGCCAAAGGGCTTGCGAACGCCATGGTGAGGGCAAGCAGTGCGGCGAGCACGCTGCGCCAGGGCTTCAGGGGGCGGTTTGCCATGGCACTAGCCTCCGTCAAGATTGAAATCGATCACCTGCGAGGCCGTGCGCTTGACCGCCACACCGTCGATGATCCGTGGTTTGTACTTCCACCGCAGGATGGCGCGGATGGCCTCGCGGTCAAACGTCCGCCGCGGCTGCGCATCGATCACTGACGGATTGGAGACAGTGCCGTCTTCGTTGATCGTGAACTCGACCTTAACCCAGCCGGAAATGCCGCGCAGGCGCGCGTCGCGCGGGTACTGCGGCGCGATGCGAACGATGGGAATGATGTCCCCCTCCGCCGCCGCCTGACCGGCGCTGAACCCGCCGAGGTACGGGCCGCCGCCCGTGCCCACGGGCACCTTGATGTTGGGCGTCGCGATGTTGAGGTTACGCGGTGGCGGCTTGTCGTTCTTTTGCACCACCATCTTGGGCGGTGGCGGGCGCTTTTTGGGCGGTGGCGGCTTCTTCGGCTTTTTCCGGTCTTTCTTCTGGACCTGCTGTTCCTCCGGAATGTTGATGAAATCAACAATGGAGAACTGCTCGCCCTTGTTGACCGACGCACCGTCCGCGGCGACCAGACTGTTCATCAGAACGAACAGCGCAATGGCCGCGACGATTCCGCCAACTAAAGAAAACGATAAACGCATACTTCTACCTCTGTCATGGCCAACCGGCGATCGAGCATCCGCCCCCGCCTAGTTGCCTTCTTCCGCACCGATGGATACACGCTGTACCTTCGCCAGCCGAATCTGATCCATCACGTCAATCACCACGCCCGTTGGCGCGCCACGATCAACAATCACAATCGCCGAACTCTCCGGCGATTCGGCCACGACGCCTTCCGCCAATCGCCGAACTTGACCGATCTCCACGGGCTTCTTCTGCATCCAGATTCGTCCAGTGTCGGTCACCGCCACGAGAATGTTCCCTCGGGGGAGTGCCTCGGCCGTTTGCGCCTCCGGGCGATCCGGGTCGTAGCCCGTCTCCTTTACGAAGGACGTCGTAACGATGAAAAAGATTAGCATAATGAACACGATGTCGAGCATCGGTGTGATGTTAATCTCGCCGTCGTCGTCGGGCTGTGCGTGCTTTCTCGCCATAACCGCCTCTTTCTAAATGATTTTCACCCGGCGTCCTGCGCCAGGGAGACCTTCGGTGCGCCTGCCGCCCGCGCGCCGTCGATCACTTTCACGAGCACCCCGGCGTCCGCGTCGCGGTGCGCGATAACCACGACCGACGGGTTCTCCTTGGAGACCAGTCCGGTTTCGATCAGCGCGCGCACCCGACCGAGATCCGTGGGTCGGTCATCTACCGATACGTCGCCGAGACTGTTGATGCGCACGGCGATCACCTCGACCTTTTTTGTTTCCTTTTTCGGTGGATTTGGATCTGGCCGCGTAACGTCCACGCCAAACTCCCGAACAAACGACGTGGTCACGATGAAGAAGA